>NZ_JBSWYY010000009.1:0-164552 GCF_056161325.1 Alteromonas sp. ABE4_545
GTTGTTATAGACGATGACGTTGATAGGCAGGGTGTGGAAGCGTTGTGAGGCGTTAAGCTAACCTGTACTAATTGCCCGAGAGGCTTAACCATACAACGCCAAATTAGCTTTAAGCTATGGTGTTGTAGGCAAGTGCTAAATCAAGTTGAATAGAGTAGTAGTTACTCGATAGATTGAATATCAGATTTCCAGAATTGTTAAGATAAGACTTAAACAATGATGACTTGACTGACTCCTGAGAGTACTGTTGGTCCTCATTGCGCAAATGTCGAGTAGAGCACTCGAATTTGCACGACGGTTTATGCTTGGCGACAATAGCGACGTGGCACCACCTGAATCCATTCCGAACTCAGAAGTGAAACACGTTAGCGGCGATGGTAGTGTGGGGTCTCCCCATGTGAGAGTAGCACATCGCCAAGCTCCTATTTAGAAGAAGGGCTATCCGGAAGGGTAGCCCTTTTTTTCGTTTGGTTAACTAACCTGTTGATTGCCTGATTAAATTCAAAAATGCGCTTTGGCAACATCGCTTTGTAATTTATTCTATAGCAAAGGTAAATAGAGAAAGATTTTGAATGAATTGGAAAAGCCGAATTAATGCCGTAAGGCATAATCTAAGTCAGCTTCGCTACCCTTTACTACGAATATTAGACAGACGAAAAAATACGAAGGTTAAGTTAGTTGCGATTGCAAAGAACGAAGCTGCATATATTCCTGAGTGGGTCTACCACCATTTATACTTTGGCGTCGACAGCATTGAAATACATTTCAATGGTTGCACTGATAATACAGAAGAACTCCAATCTCTTTTTCCTACAGAACAGGTCAAATTTATCTGTGCGGATACGCTTTTTGAGCAGGCTAAAAAAGGTCCACAAGGCACAATCTATCGTAATGCTTTTAAGGTCGCACATAGCGAAGGCTTTACGCATTTATTACTGTTGGACTTGGACGAATTTTGGACGCCTTTGGATTGTCAAACGACAATCAAAACACTGATTAGTAGTACGGAAAACTTTGACGTAATGTCTTTTCCATGGCGTAACAAAGTCAATGAGACCTTGTTTGAGTTACCGATAAAAGAAAAAACAGTGGTAGAAACTGCCCAGCAAGTAAAATCTCTCTATAGAACTTATCTTCAACCTATTTCAATGAACCCTCATAACATTACTGATAATGGTTTAAAAAGGTTATTTGAAGACGGAACAGAGTTTCCGGTGTTTGATAGCGTTTTTGCCAAAGTGCCTCAAGGTACCAAATTAGCAAGGGCGTTCATTGTACACCGCAAGTTTCGGTCAGAGCTCGAATATGTTGCTATGTTAGGCCGAGGCCGGCCAGTTGGTCTTGATCGTGTACAGTCACAGTTTAAAAATAATCGCCATGGCTTTGAAGATGACCGCGTAAAAGAGCACATTAATTTTCCCTCTGACGCCTTTAATAAATACCATGCTTACATGCAAGAACGTATGGCTAATGCTCAGGTCGCTCAAGCACTGGATAAAGCGAGACAACACGTCAATACTCGTTACCAGCGAGTGATTTGTGATATTGCTAGCGCGCCTCAAGAAGAAGCAACTACACTTGCTCGCTTATTAAAGCGAGTGAGTATTCCTGAGGTGTTGAGTGCTTATAATAGTTTTAAAGAAAAACACGCTCAAAAGTGAGCAAGAAAAGGCAACAGACTTGGGTGAATGTTACTTAGCAGAATAAGCTTATTTGCTTGTCTTGTATGGTAGAAAAGTTCAGCCCTATGAGTGGAAGAATGCTGTCTGCTATTGGCTGTAATTGCTTTTCTATATAATGATCATAATCTATGGGGTGATCAATATACTCAATGGGTCTTGGCCCTTGAGTGCTCACCACGTACTTCACCGATCCAGAATTTGTATATTGTAGAGGTTTTCCGCGCAAGCTATTTTGTTCGTCTGCGATGCGTGCTGCTTTGACATGAGGAGGCACATTTTTTACGTAGTGGGCGAGGGGCTTTCGCAAGCGCTTAGCGTAGATCAGTTTGTCATCTAATTGCCCTGCTTTTAACGATTCAAGCGTATTGCGAATGTATGCGTCTACAGGCTCGCTTTTGAAGACTTTTAAATACAAGGTTTGCTGAAAATCTTTGGCCAATGTAGTCCAATCTGAGCGAACGGTCTCTAGCCCCTTAAATATTAATTGTTCTTCATTACCTTGTTGCTTGATACCCGCATAGCGCTTTTTACTGCCCGTTTCAGCACCGCGTATCGTGGGCATAAAAAAGGTTGAAAAATGGGTTTCAAATTCAATTTCCAACTGGTTTTCAACACCAAACTCTGTAGCGATATAAGCGCCCCATTTTTGATTAATTATCGTTTCTAGTTGCTTGCCTATGGCGTTTGCTGCTGCGTTGTCGGAGACAGTAGAGAGGTGAACAAAGGTTGAATCTGTATCGCCATAGATGACTTCATGCCCAAGTTCTTCGATCCATTGTGCTGTTGTTTGCATAATGAAATGCCCTCGCATGGTGATAGAGCTTGCCAGGCGCGTGTCGTAAAAAGGGCAGCCTCCACTTCCCAGTACGCCGTAAAACGAGTTCATTAAAATTTTAATTGCTTGGGATAGTGGCGCGTCTTTGTGTTTTTTCGCTTCATCGCGTTGTGCCCATAGCGATGTGATTATGTCTGGAAGGTAGTGTTGTTTGCGAGAAAATACAGCGCCTTTATAACCAGGTATTGCGTTTTCTGGCGTTTTTAGTCCTTCGGCCAACCCCATTGGGTCGATTTTAAAGGTACGTATGATAGACGGATAAAGGCTCTTAAAATCGAGTACCAAAACGTGTTTGTATAAGCCCGGTTTTGAATTCATTACGTAGCCGCCGGGGCTTGCTAAGCCGCCGTCGTTTGGGCGGTTAGGAGAGATATACCCCCCTCGATGGACCTTCGGCAGATACACATTGAGAAAGGCCGCGACTGAGCCTCCAGGCCTGCTGAGTTGCAACCCTGTTAATGTACTGCGCAATATCAGGAAATCTATAAATTTGGTGTGCGTAGCAATATCGTTAACTAATTCACAGTCTTGATAGTTGTATTTGGCCAACGCGAGTTTATCGTTTTGATATAGTGCCTTAATCGCTCCTAATCTGTCGCTTTCTTCAATTAACTTGCCTTTATTCAAAAGCTCATTGGCAACGTGATTCAAGCTAAAACTTTCAAAGTGATAGGTCATCGATTTGAGACTTTCGATACCATCTACTACTGCTCGTCCGGGTAAATCGACCATTACTCGTCCGGCTTCCCATTCTCGTATAGCTAATCGCGTATTTTGCCGCCCTAGAGTCAAGGCAACACCTAGTCGTTTGGCAGCCTTATCCAGTACTACCATATCGAATTGTTTAATATTCCAACCTAAGATGACGTCGGGATCTGCGCAATTGATCGTTTGAATCAACGCCAGTAATAGTGCTTTTTCCGAATCGACTACCGTAAGGGTGAAGGGCAAAGAGTTTGGCTGTATCGTTTGTGCATCTGTGTCAATCAAAATCACTTCATGGCAGTCATTGCCAGCAAGGCCAATCGAATAAAGTTGACCGTGTTCATCACATTCGATATCGAGTGACAGGGTTTTAAGCTTTGGTCTAAAGTCCGAAGGCATTACTTTTACGTCGACAATATCGTTGCCTTTAACCTGACCTTGATAGCGTAAAGCGCCATAAATAAAGCGTTCCATCAAGTAACGGTCAGCTAGCTTAATATCCGCTTCAAATAGTTCGATAGGTGAATGCTGTATCGCTCGCTTAAGCGTGTACAGTTGACGTTCGGAGGTCAGCTTTACACTACTAGTTGGAAGCTGAGTAAGCGTTCTTAGTTGTGTATCTTGTATTTCTGCATGTAAGTTTTCTTTTGATAATATCTCGCTCAATGGCTGTTTATCCTGCTGGAGGATAAAGCAAACCGGCTTCTCATAGGGAGTGACGAGGCAGCGAGGCCCATTTTCAGTTGCAACCCATATTTCCACTTTATCGCCGTATTTGGATGTACGGGTGCGAGTGGTTAATACAAAGCCGTGTTGAATTTCAATCTTGGGCATGAACTGCAGATAGGTATCAAAACCAATATAATAACAGAGCGTGAGCGCTTACCCAATTATCCCGCTTGTAGGCTTTCAGCTCGAACAGTCTAGAGCTTACAAATAGCCTAGCTCGAACATCGCCATAGCTAGTTCGTCGGGGTTTAATGGCTTGTGCAAAAATCGTTTGGCACCGAGACCGAAGACCTTTTCTTTCATCGCAGGTTGAATATCAGCGCTAATGACAATGACATTTGGCATGGGGGATTGTTGAGACAAATACTCTAATACGCCTACGCCATCTATTTCGGGCATGGTCAAATCAAGCAACAGCAAATGAAATCCCTGATGTTGCATTATTTCAATGGCTTCTCGTCCGTTCGTTGCTTCTGTGATGTGATAGTCCAATTCAGGCGGTAAGGCTCGGATGGCACTTTTACGAGAGAGTTTTGAGTCGTCAGTAACAAGTAGTGCGATGCTCATTGAAAACTCACTTTATCGTACAGACAGAAGAATTGGCATGCTAACACTTGAGGTGTAAAAAAATGACTCATGGGGTAAAGCAACTATTACTGGTATAGATGATTGTATTTATCTTTGTTAGCTAGCATAGCGGTGTATGAAGCATAAGTGAAATCTTTATTCGCTAGTCATTTGAAATTAGGGCGAATTGTACAAATATTTTGCGATCTGAATTGTGTGAATGAAAGAAGCAAAGGGAGAAGTTCCCCCTTTGCGAGTGAGATGTAAAACTATCGGTGCTTACGAATAAATTCTGCGAGCGCGCTGCCACTGACGAGTTTGAAATTTTGCGGAGCCATAGGCATCACATTTCTTCCGTCTTGCACCACCATTAACCCATCAGGAAATTGAGTGCCTAAAGGTGTGGCGGTCACTTCTAGACCGTCGGTTTCCGACACACCATCAATGCCAAGTTCAACATTAGCGCCAATACTGAATGTACCTAGTAGACGGTTGTGGTCGTTAAGGGCGTACACGGCATAACGATTATTACCTTGGCTGGATACAACTAAATATTGCGCCGAGTCCAACTGATATAAGCCTACGCCTTCAATGTCAGCTTCAACATCACCGCCCACTTCCGCAATTAACGTTGCGTTTGGTGTGTCTCCAATGAGATCCCGTTGCCATACACCAACGGCTTCCTCACCATAATACAAACGCCCTGATGCATCATCAGCTACGCAGCCTTCGGGTTGACTTGGTGTGCTGAATCGCTCTATTTCAGTCGCATGGATGGTGTCAGTCATATCGAGACGATATCGACGGTAATCACCAGAGGTATCATTTACCAATACGTCGAGAGTGTCTCCCTGATACAAGCACAAACCGTAAACGTCATTAAGGTCGGTGGGAAAGTCTAACAAATGTGTCACTTCGCCAGAGTCTTGTGCAATAGTAAATAGGCTCACGCTGGTATTAGAACGGTTGCTGGCAGCAGCAATATCCACTAATCTTTCACCGAGTTGAATGTTGGTACGAATATCCACATTATTCACGCGACCGACAGGCAGGCTTTGGAGCTCGTTCCCGGCAAGGTCATACACATTCAAACCGTATTTCTTGTCAGTGCCTAAAATACGACTCTTCTCAGGGGCCGTTTGATTGACCCAAATTGCGGGGTCATCAGCCGCATCTCCAAAACGATTTACCGGTTGAGTTTCTACTGCTGCTTTTAACAGTGCTACAGGCGAACGAGGCTTGCTAACAGCACGAGGGTGATTCAGTGTTACTGTTCCTTGGAACAACTGACCGCTGGCTTCATCAAACAAGCCAATTGTTAAGGTGCCATTGTCATTGACCGATAGATTCACAGTACCCGGCTCCATTTTTTCTGGAAGGGCAATAGGGATAACCGTTTCGTCCCACACATACCATAATGTCGGTTTATCCGGGCTGACAAGCAAGGCTTCACCATTGGCGGTGACCGAAATCGATTCGATTTCCATCGACGCAGACAGCACTTGTAGTTCACGGCTATCTTCCGCTTCATCAAAGGCGTCGTAATGCCAAATGCCCGTGTCTTGTTCGACCATGAATAAGGTTTGCAGATTATCTGCCACTGCACAGTCAGAGAGCCCTGGTCCAATCAATAGCTTTCTCACTTCTTGATCGACAATGCGCTTTGTCTGATTAACATACACATAGCGTTGAGTGGCTTGGCCGTTGGCGTCAGCTGAATATAAATTGATGCCTTCAGCAGTTTGCTGTAAACACACGGTTTCGATATCGGCGACGACAGCGGGTAAGCTTTTTTCAAGCGTAAATGCCGGGGCAGTTAAATCCAACGTTAACAAATGGATGTCAGAAGTATTGTTGTCCAACGCAGAGATGAGCAGCGTATGTCCATCTTGTAGTTGGCGATAGTCAACTTGGCTCATGTTGCCTTGCCATTTCGCAATCACGCTTTGCTCAGCATCAATAAGGCTCAGCCCCAATTTTTCACTGGCAAGTAACCAATACGATTGATTGTTGTAGGTTAAAGGAAGTAGGTTTTCACCAGAAACCTGAGACAGAGATTGCAGCGTGAGCTGAGCTTGTGGCTGTTCAACAGATTGCATGTTATCAGCAGATTGCTGGCAACCTGTTACACCGAGTAGGAGGGCGCATGGGAGCAACATAGTGCGCATCTTCATATTACTTTTCCTGTTTTTGGAGCGGGTAGTGATGAACGATTTGGCCTTCGCTCGCTTTGCTATGACCTTTCATATCTCACTTACCAAAAGGCGCAACGCGACAGCGCTGCGCCGAAACATCAATTAAATAGCGAATTACAATTGCCAGCTAAAGCCAATCTCAAACGTACGGCCATATTCTTCGAATTGAGCATTGCGGTTGCGACTGTCAAAGTAGTGGTAGTAAGGCTCGTTATTGATATTTATAGCGTTGAAATACACGTTCATATCTTCGTTAATGAAGTACTTGCCCGAGAAGTCAACTTGCTGGTGATCGTCTTCCATACGGATCATATCGCCGTCGATTTCTTCCAAGTTCTCACTCTTATAAGTCATCGTTAAGCGCAGGCTCCAGTTCATATTTTCATAGCCGATAGTGAAATTGCCCACTGTATCTGACTGGTTAGGCAGGCTAGTTTCGTAGCGCTCGCCATCAAGTAGCGTGGTAGCGTCAGATGAAGAGAAGGTACCATTGGCAGAAAGTAACAAGCCGTTGTCAAAAGCCTTAACCCAAGCCAGTTCTAAACCGGTTAAATCGGCAGACTCACCATTTTGTGGCTGGACAACTTCATCGTAGCCTTCCCAGCCTTCGGTACCAGCAACGTCGGCATAGATCACGAAGTTGTCGACTTTTTTATAGAATAAACCGGCTGACAGTACGCCGATATTGCCTGGGTAGTATTCTAAAGATAGGTCAAAGTTGTTGGCTTCATAAGGCAATAGCTCAGGGTTACCCACCTCTGCTTCGCGCTCGGTAACAAACTCGCCATCATCTTCTTCTGTCTTGGATTCAATAATTTGATAAGCAGCAGCTTCTTCAAAACGCGGGCGAGAAATAGTTTGGCTGTATGCGGCACGAAGAATCAGCTGGTCAGAGAAAGAATAGCGAGCATTGATGCTTGGCAATAGGTAGTCGTAATCGCGTTGTGCAGACCAATCGGTGTTGACCACTTCTTCAATGTCATTTTCTTCGTCTTCGATAAGCTCAACTCGCATACCTTGTGTACTAAAGTCGGTTTTTTCATAGCGCAAACCGGCAACAACACGTAGATCGTCGACATCAAACTGTGCCATGGCATAGGCAGCGAAAATGTCTTCATCGTTCACATAAGACGCGCCATTAGATTCAAGTTCAGAATCGAGTTCAGCGAGTTCCAAAGCGGCTTTATTACTATTGAAATAACTGCGCATGGCGCTTCTGTCTAAACCAGGACCAAAAGCTCCAATGCCCCAATCAGGTTGGGCGGCGGCGAACATGCTTGGGTCCATATCATCAAAGTCACCGTCATAAATGGAGATGTCACTGTCGACTTCTTTACTGCGGGTACGGTATTTTGAACCCACTTTAACCAAGGTTAATGGACCTTCATTATTGAATGTCTTGGTCACATCAAACTTGGCACTGTATTCGGTATCTTTCGCGTAGTTGTCTTCGAAGCTGATTTCATCTACTTCATAAGTACTCAAGTCATCGGCAGCGTCATCGCGAGAGACTAGAGGAATGCGACTATCAAGGTCGGCGCTGAGACTCGCATTATCGGTTTTAAACACGTAATAAAGGGCATCAGGTTCGTCTTCGTCAGATTTTGCGTAACCGAGTTGATAGCTATATTCCCATTCCCCGCGCTGGTGCTCACCGCCTGCCGCAACGGTAAAAATTGATTGGGCTTCGTAACGGTCTTTACTTTCACGCGCAATTTCTGAGTCTTCGCCGTCCAGTGTGAAGATGTTGGCCTGACGATATTCGTTGTCAGAGAACTTACTGTATAGCGTACGCAGATAAAATTGATTGTTGAAGTCAGGTCGATAATCTAGGTTAACCGCGGCACCTAAGCGTTTACGAGTGATGGTGTATTGTCGTTCTTCAACTTCGTCGTCACCATTGCTCTCGATATTGTCAGAGCCGAAGCTACGGTCGAAGTACGACAATGCAGCCGCGACACCAAACTTGTCATTCCACAACTTGGTCATACTAAACGATGCTTTAGGGCTCAATTCATCGCGTAATTCGTTCTGACTCAATCGGGCATTAATACTGTATGTGTCGCCTGTGCGGTCGAAAGCGCTGACACTTTTTACTTCAATGGCACCACCGATGGCGTCACCGTCCATGTCAGCACTGACCGATTTAGACACTTCCAGTGTTTGAATTAACTCAGAAGGGATAACATCTAAAGCAACTGAGCGTACGCCCGCTTCTGGTGAAGGTACATTCAACCCGTTGATGGTGACACTGTTCAAGTTAGGGTCGATACCACGAATGCCGACAAAACGGCCTTCACCTTGATCGCGCTCAATCGAAAGGCCGGGAAGGCGTTGCAACGATTCTGCAGCGTTTTGATCGGGGAATTGACCAATGGCATCGGCAGAGACGATAGATTTGATATTGTCAGCAACGCGCTGTTGGTTAAGTGCGCTGGCTTGGCCACTGCGTTGGCCTTGCACCATCACTTCTTCTAATGAATCTGTGTCTTCTGCGATCATGACTACCGGCGTGATAGCTTGACCTTCAGTAATTTCAATTGTTTGCGTTACTGTGGGTGAACCCAAATAAGAGACCTTCAGCGTGTATGTACCCGCGGGTAAACCGTCAAAGCGAAAGGTGCCGTCACGATGAGAAAACGTCACTTTGTTCAATTCAACAATTTCAATCTTTGCGCCCGCATAGACGCGATTTTGCGCTTCGTTGGTGAGTTGACCGATAACGCCCGTGTCTTCTTGCGCATAGGCCGTTGATAAGTTGAGTGCGGCTGCACAAGCAAGAGATAACAGTGATAAACGCCTTTTCATTCCAAGATTCTCTCAGTGAGTGTGTGAGTAAAGTAAGTCGATTGGCGGCTACGTTAAGGAGTGAAAATGACAGTTATGTGACCATTTGTGTTCATCTGCGTGGTGAAAATGAGCTTTTGAGTAGAAAATGCAACTTGTTGAGCTATTTTGACCCCCTCGCTATAGCCCTTTAAAAATAAGGCGTGTGGCGGTGCAGGGTTTTGTTCTATTGCTTAAATATCATCGTTTTGTCACATAATTGAGCCAAAATGACCCCCAAGAATCACTTCAGTTAGCGGGTTTCTCACTTAGCATTGTGTAGTGAAAGCTTGTAGAAACCTTGGGAAGTCTACCGATGAATTTAACTCTTTTAATGCGCCATACCAGCCTGCTAGGGGTGTCCTTTGGCGTACTCGTACTTGCCTGCTTGTTGTGTTTTATCAACGGCTCGCTCAAGCCCGCAGATGCAATTGAATGGCTCGATGTGGTGGGTGAGGGCAGTGTCGCCGTATTGACTATGATATGGATTGTCGCAGTACTCACTAGCCGCCCCCCGGGCAAGGTTACTAGCTTGCTCGTCGTTGGGTTGTCATGTTTTATGTTTTCCGCCTTACTCGACGTGTTTGATGAGTTTAACCACTACAATCAAGCCGCTATGTGGTTGAGTATGGTGGAATCTGTGCCTGCTGGGCTGGGGATGATCATCATGTCGTTGGCTTTGTACTTATGGCATCAAGAGCAACTGGCGCTTAATCGGCAACTTCAGCGCCGAGAACTGTGGTATCGCTCTCATGATCAAATTGATGTGATAACACAGCTTTATCGTGCAGATTATTGGCGTGCCAGAGCGCAAGAGTTGCAAGAGCAGGGTATTTCCGCCTCAGTTATCATTCTTGATATTAATAATTTCTCTCAATTTAATCAGCAGTACGGCCAGCAAGAAGGCGATCGTTTTTTACGTGAAATTGCGCAATTGATTCTGATGAATTTGCGTGCCGTGGATTTGGCATGCCGCTATGCTGGCGACCGCTTCGTACTTTTGTTGCCAGAAATTGCCCCAGAAGAAGCTCGTCGACTAGCGGAACAACTGCAGCAAAGCGTGCGTCACGTGGCGTTTAAAGCAGGGCATGGAACAACGGCTATCTTCCAGAGCGTGCGAGTGGTTGCAGGGCCGCTGGATAATGAGAATAGACTCAATGACATATTGGCCCGCATGAATCAAAAGATTGATGAGATGGCAGTTAACGTCGCATGACATTCGAGCTAGGGTTAACGCAAACTGACAAAGTTTTTGCTGCCAATTTACTGGCAGCGAATCTTGTTGCTATTGCCAACGCCCGAGGTGCTGAGCAGGAAAAATTACTACGAGGAACAGGGATTTTCAGCTCGGATTTAACATCTCAAAGAAGAGTGAGTGCCAGTCAGTTGTTGCGGCTTGTGGGCAATGCGCAAACCTATGTTCAAGGTTACGATTGTGCATTCCAAGCAGGCAGAAATTTGGTGTCTAGTCATAGTAATGCTTTGCTTCACGTGTTGACCTATTCCTCTAACTTTGAGTCTGCTTTACGGGCCATAACTGTGGCACAAACGGTGATTAGCCCGTTTATATCCGCCACTTTTCACCGTGATGGAGAGTGGGGATATTTATTGCTGCAAGACGCCCTTGGCGCAGGTAAACGATTTGGTTTTATGCTGGAAATGTATTGCTCGGCTTTAGTTGCACTGAGCAAACAATGCGTGGGAAGGCGTATTCCATTTCATTTTAGTTTTCCTTTTTCGCGCCCCCGACACATTCAGGAATATGAAGAAAACTTGGGGTATCGACTCAAGTTTGACCAACCTGTGTGTATGATCAAGTTTCCGACCTCAGATCTTCATACGCCATTTATACTAGCGAACCGAGTTGCGAAAAAGTACGCGCTAACAGGCGTGATGTCGGCGAGGCCTTGCCGGTACACGTTTTTAGACCAAGTGAGACGAATCTTGCGTAAAGAAAGCGCGATTACTTTACCTGTATTAGCTGAAAAATTTGCCTTGAGTCCGGCCACATTGAAGCGAAAATTGGCGGAGCACGGAGTGAGCTTTAAACAGCTCTACGATGAAACACGACGACAGCAAGTAGTGTGTTGCTTGCAACTGCAGCAACTCAATAATGAACAAAGTGCGAATCAGCTAGCGATAAGTGATATGACAAATTTTCGCAGAGCCGTGAAACGTTGGACGGGGTTTACGCCTAGCGAGCTACGCCAAGCTTGGTTTTAAAAACAAACCCCAGCAAATGCTGAGGTTTGTAACGTGTGGAATGATACGTTTTTTGCTGATTACGCTTTCATTTTATGCATCATTTCTAACGCTTTAGGCATGGCTGCGGCGTACATTTTAACGTGTTCAATACGGCCTGTACTCACGCGAGACCAAGGCTTATACGTACGGTATTGACCACGAATCAATACGTTCTGTGCTTCCATCGCTTTGCGGAAAGCATTGGCATCACCGTCTTGCCCTAAATTAACAAACACAAAGTTAGTGCTTGAAGGCAAAGCAGTTAATCCATTGGCTTTGACTGCGTCGGCAATAATACCTTTTGCTTCTGCAATTTTGTCGCGGGAAAAGGTCATAAAGGCCTCGTCGTTGTAGCTGGCGATTGCCGCCGCTAAGCCAGCTTGGTTAACCGTGTAACCACCCATACCGTACTTGTTGATCCATTCCATATTTTGCTCTGAACCCAACATATAACCTACGCGCATGCCCGCCAAACCGTAAATTTTAGAGAAGGTACGTGCAACAATAATATTGTGGCCTTCTTTGATGAGCGGGATCATCGAGTGCTTAGGCGCATCTTGAATCAGTTCGTTATAGGCTTCATCAACGAGAACAAGGGTTTTCTTTGATGCTTTGATACAGAACTCACGCAATTTAACGGGGTCAACAATGCGGCCAGTAGGGTTGTTAGGGTTACAAATATGCACCATACCCACGCTGTCATCGATGGCGTTATACATGGCATCAAGATCGATTTGTAAGTCAGCGGTATTGGGAATGCGACGAATCTCAGGGCCGCCTTGTTTTAACGGCGCGTTTGATGTGGTATCCCAGAACAAATCTGGCCCCAAAATGACCCCTTTAGTCGTTGCGGCCAATGCTGCAAATGACAGGATTGGGCTAGAGCCACCACTTAAAGACACATTACTGCGTGATAAGCCGTGATGTTCAGCAATCATATCCATCAAACGAACCGCAGCAGGATAGGCATAATAAGCACCACCGCTGCTAGAAGCTTCAGCAATGGCTTTTAAAGCAGCTGGGCTAGGTCCAAAAGGGTTTTCATTGGCATTGAGTTTTGCCACGCCGGGTTTTGGCCCGTAATAGAGTTTTTCTGCGTCCATCGTTGATGCTGCGGCTAATCCCGCTGGTGCAATAATACCTGATGCGCCAACAGCTGTTGCTGCAAGGCTACCGCCTAAAAATAAACGTCGAGAAGGGTTATGTGTCATCGTTCTAATTCCTCTTATTTGGCTCGGTGATATGTCATAGGTTTTTGAAATACTTAATAAACATGACCACAGACACAATCACTAAGTACACGCCAAACAAACGCTTGAGTGTTTTTTCGCTAAAACTGTGGGCCATGTTGGCACCAATGGGTGCCGTTAAGATGGAACCAATACTGATGGCGATCAGTGCTGGTATATTGATGTAGCCGACGGTACCAAATGGCAGAACCGCATCTTCGGCGTGTTTCATGAATAAAAAGCCAATGGCGCCGGGTAAGCCAATTAAAAAGCCAACACCAGCTGCCGTAGCAACAGCTTGTTGAATACTGCGACGACACATCACCATAGTAATCACCATCGGTGTACCGCCCCCAATCCCCAACAAGGCTGAGAACCCACCTAACACAAACGCCAGAGACGCTCGTCCAAGTCCGGTAGGCATGTCGAAACTTACTCCCGGACGAACAACAAAGTCAGGAAATAAGAAATAGATGGAATACAACAAAACACCGCCAGCAAATACCACGGTAAGAATGCCGCTGCTGCTCTTGTGAGCAATGAGCAATCCACCCAAAACGCCAAGTACGATCCATGCCGACCACGACTTAAGTACGGTAAAATCTACAGCGCCTTTTGCTTTATGGGCAATCACAGAACGTGTGCTAGACACGACAATGGATGCTAATGAAGTGCCAATGGCTACTTTTACAAGTTCATCAGATGTAGGGGTAAAAAACGGAAAAACCGCAGTGAGGGCAGGGACAACGACAAAACCGCCGCCATTGCCAAACAGACCAGATGTAATGCCAGCAATTGCGCCGGCAATGCACAAAGTGAGGACGAACCCAATCAGTTCTATCTCCATAACAGCAGTGCTCCAGGGTATAAGATAATCATGTTTTTACACATTTGTTTTAAACAAAAAATGACCGTCTGCATCGACGGTGTGCCCAATTAAACCGACCAGCTAATTGCTGGTCGGTGAATAGGTAACAACTACTAGTCATAAGGTGATTAGAAGGTTGCTACAAACTTCGCGTAGTAATATCCACCTTGCCAATCGACGATAGAGTCAGAGAGGTAAATACGACCACAGCAAGCGTCGCCCGCCATGTTGTCATTCACTTCATCTGGATATTCGTCGAAGATGTTACGTGCACCGGCTATCAGCGAGAGGTTTTCACTAATGAAGTAAGTTCCTTCCACGTCAAACTGATATTCAGCTCCAAACTTCTGAGTGGTTTCTAGGGTGTTGTCCAAGGTATTCTCGTATTCACCGTAGTAATTCATTCGCACTACTACTTGGAAGTCATCCATGGCGTGTTTAACAGAAACCACACCACGGGTTTCCGGTGTACCATTTTCAAAATCGAACTGGTTTTCTTCGTTGTAGTATTCACTGGGATCAGAATCGAACTCAGTGTTGTTGTAGTTAAATGATGCCGTAAAGGTGGTATCACCCATGGAAGATTCCATGTTGTAAGTTGCTACCACGTCTAACCCTTCGGTAACTGTGTCAAATGCGTTCTGGAAGAAGAACACACCACCGATGGTGTTCGCACCTACAACATTTGCAGACTCAAGCGCCAAATAGTTTTGGTAAGCTTGATAACCTTCTGCGTCTGGGTCGGTGACTACTGTGGTCGAAACGTCCATGGTAGATACTGCATTCACGCGGTCTTCTAGTTTGATGTTGTAGTAATCAATCGTTAGCGTGACATCGCCGTAATCCGCGGTCATCCCCAAGGTAAAGTTGGTTGATTTTTCGGGTTTGAGTGCTTCAGCACCTAAAGCCTGAGCTACCGCACTACTTGCAGGGAATAAGCCTGTTGCTACAGGGAAGCCATTCGGCAGTCGGGTTGAAACATTAGTGGTACCTTGCTGACCCGGCGTGGGGGCGCGGAAGCCTGTACCGAATGAACTTCTCAAACCGATTTCTTCGGTTAACTGATAGATACCCGCAACTTTGTAAACCAATTCAGAGCCAAAGTCTGAGTAGTCTTCATAGCGAATTGCTGCTTGAGCAAAAAGCTCGTCTGTAAGGTCGCCTGATATATCAGCGTATACCGCGTATGAATCACGCTCGTATGTACCAATATACTCGTCTGAGTATCCAGGGAAACCGTTTGAACCTACGCCAACAGCTGTATAAACAGGGTCAACACCTTCAAAACCGTCAACAGGCGTACCGTCTTCATTGGTAGCAGACGTGTAGTTTGCACAATTGAGCGTAGAACCATTGCTGATTACCGCTAACCCTGCGTCTGTTGTGCTGTAGTCGTCATTACAAAAATCATAAGGATCAGCAGAAGAATAAGGGCCTACGGCATACGATGCAGCGTCACCTTGAACAATTTCATATGACTCTTCCATGTAGCTTGCACCGAAGGCAAGAATGTAACTGGCTAGGTCATAGGTGAAGTCTGCTTGAAATTGCAATTCGTCGTTGATTAGGTCACCCGGGTGAAACTCAGTAGGAGAATCTGGACCCATTGACGGGTTAATGGTGTTTTTGAGGGTATAAGAGATTTCGTTGTAACCGTAACGACCACTAATGTCATAAGAAAGCGCATCAGCCATGCCTTTAACGCCACCGACTAACGAGTAGTCTGTTACGTCACCAAAGAAACGAGGTGTAAAACCACCAGGGAATTTCTCGATGGGGCTGTAGATAGAGCCGTCTTCTAAGCGAAGTTCTTCGATGGTGCCGTTGCCAGGGTATCGATAGAAGAAAGAACCGTCGCCTTCTGATTCCGAGTAGTTACCAAAGGCATAAAGTTCAGCATCGCCAGACAAAGCATACCCTGCGTTAACAAATATGCGAGTCCCGCTAGAGTTTGGCTGACCCCATGGTTGTACTTGCGATGAACCGTGGACCGATTGGGCCATGGCTTCAGCCGCAGCAATGTATTCTGCAGACTGGTCGTTTACACAAAACCAGCTTTCACAGTATTGCTCACCACGAAAAGTCGCTTCACTGTCTGCATACTCAGCAGAAATGCTGAGGAAGCCATCGTCTCCTAGTGCAAAGCCTTTGTTACCACTGAGAGTGAGCTGATCGCCATCACCTTCATAGTATTGGCCCCATTCGGCGCTAAACATACCGCCTTCTGTGTTGTTCTTGAGCTGGAAGTTAATTACCCCTGCAATGGCGTCTGAGCCGTATTGAGCTGCAGCGCCATCACGCAGTACTTCTACACTGGCGATAGCGGCAGTAGGGATAGTTGCCAAATCAGGGCCTTGTGTTCCAGACCCACCAATTGACACAAGCGCTGCGCGATGGCGGCGCTTAGAGTTCACAAGTACTAGCGTCTTATCTGTTGGCATACCACGCAATGTGGCAGGACGAATAAAGGTTCCACCGTCGGAAATAGGTTGACGAGAAAGAGAATAAGACGGCACCAAGGTTTTCATTACGTCGTTCATATCAGAAAAGGCAACCGCATTGAGATCGTCGGCACTCAGTACATCAACCGGTACAGGAGAACTGGTAACTGAACGAGGCGCTCCACGCGCGCCGACAACCGCGATTTTTTCAACAGACTCTTCTGCTTCGGCTTCTTGTGCCATGGCATGCGTAGCCCCTACCATAGACAACGTGTAACCGGCTAAACCGGTCAATATCGCTGCATTGAGCTTTTTTAATTTCATTGTGTGTTCCCTAAATTGCCTTTGTTATTTTTCGCGATAAGTTTGAGCAAAGGTTGAGTGTGTCTTTGCTCGATTAATCGCCCAATTTTGGCTCACACGAGCACCATCACGAGGCATATTGTTTTTGTATATTCGTTAATCGACGATGTCGGTGATAACGCTATAAAGACTAAAAAAGTTGGTTGGTCATGCGGAAGAAAAAAGAATATTGAGGGGTATAAGTAAAATATTGATCTAAGTTATAACTTTTTGTAATCGTTGGTTTTTTCAACCTATTTACGGCAGTAAAAAAAATAATTTATCGAACCTGTTTACAATAATTAAACAATTTCGAGGGGGATCAAGGTACTTTGTTGGTACAAAAAATGCTTATTTATCAGTGAGTAATACAAGAATAATAAAAACGCGGCAGGTGTAACCACAAAGTAACGATTCACAAGAATACATAAACTTGGCGTTATGTATTGGGAGGCACATGAACTCAAAACAACTCCAGTATTTTCTACTGACCGTACAAAAAGGGAGTATTGCGGCAGCAGCAAGGGAGTTAGACATTGCACAGCCAGCGATTAGTCAACAACTCGCTAACTTGGAACGAGAGGTGGGAGCAGGGCTTTTACAGCGCAGTTTTAAAGGTGTTTCACTGACCCCCGCAGGCCACCTTTTTATCAAACATGCGAAAAAGCTTATGGATGATATCAACCTTGCCAAGCTTGAACTACAACAGTTGGTTTCTGAGCAATCAGGGTTGGTGAAAGTGGGTATGTTGCCGTCTATTGGCAATGTGCTGTCGATGCCGCTGATTGCTGAAGTGAATAAGCGGCATGCCCAGCTTAAATTAGAAATCAGCACAGGGCCGTCTTATTCTGTGCGCGGTTGGCTTGAGTCTAACCAAATAGATATTGCGTTGACCTACGAGCAAGAGCTAGATTCTCGATTTATGAACAGTATGCCTCTTATTGAGGAGTTTATGTATTTGGTAGTGGGGGCTAACGAAGAAGCTGAGATTTATCACCAACTCAAAGAGCGCGACAGTATTTGTTTTTGGGAGCTGAGCCAATTTGAGCTTTTAATTCCAGGGATCAAAGATGCATTAGGGCAGTTCATCGCTAAGTACGAAGGCGAAACAGGTGTCGCGCTAAAACATGACAAGGCCTACTCGGGCCAACTAATGACCGGGCTACGGCAAGTCATGCAGGGTGAAGGATTAATGATTCTACCTTCATCAGCAATGTACCATTTGGAAGAAAGTGGTGTGGTGAAATCGATCAAAATTATTCAACCGGAAATGAAACGAATGGTGTTGGCGGCTACCAACAATACCCGTTCTTTATCAGACCCTGTGGTACGCATGTTGGGCGTGTTGAAAAAAGTCACCGCTGCCGAACAGGCTTTGGACAACTGGCGCGGTGAACTTCTCGATCCATATGAAAATTCGCGTCATTTAGAAGCAAAGTCTCCCTTTTTTATGAAATAACGCAGATACATCGAGTATGTCACGTGTCGAGGTCGAGTACGATAGGGAGGTGATCTGAGAATTTTCTCATCCCTTTATCTCGCCATTTTTGACATTGCTTAATGGGCAGGTTCGGTGAGGTCCAGAGTCTATCGAGCTTGAACAGCGGAAAGTAACTCGGGAATGTCGCCCCCACATTGTGCTGTGTTAACTGATTATTGAGCGACGCAAAGAGATGTGGCAAAGGACGCCATTCATTGAGATCGCCGGCCAACACCAGTGACGTTTGCGACTCTTGCTGGTGGCGAGTCACCACTTCACTGATGCGCGCTATTTGCTTGGCCCGTTCATATGCTTTGAGGCCGGCATGTACATTCACAACGCTAAGTAATCCGGCAGGACTGTCTATCAGCACCTGTTGAATGTTTCTTGGTTCTCGATCGGCCACGCTATTGTCGTCGATCAAACACTCTTGAACTGGAAAGCGAGACAGTACTGCATTACCAAACCACCCCGCCTGCTGATGAACCGTAGGGGCTGCTGTCATGGTAAATCTGTCGGTACACAAATCTTCAATGTCTGTAGCTATATCGCGCTCTGGTGGACGAGTATCCATTTCTTGCAATAACACGATATCGGCACCGATCTTGCGGAGAAAACCGCCGATTCGACGGTAATCTTGTTGCTTGTCGGTACCTATGCCACTGTGCAAATTGTACGAAACTATGCGACACATTCTTCCGCTTTCTCCTGCTTGCGTTTTTGATAGAACTTAGCGAATTTTTGAGAGCCGTAAATCATCAGCCCCCAGAGCACAATGCCTCCGGTTAAATAGCCCACGGTCTCCGGCGAAGGGTGGCGAAATATTTGGGTAATAGAGTCGCCCACCAACCCTTTTGCAATCATTGGTGGAAACATGCCTAAAAACGTACCTGCGAGAAATTGGCCAATACTAATTGACGAAATACCCGCAACCAGATTCACAAGGCTAAACGGCGCAATTGGCAGCATGCGAATTGCAGCAACGCCTACAATGCCACTGTTTTTGAGTTTTTCATCAACGGCTTCCACTTTTGGGCCGGCTAATTTACGCATGCCGGCGTTGCCCATTAATTTGCCAACGCCAAATAAACATGCAGAGCTGAGTAATGCCCCCATAATGCCGTAGATTGGCCCCCAAATTGGGCCAAAGATGGCGGCGACAGCAAGCGACATGACGGTGACGGGTAAGAATAAAAAGCCGCCAACCAGATAAACGATCAGAACCGTTGGAAGAGCGAAATAAGTACCCCGACTTTTTTCCATAAACGCGTTGATGTGTTCAGAGCTTAACCAAGATACAGATGTACTTGCCCATACCAGCAAGGCTGCAATAACGGCCACAACGAGTACGCCAATACTGATCATGATCGAGCGGCGACGAGGATTGCGCACTGGCGTTAGTTCGCCGTTAAGGTTAGGTACGCTAATGAGTGGTTCTTCTGGGTCAGATAGCGACCGAAACACATTATTGCTCGATTGTTTGGTAAACACCTCATCATGTACTTCAGTGAGCACGTAACCGTGAGCTAACTGATTTTCCATCAGTGATTTCACGGGTGTCGACGAGGCCATGAGCGTTTGAGTATCATCCAAGGTTCTCCCCGTGTGTTCAGCAAGCAGGTCATCGCGTGTTGTTACGATATACTGGCGGTTTTGCTCGCTATTGCCGTATAACACCATGTCGATCTCGGTATCGAGGGTCATCGAACGGTTACTCAAATTCGATGAACCAATGACCAAATACTTATCATCAATGGTCATCACTTTAGAATGGATTCGTTTATAGGCGCGACGTCCTTTCATATCTTCAATAGACGAATAAGTCATGGCGACACGTTGTGGGTCGATACCCGCTTCCAATTGAGATTTAAAGGCGATACGGCTTGCCCAAAAAGCTTCTCGTTCAAAAGTGCCTTTAGGCTCAAACGAACTCACTATTACCACATTGAGGTCGGGGCATTGATGCATGCGTTGGTTCAACGCCTCAGCAATTTCTTGTCGAGCAGTAAATTGGTTTTCTATATAAATAACGCGTTCAGCTTGTGCGATAAGGTCAAGCAGCATGTGCCTGACTTCCTGTGCGGGTTCTGCGTCATCCATAGACGGGATAGTGCGGGCAAGGGCACACTGCACGTTTTCAAATTGTGGCGGATAGTCTTGTGGCCACGCGTCGGGTACGGGGGCATCTATATCGCATTGGGCCGACTCACGAATATCAATAGGGGCCTCATTGGCAACACGTAGCCAGCGCCAGCGAACTAATTCGCTAAAAGCTCGCACAATAGGGCCGGCAGAAACAATCTGCACGTCATGTAGCGGGCCATATTCGCCATCAGGACCGTTGCGTTCTTCACTCACGACTGGATGATCTCGGGTATCCCAACGGTTTGTCGCGATATCCATGCCCCCAGAGAAAACCAGTTCATCGTCGATAACAATGATCTTTTGATGTTGGCTTCCACCCATCGGAATGGTGTCATCAAGTTCAGTTTGAACATTGTCGGGGGTTTTTTCATCCCATACTTCTTTTGCCCACATTTCTCGTTGAGAGAAAAACGCCAATGATGAATCCCAGCGCAACAGATAAATATTGATATCCGGGTTTTGCTCAGCTTTCCACGCGAGTAAATCACTCACCACACTCGGAGCTTGAGCCTGCTTTTCATCTTCGCCTCGCAATAAACGAATACGCGAATCGATATCCCAGCCAACAATAAAAATACTGTGTTTTGCTTTGAGAATGGCACTGTGTAAGGCTTTATAGTAGTTACCACAATCAATTAATGGCGTGGCATATGACGCTTCGCTGCTCACCCAACAATTTTCGCCCTCAGTAAAAATGGCGTGTTGATTCGATGTAGTGTTTGACATGCTGACCTCCCGACGCTTCGTCTTGTTGTCCCTCAGTCTCTCGCTCTCATACTGTGGCGATAATCCTGGGTTGGCTTCAAACGTAGATAAACGAATACTTAGAGGTAGCAGAAAGCGTTCCAGTTGTTTTTCTTGTAAAATTATTTAATTAAAACAATTGGTTATTTGTTTTTGTTTTGATGGGAACAATAACAGTCAGGCTGGTTGTGGTAAAAATAACAAGCCTGACTAGTAGGAATTACAAAGGGTTATTGTTTGGGTGTTTGCGGGGCTGGTGGCGAACAAGCGCCGAGTTGTTGTTCGGCCACATTGTCTTGTTCCAGCACTTGTTTTAAATCCTGCATACGCTGTTTTACGGCAATACCGTAAGACTGGTCATCACCCCACACTTGAGACAATACCTTGAGAGATTCCACATCGTGATTTCGGAATAAACGACCAGCCCGCTCAGCATCTTTTTTTGAGTTGCCCAACAATTGAAGCACATCTACGCCTAAGTGAAGTGCCGAGTCGAAGGTTTCGCGGTTAAATGCGTCCACATTGAGCTTCATTACTTCGTATGTATGGCGGCGGTCTCTGGTTCTCACAACCAACTTTAAGTTGGGGTAGTATTTTTGTGCAATTCGAATGATTTCGAGGCATTTGTCTGCGTTATCTATGGCAATGACCAATAACTGAGCCTCGTTTGCTCCAGCGGCGTCGAGTAATTCCTTACGAGCGGCGTCACCGTAATAAACCTTACTGTTACCAAAACGGCGTAGCAGATCGATTTGTGATGGGCTGTGATCCAAAATACTCAAGTCGTAGCCTTGTGCCGTGAGCAATCGGCCAATGATTTGGCCAAACCTACCATAACCAGCAATGATCACATGGCGAGCGGCGTGAACATTTTGCAGCGCATCGTAATCGGGGGCGGTAGCTGGGCGCTTGCGGTCGTATACCTCGTACAGCATTAAGAGTATTGGTGTGACCAACATAGAAATCGCCACAATTAACGTAATAATACTGGCTTGAGCCGGCGACACAATTCCCAGTTGTTTTGTCATAGTGAGTAAAACAAAAGCAAACTCCCCACCTTGAGCCAAAGCAATCGCGAACAGCAGGCGTTGTTTCTGGGTGATATCAAAAATTTTGGCAAGGGCGAGCAATACGCCTGCTTTTAGCGCAATTAACCCAGCTACACAGACGATCACAACAAGTGCGTGTTCGGCTAACAATGCAAAATTGATAGAAGCGCCTACCGCAACAAAAAACAACCCAAGGAGTAATCCTTTAAAGGGTTCAATGTCTGCTTCTAGTTCGTGTCTGAATTCACTTTCTGCAAGTACAACACCGGCTAAAAACGTGCCCAAAGCTGGTGATAAGCCAACGGTTTGCATCACAAGTGCAATAGCGATAACCAAAAATAACGCAAATACCGTGAATATTTCGCGCATACGCGTTTCGGCAATGTAGCGAAAAATCGGCATCGATATGTATTTGCCTGCAATCACAATACTCAAAATAGCGCCGCTAGATGCAAGCACTTTAGCCCAAGCTGGCCAATGTTCTACCAGTGAATGAGTTGCGTCTGTTGCCGTTGACGCTGGTCCAAAAGCGAGCAGCGGGAGCAATGCAAGCATCGGGATGACGGCGATGTCTTGAAATAACAAAACTGAAAAACTGTTTTGGCCTGCTTCAAGCTTTAGCCAACCTTTTTCCTCTAGGCTTTGTAAAACAATAGCCGTTGATGACAGCGACAACATGGCGCCAATTGCCAATGCGACTTCCCAACGCAACTGAAAGGCCCAATGAACAACAGCAAATAACAGCAGTGTCGTTACTACAACCTGCAAGCCTCCCAATCCCACAATGGAGTGCCGTAAGCGCCATAATCGTGAAGGATGAAGCTCAAGGCCGACTAAAAACAGCATCATTACCACGCCAAACTCGGAGAAGTGCATGACTTCGGTTTGATCTCCCACCATGCCCAATAAAAAAGGCCCAATAAGTATGCCAGCAAGTAGGTAACCGAGTACCGACCCCAGACCTAAACGTTTAGCAATGGGAACGGCAATCAGGGCGGCTGCGAGATAGATCAGTGCTTTCTCTAGCATTGGAAGTGTAATCTCCTTGATGTGATAGGTGACGAAAGAAAAGCTGGGGTTGAGAGTTAATAATAGAAGGAATTTTTGACAATAAATCAATAAAAAAGCGGCGTAAGACGCCGCAAAACGGGATGGTATCCATACCAAGTGCATAGGAATAAAAAAAGGTCTCGACGGTTGCTATTACACAGGTTGCCGAGGGTGTCCGACGAGACCTTATAAACGGGAAATTATGATTCAGTCACGACTGCATTCGATGTGGTCGTAGGATTATGTTTCGCAGCGCGCTTACGTCTTACCAAGTGATAAAACACTGGGGTTAAGATAAGCCCAAACACGGTCACGCCGATCATGCCGGAGAACACCGCCACACCCATCGCTTGACGCATTTCTGCACCCGCACCAGTCGAGAACACCATTGGCACTACGCCCATGATGAACGCGATAGACGTCATCAAAATAGGGCGCAACCGCAAGCGACACGCTTCTTTGATTGCAGCCATAACCGACATGCCTCGTTCTTCGAGCTCTTTGGCAAACTCGACGATCAAAATGGCGTTTTTCGTGGCGAGTCCAACCAATACAATAAAGCCGATTTGAGTGAAGATGTTATTGTCTCCACCATATAAGAGCACGCCTGTCATTGCCGACAACAAGGTCATGGGTACAATGAGAATGATTGAGAGCGGCAAACTTAAGCTTTCGTATTGAGCCGCCAATACCATAAACACCAACAGCACAACCAGAGGGAATACCAAGAGCGTGGCGTCACCCGCCAAAATTTGCTGATAAGTAAGCTCTGTCCATTCGTACGTCATACCGATAGGCAGTGTTTCGTCCAAGATTTTTTCAATGGCTGCACGTGCTTGACCTGAACTGTAACCTGGCGCTGGCGCACCATTAACTTCAGCAGTCGGGTAGCCATTGTAATGCATCACTCGGTCAGGGCCGGCACTGTGTTCGACACTTAGGAATGAACCCAATGGGATCATATCGCCTTGCTGATTACGCACTTTCATTTGGGCAATTTGCTCAGGTTCCTGACGGAATACTTCATCTGCTTGAACGTTCACCTGATAGGTACGACCAAATTGATTGAAGTCATTCACGTAAATTGACCCTAAATAAGCCTGCATCGTCGTGAATACCTCGTCGACAGAGACGCCTTGGCTCATCGCTTTGGTGCGGTCTAGCTCAATATCCACTTGCGGTACGTTCACTTGGAAGCTGGTAAAGCTGCCAGTTAACTCAGGTGCTGCCCACGCCTTTTGAATAACTGTTTGGGTGACTTGAAACAGCTCTTCATACCCCAAGCTACCTTTGTCTTGAATTTGTAACCTAAAGCCTCCAATGGTACCCAACCCTTGTACCGGTGGAGGTGGGAATATGGCGATAAAGGCATCTTGAATAGATGCAAATTGCATGTTCAATTGGCCTGCGATAGCGTTCGCCGTGAGTTCTGGCGTAGTGCGCTCTTCGAAAGGCTTTAAACTTGCGAAAACAATGCCGCTACTGGGGCTGTTGGTAAAACCGTTGATGCTCAACCCCGGGAATGCAATGGCGTGGTCAACACCTGGGTGTTGCAATGCAATGTCTGACATTTGACGCATTACAGACTCAGTACGGTCAAGTGACGACGCATCGGGCAATTGCGCAAAAGCAACGAGGTACATTTTATCCTGACCGGGAACATAGCCTGTCGGCGTGGTTTGGAATTGGTGCCAAGTTAATCCTAACAATCCCGCATACAAAACCAGAATAATGCTGCTCATTCGGACCAGCTTTCCTACACCATTGGTGTAAGCTTCGCCAGCGCGATTAAATAGGCGGTTGAAAGGGGCAAAAAGCCACTTGCCAAACAGACCATCAATAGCTTTGGTCAACCAGTCTTTCTTCTCACTTGGGGCACGCAATAGCAGAGCGGACAGGGCCGGACTTAACGTGAGTGAGTTGAACGCCGAGATAACAGTAGAGATGGTAATGGTTAACGCAAATTGCTTATAAAACTGACCCGTTAATCCCGACATAAAGGCGGTGGGAATAAACACAGCTCCCAGTACTAAGGTGGTCGCGATAATGGGGCCAGTCACTTCTGTCATGGCTTTTTTAGTGGCTTCAAAAGGGCTTAAACCTTCATGAATATTACGTTCGACGTTTTCTACCACTACAATCGCGTCGTCGACAACAATACCGATGGCGAGTACTAACCCGAACAGTGACAAGGCGTTCAGTGAGAACCCCATCAATTGCATGATGGCGAAAGTCCCGACCAAAGAAATAGGAACCGCGACCAAGGGGATAATAGAAGCGCGCCACGTTTGTAAGAACAGCACTACCACGAGTACAACTAGCAAAATTGCTTCAAAGAGGGTGTTAATAACGGCCTCGATCGAGCCTCTTACAAACACGGTCGGGTCGTACACAATGCTGTAATCAACGCCTTCGGGGAAGGTTTGCTTTAACCGCGCCATAGTGGCCCGTACGTCATCTGAAATTTGAATTGCATTGGAGCCGGGGGCTTGGAAAACCGGAATAGCCACGGCAGGGTCATTGTCTAACAGTGAACGCAATGCATAATTGTCGGCACCGAGTTCTACACGGCCCACATCACGCAATCGCGAAACTTCACCATTGTCACCCACTTTAATAATGATGTCAGCGAACTCTTCTTCATCGATAAGGCGGCCTTTGACATTAATCAGTAATTGAAAATCTGAATTGCCAGTTGGTTGAGCGCCTAGACTTCCCGCCGCTGCTTGTTGGTTTTGCGCTTGGATCGCCGCCACAATGTCACTGGGGTTCAACCCGAGAGCCGCGACTTTATTGGGGTCCAACCAAACACGCATGCTGTACTCGCCAGCACCAAACAAACGCACACTGCCTACGCCGTTTATACGCGCCAACTCATCTTTAACAAATTGGCTGGCATAATTAGACAAATACAGCATGTCGTACCGTCTGTCAGGCGACGTTAAATGCACCACCATTGTTAAGTCGGGCGACGACTTTTCTGTTACCACACCTAAGCGTTGTACTTCTTGTGGCAAGCGTGACAAAGCGCGGTTAACACGGTTTTGCACCAGCGTTGTCGCGTCGTCAGGGTCGGTGCCAATGGCAAAGGTTAACGTTAATGTCATACGACCGTCTGATGTGGCTTGAGATGACATATACAACATGTCTTCAACGCCATTAATTTCCTGCTCCAATGGAGAGGCAACGGTTTCAGCAATGACTTTGGGGTTAGCACCGGGGTAATTAGCTGTAACCACCACAGTGGGCGGCACAACTTCAGGGTATTCGGTAATGGGCAGTTGCCATACCGAGATTGCCCCTGCGATAAAAAACAATAATGACAGCACACCCGCAAAGATCGGGCGGCGGATGAAAAATTGGGGAAAGCCCATTATTAAATGTCTCCTGCTGCAGCGCGAGTGCGAGTCACTGCTGCGGTATCTTGTGTGCGTTGCTGTTGCGTTAAGCGATGTAGAGCCTGAAGTTCAGCGAGCGTATTGTCACTGGCCATGTTGACAATTTGAGGAGCAACTTGTGCACCTGGACGAACGCGTTGTAAACCATTAACAACAATACGTTCGTTACCGCTAAGCCCTTTAGTGATCACGCGTAAGCCAGCAATTTTTTGACCTAATTCCACGGCGCGGTATTGCACTTTGTTCTCGTCATCAAGCACGAGTACAAACTTGTTATTGAGGTCAGTACCAATGGCCTTATCGTCGATCAGAATACCGGTATACGCTTCACCACCGTTTAAACGGATGCGAGCGAACAAGCCCGGAATAAAGGCGCCGTTTTCGTTGTTAAACACGGCACGTGCGCGAATGGTGCCAGTAGAGCCGTTTATTTGGTTATCGAGGAAGTCGATTTCTCCTTGGTGTGGGAAGTCACTCTCGTTGATCAAACCCATCATGACTAAGGTATGCTGTTCTGTTTGTTGATGAGCACTTTGCATATAGCGCAAGTAAGCCTGTTCATCAGCGTCAAAATAGGCAAATACTTTGTCTGTCGATACGATGGTGGTCAGCAGGGTATCACCTGCGTTTACATAGTTACCTCGGGTGATAAGCGCGCGAGAAACTCGTCCAGAGATGGGCGCTTCAACTCGGGTATAGCTGAGTTGTAATTTCGCCAGCTCAAGGGCAGATTCAACCGAGCGAATATTCGCGCTGGCTTGTTGCCATTCAGCTTGGCGGTTATCTAATATCTCTTGCGAAATTGCGGCGTGACTGGCCAGTGACTGAGCGCGAGTGTACTCAGATTTTGCCAGTGTAAAACGACTTTGTGCTTGCTCTAAGTCTGCTTCTAAGCCCTGAACTTCAGCGCGAAGTGCTCGGTCGTCAATTTCAAATAAAAGATCACCGGCGTTGACCTGTGAGCCTTCACTAAAGTTAACGTGCTCGATATATCCTGAAACACGAGGGCGCAACGATACGGTTTGAGGAGCTTCTAAACGACCCGTAAATGTTTTCCATTCACTAATGGGTTGATTCACTACTTCTGCCACCGAGACTTGCGGTGCCATTTGTGTTGGTGCACTTGCTTGTTGCTCATTGCCACAAGCCACCAACATGCTCATTGTTGAAAATAATAATACAGCTTTTAGTTGTTGAATGGGTTTCATGGCGGTTTCCTCAGCTATCCATTTTTTGACGAAGTGAAGTATGCGCGCCAATAATCAATAAAAAAAATTATTAGTTAATATGAGTCATATCACAAAATATGATGTATAGTTGTTTAACATACAAACAACAGTGAGAAAGGTTATGCGCCATCAGGAAATGAATTTGCTGGTTATTTTTGATGCCATTATGACGGAAGGGTCAATTACACGAGCCGCCGACCGCTTAGCGATGACACAACCCGCGGTGTCTAACGCATTATCTCGTATGCGGGTAGCCTGGAAAGACGAACTGTTTGTTAAGGATGGACGCGGAATTCAACCCACAGTGTTCGCGCAAAATATTTGGATGCAAGTGAAAGAGCCGCTTCGTCAATTAGAAGACGCGGTTGACCCGACAAACTTTGACCCAAAAAAAGCGCGTCGCACCTTCCGTATTGCTGCAAAAGACATATTTGTGGATATGGCGTGGGTAGAGTTGCGTAAAATTATCGAGAAGGAAGCGCCGAATATCAATATTCACGCCATTCCCAATACAATTTCTAACCATGAACAGCTGTTAAATGATGCTGAAGTTGATCTCGTCCTTGGTGCCTTGCCCACGTTATCTAGCGTGATACGCAGTCAATATCTGATGACACCTCGCTTTGCTTGTGTGATGCGTAAAGATCACCCATTGGCCAAAGAGGAACTGACCCTCGAAGGCTTTATTGCCGCTGATCACCTGCTTATTTCTGCGTCGGGCGATACCACGGGAATTACTGAGGTTGCTTTAGCAGAGTTGGGTATTTCACGTCGTATTGCGATGACAGTTAATCACTATCGAGCATTGGTGCCTTTGCTCAAACAAACGGATTTGATTGCCGTGGTGCCGTCAATGGCGGTGGAGCAAGAATTACTAAATGATGAACTTGCAGTATATGAAACCCCGGTTGAGTTACCACCGGTACAAATCATGGCGCTATGGCACAAACGCCAAGATAATGATGCAGGGTTAGCATGGCTGCGCAATATTCTCACCGGTATTATTCGCGACTACGCTGAAAAGCACCACGCCGAATTACAACGTTGTTGTCGCAAAGGTCGTTGTAATGAACAAAAAGTGGTGGAACTACAGCAAGCGCAATTTAAGGTGGGCAATACACCACGCTCTGCGTAAGTCGAACTCTCAGGTCAGAGTCTTTATGATTAATTCAACTTTACTGACTCGTATAAGCTCTGACCGGCCTCAAGTAGGGGGAGGGCTGCTTTAGACAAAGACGTTCAACGCCCGCTTAAGTTGCGCCGAAACAAAGAGATTTTGGCGTCAGACTGCGAGCGTTTTATTGACGTATCTTTTTAATTGTACTAGCTCAGACTTGATCTGACAGTTACCCAGTTTTTCTGGTGTCAGCGTCAGATTAGATTTGAGCTAAATTCTTCTCAGCTTTGAGTGCTTTAGCAATAAAGCTTCCAAAACTTTCTCCTCGTAAACTTCATAATTTTTTGAATCCATAAGTGCAGACGTTATCAGTTTTTGCACATTATCGTCCCCATTTTCTTCTCTACAAAGCCCCGCATCCATCATAAAACGGTCTAAACCATAGATTCGATATGTATATCTTCCTTTGGGGGGGCATTCTATACAGTTTTCCAACGACAATGACCTCTAAATGCTCACCATAGCTATCGAAATGCGGGTGCACTATTTTATAGGCAGCCGAATTCATTGGAAATCTTACTCTACTTTCTCTATCTAATACTCGAGTGTCACGCTTTTCATTATTACAATCAGGGCATGTAAGACATAAATTCTTTGGCTCAAACATGAAGTTAGGGGGCGTAGATTTTGAAATAATATGTTCGGCATCCCAAGCTCTATTGCTATTCACCACTATGGACTTTTTGATGCTCTTAGCGTTATTAGATCCAAAAGTTGGTATCAGCAGGCTCAGCGAATCAAATGATGGTGCTGTAGTAATACATGACAAAAATGGTAACTCAGGTGAGCTACATGCTGACGATTACCATCTGGTAATTTGACAATTAATAGTATTGGAAAAAAGGTAGCAGAATGAACACTTTTTCATACATCGAAAAGCGCCTAATTGAGTTAGGCCAAGAACGAAAAGCAAGGCTAGATCACGCTTCAAGTGGTGAAGAAAAATCAGTGATTAACTCGTTTTACACTGGCGCTAAAAATGAACTTGAGTTACTGCGTGATGAACTAATGAATCACGTTACCCCTGTTGATGATGAAATGCCGGAAAATAACGTTATCAACCGTTCAGAAATGAGTTGATCGAATCTTGGAAAACAAATGACAACAGCTTCCTTGAATATGTCTCGTTCCATCGTAACGCGTTTCAACTCAGCACGAAGGCGACGGAGTTCGGCAGCCTGCTCATCATCCTGCTTCCGTTGGCTAGCTGGTTTATCGTAACGCTTCACCCAATCTGACAGGGACTTGTAACTGATACCTAGACGTTCAGCCACAGAGGACAAAGTATGGCCTTGCTCAACAGCCTGGATTTTAAATTCTTCTGGGTAGCGTTTTCCACTCATTAGTAACACCTCATAGTTTATGTAATTATAAAGCTATAGAGTGTCGGGGAACTTGGGGCTTACCACTACACAACCATCTAACAAACCCAACCAGCTATCATCGACAGTGCAGTACATCCATAACCAGCAGGGAGCTTACAACCTAAAGCACACCTTTAAAGCTTCGGGATTTAGTTGTATACGAACAACCACGGTACCTATCAGAATCCTGAAGATTAGTAGCATATTTAACTAACATATGATGGTAAATAAACTCGCTTAATTCTAAAATCCTCCCCCTTTTATATCCCTCTATGTGTGAAAAAGGGGCATCAAGCCCCGACTCAATTAAAAGTGCATAGGTATCGCTAGTTTTTATTCTCAACCGTTTTGCGGTTACCAGCCTCATCGTAGGTATAATCTTCACGCAAAACGTTATCTTCATACACCCTTTCCAGCCGCCCCAAAGCGTTATATTCATACTTCACTGTCGAACCTGAATTCGGTAGTTTGAAAGTACCTGAATTGTTGATAGCCAAATTACTAGTACCTACAATGGAGATGCCGTGCACATAGATTGACTCACCTGCAAATTGGTTAACTTTGTCTGCTGGAATTTTTAGGTCATATCTGTATGCGGTTGCGGAAGTACCACATGCATTGGCTATAGCCGAACTACTAGTAAGGTTTGCTGTACCGGTCGCGACGTGAGTACCACCGCTTCCCGCTCCACCACCAGCATAAACATGAACATCAATCGATTTAGTGAAATATTTCTGGCACGCCCAACCTCTGACGTAGTAGTCATTCCCTGATTTTGTTAGAACATCGATATTTCCTACAATCTGGCTGGTCGGAATATCTGGGAAACTGTAGGTACCAGACCTAGCTAACAAACTATTGCCAGAACCAATAGTAGAAATACCGTGAATATAGATCGATTTACCGCGATGTTTGTAAGTATCTGCGATGGGAACGATCAAATTGAAACGGTTTTTGAAATGGCTGTTGCTACACGCGTTAGCAACGCCTTGTTCTGAGTTGAGGTTCGCTTGTATAGCGCGATACAAAGTCCCTACGCCAGCTCTCCCATCCAATATAATGTGTACTCTAATTGATTCGTTGCGTTCTGTTTGGCAAGCCCAGCCTCGAATTCGGAAATTCTCATAATCACTGGGAGGTGCATCGATGTGGCCTTTCACGGAACTCGCAGCAGTTGCGGACGTCATCCCAAATGCTAAGGCTGAACAAACACCAACCAAGTACATGGAAGTATGAAATAAGTTTGAAATTATTCCTTTTCTTTTCATAGTAACAGTCCTTGTCGTTACATAATTCTCGTTATAGGAAGTGCAAACAGAGAAACAAACTAATTCTCGAAGTGTAGATTGCGACTGTAGAGCGAATACAAAATCTTGTCAAAGAAAAGTGAATATTTTGTGGATTTATCAATAGTGTGATGTTAATTGTAGTATAGGAAAAGACTTATACCATGTAGACAGTAAGTACGATGCACGGTCCTCATATGGACCACTATCAAGGAAGACAAATGAGAGCGATTAAATTAGCCCTGCACTATGCAGCGGTTGCCATCACTGTTTTGTTGGGGACGCCTGCGGTTTCGGCGCAGGAATACAACTTCGACGAATTGCCCGTACTATCACTTCGACCGGATTTCAACGGAGTTGATGCGACTTCCGGTAGTTATACAACGGCATCGCCATTGGGATTCAATGTGCCTGGCGCCGGCCACCTTAACGCGAATACCACGTTTAACGGCCGAAAGAATCATTACTCGTTCACTGTTTACTTGGATGATTCAACTTACCGTCCTGGTTATAGTGCGTATCTCAGCGATCGCCATGTACGCGTTCATGTTAACGGAAAAGATCGCCTTTTTACCTGTCAGGACCAAGGTGTGTGTGAGCAAGATGTAAAGCCGGATGGGTCGATTTTAAATCGACTGAGTCGTCACAACTACGTGTATACCAGTGCTGATGGCACTACATATACATTTTTTCCTACATTGGAAAATGTAGTAGCGTATTGTAATGATATTGACGGTGAAGACGGCTGTAATGCTGCTGAATACAGTGCTTACGCCTATGTCCAAACTATCTTATACCCCAACGGTGAAAAACTCACTTACAACACTTATAGCACTACCAAAACCGTTGGTGGTCAAAAATATGTGGTGGACTCTATCACCAGTAATTTAGGCTACAACCTGAGTATCGAGTCTTCCGTCAGCAGTTCTTTTTCACCGTCTTCTACTGCCGGTTACAACTGGTTCCGGTACCGTAATCTATCTGCTTCCACAGGAACCAGTACACGTAACATCAAGATGTACAAAGGTAGTACTTTGTTAGATACGTTAACAGAAACCACTGTCGTCAGTACAGGTTCACCCAAAACAATAAGCATTACACAATCTGATGATGAAGGGCGCACTTACTCCATAGACTTTCAAGGTGGTTCGGTACAGCGGTGTGGCTACACTGCGGGAGGGATTCCCGGCTCTGATTTAAGTTTCTCTTTCATGTACCTAACAGATCATACTCCTATGCAGCCCGTGTCAGTCGTTTCTCCGGCGGGAGTCGTGACTCAAATCAACTACCACATGCAAAATGCTTCACAATGGAAATATATGGAAAGTGCGGGAATCGGTACATCTATCCCCGTTAAATCAATTGTTCGAGGGGGGAAAACTTGGAAGTATGACAATGTAGATGAATCCAAAACACTGACCAGCCCGTTGAACAAATCGCGAAAAGTGGAATACGACTGGGTTAACAATGGATATGATTACGGTTCAACTAATAGTTGTCCAACCGGGTACGTCAACACAAAACTGACTCTTTATAAAGACGAGTTGAATCGAACAACCACCAATACCTACCAAGTAAATAACTTACTTGATATCGCTAGGACACCAGAGCAAAACGGATATCATTACGATTACGACGCTCGGGGAAACCTGTCCAAAATCACCCAGCTGCCTAAACCCGGCAGTGCAGAGTCAAACCGGGTTATCTTTCAAGCGTCATACCCTATTAGTTGCAGTAACCCTAAAATCTGCAACAAACCAACCTGGGTGAAAGACGGCCGTGGATTGCAGACAAACTACAGCTATAGTAGTACTCACGGTGGAGTGCTTACAGTCACAGCTCCGGCTGTAAATGGTGTGCGCCCTGTGACCACATACAGTTATACCAGTTACAACACCGGGAATGGCACTATTTGGCGCCAGACTGGTATGTCTATGTGTACTGAAGGCGTTAATTGTGGCGGTACAGCCAAGGAAATTAAGACCACTACGGTTTTCTGGGAGAAAACTTTCTTACCTAAAACGGTGACTATTGCTGCCGGAAATGGCAGTTTGTCGGGGGTCCGAACTTACACACGCAATAATGCAGGTCTTGTCACCCATGACAAAGATGAAGATGGCAATACGACCTACTACTATTACGATAGCATCGGTCGTAACACCGGCGAAATTTCTGCCGACCCCGATGGTTCTGGCTCATTACCGCGTTTGGCTAAACGCACAACGTATAACGATGACAGCCAAATAACAAAAATTGAAAGTGGCACTGCGACGGGCACGGCACAGTCTAATCTGGATAATATGTCCGTCACAATGTATGTGCAGTACAGCTATGATGCATTGGGAAGAAAAATACAGGATAAAGTTGTTGCAGGCGGTGCTAATGCCAATGTCACTCAGTACTCATACGACGCCTGGAACCGAACGGTGTGCACGGCGCAACGAATGAACATGAATTCGTTACCCAGTGACGCATGTTCACTGGGTAACGAAGGTAATTATGGGAAAGATCGGATCACTAAGAATGTGTATGACGATGCTGGTCAGCTTACCCAAATTATTAAGGCCTATGGAACATCACTCGAACAAACGTATCAGGTTAATACTTACACCGATAATGGAAAGTTGGAGTATATCACTGATGCCAACGACAACACAGCCAAGCTAGCCTACGACGGCTACGATCGCCTGACGCATTGGTACTTTCCCAGTAAAACTAAAGGGGCTCTGTCCGAGTCGACAACAGACTACGAAAAGTACGGTTACGATGGGAATGATAATAGAACTAGTTGGCGTAAGCGTGACGGGAATACACTGACTTTTGGATACGATAGCCTCAATCGTATGGCATGGAAAAAAGTTCCGGCAAGCTCTGGTATTGCTGCTGTGCATACGCAAGATGTGTACTATGGTTATGACAACCGTGGACTGGAGTTATACGCTCGGTATGGATCGTCAACAGGAGAAGGCATTTCTACTACATATGACATCTTCGGAAATGCGCTTACGTCGACCATAAATCTAAATAGTATTTCCCGGACACTCACTTCAACATACAGTAAAACAGGTTTCCGTAAAACCCTGAAGCACCCCGACAATCATACGTTCACTTACACCCCTGATTACATCTATCGCGTTAAAAGTATTACACATAGTACAGCCGGCACACTAGCCGCCTACAGTTATGATTCGAAGGGGCGATTGGATAAACTGACTGGCGGGATCACTTCAGACTACGATTTTTTCAATAGCGGTCGATTGTCTAAATTGACACATAACTTGGCTGGTACAACTTACGACAATACCTATCAATACTCATATAACCCGGCTAACCAAGTAGTCAATCTGACCTCGTCGAAAACAGCCTTCGCTCCCAATATTGGACAAACTGATACATCCTACAGCGTTAATGGCCTCAACCAATATACGACCGTGAGTGGTAAAGGGTTTTCTTATGACACCAAAGGTAACCTGACGAATGATGGCACGCTAAAATATTATTTTGATCAAGAAAATCGTTTAGTTAAAACCACTACAACATCTGGAGCGGTGAAAGGGGAATACTGGTATGACCCTCATGGTAAGTTGTATAAGTCTAAAAGTGGTAGCACAACAACATACTGGTTATTTGATGGCGATGAGCTCGTTGCTGATTACACCAATTCCTCTACTTCACCAGCAAATCGTTATGTTCATGGATGCAGTATAGATGATCCCATTGCATGGTTCACAGGTGCCAGTGTCACTTCGAGCAACCGTCGACATTTGCGTGCGAATCATCAAGGCAGTATTGTCGTTATATCCAATTCTTCAGGCAATACAATTGATACACAGCGCTACGACAACTGGGGATGGCCAGAGTCAACTCCTAGTATAAAGTTTGGTTATACTGGCCAAATTTGGTTGGCAGAGGCGAATTTGTGGTACTACAAAGCACGGATTTATCATCCAAAGCTAGGGCGATTCCTTCAAACTGACCCTGTGGGCTATGAAGACCAGATGAATCTTTATGCTTATGTTGCAAATGACCCAGTCAATAACACTGACCCTACAGGCAAATTCCTTAACTTTGTTGTTAGCTACGTAGCAAATGTGGCGGTTGAAGCGGCGATTCAGTATGCAACGACTGGAGAAGTAGATGTTGGTGCCGCGATGACTGATGCAGCTGTTGGTATGGTTAATCCTGCGAAAATGGTGCAAAGGGCGGGTAAGCTTGCCAATATTATGAACAAGGGATGTAGCTTTAGTCCTGAGACCCAAATTTTAACGAAGGATGGCTATAAAACCATTGTCGAAATAGAAGTGGGAGACATCGTACTTTCTAAGAGTGATGAATCAGGTGAAGTTAGTTGGCGCGAGGTGACTGATACCTTCAAGGACTGGCACGAAGAAACAATTACTTTTAGTGTTGTTGACGAAAACGGTGTTGAAGAAACGATTACCACAACAGCGGAGCATCCGTTTTATGTGGACGGTCAAGGTTGGTTACCTGCTGGAGAACTAGCCTCTGGAACTGTGGTTTCTGGGCCTAAATCTGAAAACGATATTAGTATTGTTGGTATTCACGTTAATAAGGAACCTCAGTATGCTTACAACCTCACTGTGGATACGGACCATACTTATTTTGTCGGCAAGACAAATATGTGGGTTCATAATGCATGCACTTATCTTGTACCCGGAAGTAGAACTTCATCTGGAAAAGATTATATTGGGCAAACTAAAGCCGATTCCCCAGATTTACGTTCGGGTAATGGAAAAGACGGACGAATGAGAGAAGCGGGTGACATCACCACCGATATGGGTGAGGCTTCATCAAAAGAACTTAGAATCCAAGAACAGAAAGAAATGAATGCTCGTGGCGGAGTTGATAATCTCGACAATAAGATAAACTCTGTAAAAGAAGCAGATTGGGAAAAGTATGGTATCCCACCGCCGGAAAAAAAATGAGGATTTAAAGTTTGAAAAACGTAGATGAGTTAGTAGTCAATCTGACTCACTTGATGAACCATAAGGACAAAGTTCCTGAGGAAGGTTTCATCGAGTTAATGGGCAAGATACTTGGAAACAACCCATCATTGGGGTGGGAACTTGGTCCTTCCCCGGAGAAAGATGAGATCGATGTACTGTCGATATCGACTGGTGATGATGATGAATTTTATGAAATTCGTGATATGGACATTTTTCCAATAGATGGCAGTGGGTGGCAGATCGTTTTAGGGGTGCCTCCTCGGAACTGGGAAATGTTTTTCTTTATTTCATCTGAATCTAATGAAGAGATTGAAGTTGATGCAAATAATTGGTTGTATTCTGCGACATGGACAGATAATTGTGTCGATATTGAAATGTCAGGCCCAAGACAAGATTTAATCGACAAAGGCATTATAGATGACGCATTGAGGGTCGTGCTGGTCGGTGAGATTGGCGAATTGAACTTGCGATCATTTGTTCGAAGTTTTAAATTTTTTGACGGTCACATAGATGAAAGATTTAAATCGATAAAGAGCTTGCGAAAAGACTTTTCCAGTCATTTTGATAGTTGTTTTTATAGAACTTTTTTGGTTTCGTAAATTGAGATTACGTTCCATATTAATTGATTCAACTTTCTTGAATCCAAAGCCTCGCTCGTGCGGGGCTTTGTTGTCGAAACCGAACTTGCTCTGGCGGACTTTGCATTTAATGGCTTAGGTCGCTGTTACTCAAGCGACCTAAGCCATCTCACCAAATTTCATTTCAAGCACAACTTGCATGAGCTTTGCTCTATCCGAGGGAGTGTTGAAGTGGCTCTTAGGTGTTTTTGATTCCAGAATGGGGATATGTGTATTAAGCCATTCTTCTCTGAGCACAGGATCATCGATCAGGTCGGCTATTTCTGCCTCTAAAGCTTCGACTGTCACTTCAGGCTTGCTGTCACGTTGATCCATTTCTGTTCCCAATTACTCGTTAAGCGTGTCGTAAGTGTAGCAGCTAAAATAGGCTGAAATGAACAATGGCCGACACTAATCGACGATAGTCATTTTGCATCGCGAAGGCCATCTACGCGTTCTACAGGTACGATAAACACTTTTTGATTACTAACAGTCATCAGTTGTTGCTATTCAGATAGTGATTACCGGCAGTAAACACAAAATGAGTACCAGACGCTACACCGATTTGCTCCAGTAAAATTGACATTGTGGTCCAGACAAATCGGGTTAATAGTCCATGCTTTTTGGGTTGATGGTTCAGTTGAAGCGGATTTTGCAAATAGCCGGGAAATAGATCTTTCATACCCTTGCTCATTGCTCATCCATACTGATCATTTATGCTCACGTTGAGGTTACAATATCGATAGCTCGATAGCCAGAAATTGTACTTCTAAGCTGATGAACTAAGGCTTACAAATCGCTTATTGTTGCCGCAGGCCATCTAGGGTTTTAGGTCCGCTATACGTTGTGAGTTCAATCGATGGCTGCAACACACTGATTAAATCTCTGAGCTGGTGTTTCATAGTCTAACGTCTTTCTCGGCCTTTCGTTGAGTTGTCTGGCGACGCTACTAAGCTTTTGTTGACTGTGTACTGATAAGTCAGTGCTTTTAGGAAAATACTGTCTCAATAGCCTATTGGTATTTTCATTTGAACCGCGTTGCCAGGGAGAATGAGGATCACAGAGATATACTTTGATGTCAGTCGCCAGCGTGAACTGCCTGTGGTCTTTGATTTCCCTGCCTCTATCCCATGTGAGGGATTTATATAATTCGCTTGGTAGTTTTTGGGCTTGTTTAATCAGAGCAGCAATAACCGTAGATGACTTACTATCTTCTACTTTGGCGAGCATTACATAACGAGAATGGCGCTCGACAAGAGTTGCGATATAGCTGTTCTATGAGCCGCATATCAGGTCGCCTTCCCAATGCCCAGGCACGGCTCTATCCTCGACGGAAGCTGGGCGTTCACTGATTGATAAAGCATCTGTAATTTGGCCTAAGCCTCGACCTTTTAGCGTTGATGCGCGAGACTTTCGAACAGCTCTTTTCGTTCTTAAGCACCGTTGCAGCTCTTTCTTCAACGCTCCACGCGTCTGGATGAACAGTGTTTTATAGATGGTTTCGTGGGACACGTACATTTCCTGATTATCGGGATATTGTCGCTTTAACCAACCCGAAATTTGCTGTGGTGACCATGCTCTTTTAAGCTTAACAGCTATCAGTTTACACAACTCTGGCGCACCGATTAACTTACATGGCTTAGGTCTTAGTGCTTCGTCCCATGCTCGTTGATCTGCTTTGACGGCACGGTAGCCATTTAAACCGCCATTTCTTTTTATCTCTCTGCTGATTGTTGATGGTGCTCTAGACAAACGTCTGGCAATTTCCCGAATGGATTGTTTACTGACTAAGCAACGCGATATCTCTTCTCTCTCATAAAGCGAGAGGGACTGTGGATGTCTTTTTCGTTCTGGTGGCCGAAACCCACCAGTTTGATAGATGGTTGGCATAATCGAAGAATGAAAGCGATCAAACATTCTAGCGATATCATGTAGCGAATCGCCTCGCTTATACCTGTCCCAAATAAGTGCTTTTTGTTCGGGTGAATAATAAATACGTTTTCTTCGGTTCATGGCAACATTCCTCCTTAAATAAGGATAGCGTTGCATTCACCAGTTGAACTCAAGGTACACAGCCGTCTTTCACATTAGAGGCCCAATACGATATCAAGGTACACAGAACTTATTACTTGAAAGAGCTAAGTTACTGCAAAGAATCGTGTCGGTTGGCGTTATATCTAACCCAATTCAAGCGACAGCCTGTATGTTAGGTTCAGAAAAAATCACTTGATTATAGCCCTTCAACGGGTGGTTTGGGGCTGATTTAAGGGTGTTATCTACCACGCTCTCTGCCGTTTTGATCTCGCCGCCATCGGCATCTGCTCCGCCAATTGCGCCGGTATCGTCATTATTCAGATTCATGTTTTTAATGTAGGTCGGCGCTTGTTGGGTAAAGTCTTCGATAAATTCGGCTTCGGATTGGTATGAGGTTTTGCCTTCATAAGCTAAATAGGCAAGGGCATTGTCGAGGGTTGCATTGCCTGTCGCGAGCATTTTCTCATCGGTGAGAAATTGCATCACGTCTTTTACGCCATTGCCACCATGCTCAACAATATCTTGATGCAAAAAGCGCACGGCAACATAGCTTTTGGCGTATGCTTCACTGCTGCCTTGCCACTGGTGGAAAAAGTCAGTGTCAGCAGCAAACTGGTCAATATCCTGCTCATTGTAGCCATTGTTAAGGTTGCCATCTTGACTGGCGAGGTGATACGCCAAACGTTCATCTGCACCGTGTATAAATTCGGCACTGCCTTCTTTAAACCACGTAGGCAAAGCGTCCATATCGACGGTTTGTCCCATGATCGCGTGAACCATTTCATGTGCAACAACCCTGTCACCATAAAAGGGTTTATAGCCGCCATTATCGTTTTGTCCCTGCGGGAATGCATTGGTTGAGAGGGTTAATACTTGGTCAGTTGCTCGGCTGAGGGCGTCATCTTGTTCGGTAAAGTAGCTAACGCTCGCTAGGTAACTTGCGTCGGGGTCGTCGTTAAATTGCACATATAGGGTATGGTCACCTTCACCTTTCAATCCATAGTGTTGGGCTACCATGCGCTCAGCTTCGGCAAGCCAATTGGTCTTTAACTGTTCTAGTGTGTAGGTTTTATCTTGGTTTTCACGTCGCCATGACGAAAATACCGTGTGGTCGCTGCTTTCGATTTGCGATGTTGACGGCGCATCAGACGTAGATGAAGGTTTGTCTGCGCTGGTTGTTAGCGATGGTGTCGCGTTGCCCGTGGGCGTAGGTATAGAGCGAAAAGACTGAATATTCGTGCGGTTTGCCAGAGTGTCTGATACAGCCATTTTACGTCCTCCATCCTTATCGATGCCGTTGTCGTGGTTAATTTTTATATCGGCGATGTGGCGATATTCTAACCAGTGAGTAATGTAAATTTTGTTTAAATGTTGGCTGGCGTTTGTATTACCCTTGATGTGGATACATGTGTTTACAAAAACGCAGTCGTGTTTTCGTGTCATATTGGGTACTGTGTTTCAGTGGTGTTGATTAGGGTTGCTACATTTCGATACATTTTGGTAGGAACTGATACGACAAACAGGAACAAACTCACATAGCATCGTAGTTAGCACATGTTATGGATGATAATAATGAAAAGTATTACTCAACTTATATTAATGGCAGCTTTGCTGTTTTCTCCGCTGGCCTTTTCGCAAGAGACAGAACAAGACGCTTGGGGCGAACGGGTCAGCGGTGGTTATTTTTCTATCGGTGGTGGCATTGAATACCGCGAAGACCTGTATCGCGACCGCGGCTTTCGTTTACGCGTGGCACTGAACGGCGCTTATTATTTTGAAAATGGGTTATTCGTAGAATTTCCTGGGCGACCCAGTAAGTTTAACCCCGACTTTGCCGTTGGTTACAACTTGTTGAACTACGAGAATTGGGAGTTCGACATTATCGGTTCATTTTCTCATGGCAGTTTGGAATACCAAAACGAAGAAATGAAGTTTGATAAAATGGCCACGATATATGCGGGGCTTCGAGGCACAGGGTCTGTGCTTGGGGTCGACGTACAATTTATCGCAGCGCCGTTTAATTATCATCCCGATTACGACGGCGGCATGTATGGGTCTTTGTGGTTGTCTAAAAGTGTCTTTTGGAAGAATACCCAGTTCTATGGCTCTGTTGGTGCGCAATATCGCAATGCCGAGTTACTCGATTTTTACTATGGCACGTCCGACGTCAGTGCCGACACCAGCTTACCTGAATACCACGCGGGCGCGGGTGTGAATGTGACATACCAAGTGGGGTTCAGCTATCCTTTTTCTGAGGATATCGTGGTTGACGGATACGTACGCCACACGCAGATAGCAGACACGATTTTAGACAGCCCCTACTCGCAATCTGTTATGTTGGGTGATGGCTATCGCGCGCCTAGCCGTTCGGTTGTTGGCATTATTATCAATTACGTGTTCTAGGAGCAGGTGATGAAATTGATAATACAAGGGCTGCTATTGTGTGTCTTGGCGTTGCAAAGCAGTGTCGCAAATGCCAACGAGCACTTTTCGTATTCATTAGAGCCAGAGCAATGCGTCACCATGGAACAAGGGCAGGCGTGTTATGTTGATATTGAAGTGACCTGGCAGTCTGCGACGCCATTGAATATTTGCCTTTATCTCAGTGATGCGCAGCTACAGTGTTGGCGAGCTTCGAAGGCCGGTGAGTTTCATGGTGAAATACAAATGACCACAGACCAACCACTCGTGCTGAGTACCGACACCGAGCAGAAAGCAAAATCTATCATTCGGTATGCATGGGTGTATAAACAGTCGAAACGAAAAGCCGCGCGCTGGCGTTTGTTTTAGTTGTAGGAAGGAAAACCGCATGAAAACGCACATTTTTTTGGTAGAAGATGACGTAGAACTGGCTGAATGGATTGCCGAATATTTGACCCAAAAACTCTATCAAGTGACCGTTTTTCACAATGGACAAGCGGCACTAGAGGCCATTTTGACACAAGCCCCCGACCTTATTATTTTGGATGGCATGTTGCCAGGTTTAGATGGCTTGGAAGTTTGTCGAGCTGTGCGCTCACAGCAAGAAACGCCCATTATTATGCTGACAGCACGCGATGAAGAAATGGACGAAATACTGGGTTTAGAAATGGGGGCTGATGATTACCTCACTAAGCCGGTACGAGGCCGAATACTAGAAACGCGCATTAAGGCGCTATTGCGCCGCATCAGTCATAAAGCCGACACGCAAGACAGTGATGACGATGCGATTTCGATTGGCGGGCTGGTGGTCAACCAAGCCGACAGACAAGTATACTTAGACAGCGAGGAAATCTCGGTATCAAGTAAAGAGTTTGACGCGCTGTGGTTGCTGGTAACCCATGTCGGGCAAGTGGTAACCCGTGATGACATGACCAAAACACTAAGGGGGTTTGAGTTTGATGGCTTTGATCGCTCTACCGACTTATGCGTATCGCGTTTGCGAAAAAAATTAGGCGACAGTGGAGGCAAGCCCTATAAAATCAAAACAATTTGGGGCCGAGGCTATCAACTTGCCAGAGACGTCTGGTGATCAATAAGTTTACCGCTGCTTCAATTGCGCTTGTATTGGTGGTGCTGGCAGGACTCAGCTGGACCCTAGACCAAGTGTATTTAGAGTTGGATGACGATACCAATAATACCGAGATTGACCGTCGGGTTGCGTCAGTTTTACCTCTGATGCACCTGATGGCAGAACAACCTAATCATACACAGCTTTCCGCTCAACTTAATCAGTATCCCCAAGCAGGTTTTACTTATCAAAGTGTTGAACCTCAAGCCTTGCCAAAATCATTACTCGCCATGTTGAAGCAACAAGATCACGTGTTGCTGGAGATGGAATCTGGTTATCAATTGTTAATTTTAACATCGGACGGTACCCGTATACTGGTAGCACGATTTGACAAACCTGATGAGTCCAAGCGCCCGCTAAAACTGATACTGACCATCGTGTTTTATGCGGGCTTGATACTGGCCCTATTGGTTTGGTTGTATCCCTTCGCTAGGCGTTTACATTTATTGCGCAAGGCAGCAAAGCAAATCGGTGAAGGCGATTTTTCAACCCGCGTACCAGAAGGTGCTGGTTGGTATTTAAAAGACATAGAGCAAGAGTTCAATGGCATGGCCGAGCGCATTGCTCAACTGTTAGAAGACATTAAGCTACTCAGTGGCGGTTTATCTCACGAATTGAGAACACCACTAGCTCGCATCCGTATGGGCATAGACACCTTGTCAGAAACCGATGATCCTGCTTTAAAGGCGAAGTACGAAGATAAGCTCAATCGAAGTTTAGACCATATGGAAACCATGATCGGGGAAATGCTCACGTTTACCCGTTTAGAACATGCATTAGAAACCGCTGAGCAAGACGACATAGTTGTCAATACATTACTGAACCAACTAATTGATGAGCGCGGGGAGGAAGCGGATATTAACGCCGAGCTTCCAACAGAGCCGCTAATCGTAAAGGCAAATCAGTCTATGCTATCTGTGGCATTAGACAATATTCTTCACAACGCCTGTAAACATGCAAAACAACGTTGCCTGATTACACTGTGTCGATCCGGGGAAAATATACATATTGCCATTGAAGATGATGGTGAGGGCATCCCTGAAGATAAATACGATGCCATTTTCAAACCCTTTGTGCGTCTTAATAATAATGCGAAAACAGGGTTTGGTATTGGCCTCGCGTTTTCATACCGAGTGATTAATCACCTCGGCGGAACAGTACAGGTTGCACAAGGGGAAGCTCTCGGCGGGGCGCGCTTCACCCTGACATTCCCTATCAAAACGCGGTAATCTACATAACTAATTCATCGTTAACTCGTATTTCACGGCTTAAACTGGCGCTTTTAACTAAAGTGTTATTGTAATTATGTGTACACAAATCAACAGTTAACCTAGCCAAACCTTGTGCAAATAACATCACTTTTGAAGGAGAATCATGATGAAGTGGTTGAAATTAGTAAGTGTCAGTTTGTTGCTGATAGTGGCATCGTCAAATGTGTTCGCAAGCGATAGGGTCAATAATAAAATCAATGCTGAAACTTTACTGCAAAATACAGCAGAGAAAGTCATTGTGGATGTAAGAAGTGTCGAAGAGTTTACTCAGGGCCATGTGCCCGGTGCGATCAATATTCCACACAACCTGATTTTATCGGGTGACGCTGACTTAGATAAATTGCGAGATAAACCTGTAGTGGTTTATTGTCGCTCGGGGCGTAGAGCTGAATTAGCCATAGACGCAATGCAGTCACAGGGGCTCAGTGAATTGTTCCATTTGGAAGGAGACATGCTTGGGTGGCAAGCAGCTGAATTACCCATTGAAGTACCAAAAAACTAGGTGGCTACACAAAAAAGGCCGGAACAAGATTCCGGCCAAAGGGAGACTATTACACATTGTGCAATCAGTCAGGAGACTGTTTATTCCAACACGGCTAGGGCGCGCAGCACAGCAGGATCTTGTTGGTTATTGCGGGCAAATGGGGTGAAGTAAGGTGAATAGTCATCAACCGGTACACCTTGCCCTTCAAGCCATTCGTCACCGGCAGTGAGATAGAATTCATTCGACAGGGCCAGTACAAAGTTGCCTGGTAATATCCACTCTAATTTGTCTGAGAAAATCCCTTGAGTCGCCTCACCTACAATGTGCACGGTATCCAACTGTGCAAGACTCATTGCCAGGGTTTCTGCTGCTGATGCTGTGTCGGTACTTGTTAAAAGAACGACTGGTTTGTTGGCATATCGGGGGTGGTCAGCCGGTTCAATAGTCACCACTTTGGTTTCAGTAACACTATTGCCATCACGAGCGTATTTCTTGTAACCAATAAAATCGGTATCGGTAAAGCGGCTGGCGATAGCCAAGCTGATGTAATCATTACCGCCCCCATTGGTACGGATATCTAAAATTAAGCCGTCGGTATTGCTGAGGTCTTGCAAGGCTTCATCTAATACCGCATTGATGTTGTTTAAAGATGATGTAACGCGAGCCAGATCATCCTCTTCTTCATCAACAGTGCTGTAACCCGTCATGGCATCAATACGCAAATAACCTATGCGTTCAATACTAAACCACGACACTAATTCACTTTGGTCACGTTGAATGTTAGATGTGGCATATCCCTCTGTAATGAGACGTTCTTGGACAATAGTGTTTTCCACATAAGCATTAATATCGGCAATGATGGCTGGTGTTAATTCACTTTCTTCTAAAGGATAAGTGAGACCATTTGCGTCGGCGTATTCTTCAATTAATGTCATCACATGAGTGGGCTTACCAAGCACCTGAATATTCAGACCTTGTGACGATTCAAAGGTGTTGTGGCCGTCTTGTAATGCGATAAAGGATTGATAGATGGCTTCGTACATCGTGTTGATATTGCCAGTTATTGAGGTGCTTAGCTCAAAGGCTAGTGCAGACCAATCCACATTCATGCGGGAAAAATCAACGTAGTACTCTTCCATTATTTGGCTGTACAGCGCAAACAATTCGCCGTTATCGAGAGAAGAATTCGGCGTTAACACCTCACCTAAGCAGGCGTTGGGTAATGTGGTTTGTTTCTCAAAATCGATACCGGGAGCACCAAAGTCTGCCGTGCCCGTGCCGGCGTACCAGTTTAAGCTATTGTTGTCGCTCGACAGGCGAACGTTGCGCTTAAGATCGGCGGTGTTGAGTGAACCGAAATCTTGTTGTAACAAGCAATAATCGCTGGTGTACATGTAAAGTTTGGCGTTGTCATTACCAACCTGAAGCGCCATACCATACCCATTAGCTTGCCAACTGCCCTGATAAGCCACTGCAATATCTGGAGTGTCGGGTTGCTGATTATGGTCGACTTGTTTTTTACTATTGTTGCTACCACAAGCGGTAACTAAACATAAACTTGCTGCGACTGCGATGCCGCACAATGTGCGAGAAAAAGTGTGTGCCATGGAAGAATCTCCGTATTGTATTCATGGGTTGTTAACCTTACGGAGCGTATTGTGCTGACTCTTTCCTGACACATCTTCTCGGAAAATGTATAGGCTTGTATCAAAGTGTACAGTTAACTCTCTGAAATAGAGTTAATGATAGGTAGCACCCGTTCAATTTGTGTATTGGCTTGCGAGAGCATTGCGGTGCTGGCTTGTTTTACAATTTGATTGGCCGCGAGTGTAGCGGTTTCTTTGGCATAGTCTGTATCGAGAATACGTGAACGTGTAGCGCTCGCGTTGTCTTCTTGTTGCTGGGTGTTGCGTAAGGCGCTTGTCATTTCATTCATCTTTGCGCCATATGCCGCTCGGTAGTCACTGACTGTCTCAATGGCAGAATCTAATGTACCAAGCGCAGCTTCTGCTGCTTCATATGGATCTAGTGCCAGATCAGACAGTGAGAGGTCTTCAAGTGAAGAGGGAGTTTTATTTAGTGTTACAAAGTCTTCATCAGCCTGAGGTGTATTGGTTGCTGTAACACGCACGTCTCCCTCATCGCCATATTCTGAGCCAGCTGGGCTTGTTGAGCCTGGGTCGGTCCACGAAATGGTGTAGCTAAACGAGCCAGACCCTACCACGCTCAAAACAAGAGGGGTAGTCACCGAATCGATAGTAATAGATTCAACGGGCGTTTCACCCGCAGAGATAGTGCCACTGTTATCGATATCTCCATCTCCGCTATACGTGATATTCATCCCGCCATAACTCGAAGTGCCACCGGTGTTAAGACTAGAGGCGTCGTATGTCGCGTCATTGTTGTACCCACTGTTCGGCAGCAAAAAACGAGAATCCATATCACTGGCAGAACTAATTGCTGTGCTATCCCATACGTCATCACCCAAAGCGGTACCGGCTAAATGTACTCCAGCAGCGGTGAACAATTGAATGTCATCATCTTGTGTGAGGCTGTTAATACTGAAATGTATGCCACTTGCGCCGGCAGGAATGTAGCTAATAGTTTGTAGCCCCGAGCTCAACGACCCACTTTGACCATTGGTAAAAACATCATCGAGGGCTTGCACATTAGACAGATTATCTTCTTCAACATTAGGTCCGAGTAAGGGGTGACGTCCAAATGCTTCTGTGTCGTAGGCAATACTGTCTATTTCTTGCTTCAGTTGCTGAAATTCCTCATCTAAGGCTTTGCGGTCAGCATCACTTGCTATGCCTGATTGGGCTTGCACGGCAAGTTCCCGCATCCGTTGTAAATTCTGACCGAGTGTGGACAAAGCGCCCTCGGCAATTTGTGCGTAACTGATGCCGTCATTGAGATTACGCACAACTTGCGTATCAGAAATGATAGATGTAGTTAGGCGGTCGCTAACTTGTAGACCCGCTGCATCATCAGCGGCTGAATTAATACGCTTTCCGCTAGCGAGTCGTTCGAGTGCTGTACTTTCTTTTTGTGTGCTTTCTCGCAGTGAGGATGAGAGTGCTTTGTGTAGCGATGAGTTGTGTACGCTGAACATATCCGTGTCTTACAACGTTTAAATAAGGGGCGGCTACTGTACGCTTTGGTAAGAAAAACGTAAAGATCAATCAGTTGAGTCGCCTAGTTAGTGTGCTGGTTGTCCCTTGACGGCTGCTTCATTTGGGTACAAGGTGAGGCTTAAAATTTCTAGTTCAAGGAAGTGTAACATGCGCGCTATTTCACTTGCGGTGATGTTAACCGCGTCACTGAGCAATATTGATGTGGTATCGGCCGCTTACCAACAAGTGAATGAAAAAGTCTCATTTCAAGCTGTGGATCATGATGGTGTGATCGTTTGGGCGAGTGGGACTCAAGGGGGAATATATCGTTCATTGGACAGCGGAGTGAGTTGGCAACATGTCACTGGCCCTGAAAATACGCAAGCCTTGCAGTTTCGCGATGTTGAAGTGGTCAATGCCAATACCGTGTATTTGATGAGTGCAGGTGAAGGCAGCGATTCGCGGATTTACCGAACGACCGACGGTGGAACGTCATGGCAATTGTTGTTGCAAGCTGACAACCCTCATCATTTTTTTGACTGCTTCTCGGTTGATGAAACCGGCAAGGGCTATCTTTATGGCGATTCTGATAATGATGGCCTATTCGTGCTTAAAACGAAAAATGGCACAGATTGGCAACGGGAGTCTTTACCAATTGATGCGCAAGTAAGTGAAGGCGGTTTTGCGTCGAGCGGTACGTGTTTGCAGCAAACCCCAGAGCATGAAGTGCTTATAGGAACAGGCAATGGCGTTAAGCCTCGTGTTCTCATAAAACCAGCGCATGGCGCATGGTCAACCATAGCATCGCCTTTTGCTGGTGGAGAAGCCGCGGGTATTTTCTCTGTACAAAAAACAAGTGATGTCATCTTGGCTTTTGGCGGTTCATTAAAAACACCTGATAGCCCAGCGATGGCGTATCAGTATTATGACGGTGAATGGCATGAGTTAGCGGGTGTGCCATTAAACGGCGCTATTTATGGTTCAGCTATTCAGCAAGACGACCATGCTACCTCTATTTGGATCAGTAACCCCGAAGGCGTGGCGGTGTGGCGTGAAGGTGCAAGTCAATGGGAAAAGGTCAGTGAGCAAAATATATGGAGTATGACCTGTTTGGATGACGGCACTTGCATTGGCGTGGGCAAAAATGGCGGCGTTGAGCGATTATGAAGCTGCACCTTGTTGCTTAATTGGCGTGTAGGCGTGAAAGAAAATAATGTTAACTCTGTGCTTGACTCTAAAGCCAGCTTTAGGGTTTAGAATAACGATATGAAAACATCATCATTAAAAATTGGCGATTTGGCCAAAGTGACAGGCATCAGTGTTGAAGCGATTCGTTTTTACGAAAGTAAAGGCTTGCTGGAAGCAAAACGACGCACTGAAACTGGGTATCGGTTATACGAAGAGGCTGACCTAGATAAACTGCGTTTTATTCAACGGGCAAAAAAAGTCGGCTTTACCCTTGATGAAATAGGTGAATTGCTCGAGTTGAGATTGCATCCAGATGATCACACTTGCGAGGAAGTAAAGCATTACACTGCTCGTAAAATTAGTGACCTTGAAGAAAAAATACTCGAATTGCAACGTATTCAATTGTCGTTAAAACGGCTTCATTCAGCCTGTTGTGGTGGTGCAGAAAGTGCAGAACATTGTTCTATTTTACAGTTACTTGATTCAACGGAGTCGTTATGAGTGACCTCGCCTTATTATTTCAAAATTTTGTTGCGCTATTTATGGAGTCAGCCCCTTGGCTGTTGCTAGGTTTATTAGTGGCTGGCGTAATGCACGAACTTGTACCTATTTCGGTATTACAAAAGCACATGGGAAAATCGAGTGCGAGCGCAGTTGGAAAAGCCGCAGTGATTGGCGCGCCATTACCACTGTGTTCATGTGGTGTAATTCCAGCCGCTGTTGGTTTGCGCAGAAGTGGTGCATCAAAACCTGCCACGGTTTCGTTTTTGGTCTCAACGCCTGAGACGGGGGTTGATTCAGTGTCTGTGTCTTACGCCTTGCTCGGCCCGCTCTATGCCATTGTGAGACCCATTGCAGCCGTAGTGAGTGCAGTGTATGCCGGAATGATGGTGAAGTGGTTTGTTAAAGACGAAGTCGCCGCCGACACTGCATCACAACCTCAGGAAAAAGCAGCAACCAGCAGTTGTTGCAGTAGTCAGTCTCATAACGTTGATACGCATGAAACTTCAAGCTGTGAAAGTCACAAAGAGAAAGACATGTCGGAGTCTTCCTGCTGTGCGAGCAAGCAATCTGAGCCTACAACAGTACAAAAAGATTGCTGTAGTAGTGAGAAAGTAGAGAGCACCGAATCGTCTTGTTGTAGTAGCAACCAACCAACAGACAAAGCCTCGCAAGGTCATGTATTTGGTAAAGTGGGTGATGTATTTAGTTATGCAACAGGCAAGCTGTTAAATGATATTGCCATGTGGTTGTTAATTGGTTTGGGATTGGCTGCCGTGATCCAAACTTGGGTACCTACCGACTTTTTAACGCAATGGGGCGACGGTCTTATGGCCATGTTGGTGATGGCCTTAATTGGTGTGCCTATGTATATATGCGCCACAGCATCTACGCCGATAGCTGTTGGCTTTTTAGGTGCAGGCTTGTCACCGGGTGCTGTGTTGGTGTTTTTACTCGCAGGCCCTGCAACGAATATCTCAACTATGGGCATGATCGCCAAAGAAATGGGCCGTCGCACACTGGGCTTATATATTTTTAGTGTGATGACAGCCAGTATCGCCTTGGGGTACTTGTTAAACTGGGCAGTTAGTACATTTGAGCTGCAAGGTTTTATCACGGTTGAACACGGTATACATAACCATACCGAGACTCAGGCACTTTATGCTCTGTGTGCGGTTGTATTGTTTGCATTAATGCTCAGAAATGGTTGGCAAGGCTTACAACAGAAATTTGCCAAGGCTGATAAAGCCGAGCAAGGCTGCTGTCATTAATCAGTGAACAAAGAAAAACGGCGCCACTTCATGTAGAGCGCCGTTTTTGGTTAATGATGGCCGACATAGCTTTGGAAGTCTTCGTCGAGTTCTTTAGCAAAGTCTTTTGCATGCATCGCCACTAACTCTAGCTGTAAGTCTTCCTGTGAAGCAGAAACATAAAGCGGTACATGTGCTGGATCACCATCTTCATCTACGGCCATAAAAGTGATGAAACATCGATTGGTAATTTTGCCGATACCATCTTGAGGATTACAGGAAGAAACACTCACATACATGTGCATACTAGAATGGCCTGTATGCACGATATTTGCTTTCACCGTGACGACTTGGCCAACATGAATGGGGCGAATAAATCGAATGCCATTGGCAGAAACCGTCACGCAATATTGACCGCTCCATTGTGCCGCACAAGCGTAGCCCACTTGGTCAATCCACTTCATCACCATACCACCGTGAACTTTTCCGCCAAAATTCACATCGGTAGGTTCAGCTAGAAATTGAAACGTCATTTGAGAAGACGGCATTATTCACCTCAAAACCAAACTACTCATCATTAAAGGGTAGTTTAAAAAGTGAACAATGCCGCTTGTGCATGTGAAAATGCGACTAATTGTTAAGATTACTCCTGAGACGTCGATGTCATTTCGAGCTTCAGCGTACCACCTTGGGTAATTTCACTGTGCGTCAGGTATCGGCGTTTAAGCGGCTCGCCGTTTAACCATGCTGCTTTAATGTACCGATTGTCGTCGCTGTTGTTCACGGTCTCAATCGTAAAGCTTTTGCCACTGTAATAACGCTCATCTAAAGCAATAGTAATACGGTTAAATATGGGGCTACCAATTTGGTACACCGGCCCCTGTCGCGCGCCACCATCGACTTGGAATAAACCGATTTTCATCAACACTGCAAGTGACCCCATCAAACCTTGGTCTTCATCGCCGTTGTAACCATGCTCGGGTGACAAGTTTTGATAAACCTGATTAACCACCTCGCGAGACCAGTATTGGGTTTTGCTTGGCTCACCGAGTTTATTAAAGATAAACGCGGTTTGAATTGAAGGTTGATTGCCGTAGTTGATAGGAATACGGCGGTACTCTTCGTGGGTTTCCTGAGCGTGCGCGGTACCCGAAGTAAATCCAAGTTTTCCAGCGGTTTCAAAGGCTTCGTTCAAACGTTTAGCCGCGACCTTCTCCCCACCCATCAAATCGGCAAGGCCAGCAATGTCGTGAGGTACATACCATGTCATTTGCGCAGCATTCGACTCAACAAAACCGTGGCGGTATTCGAATGGGTCAAAGTCGGCCTTCCACTCTCCATTCTCATCTTTCGGGCGCATGAAACCCGTCTCGACATCATAGATATTTTGATAATTGAGACTACGATTTTTCAGCCATTGTGCATCTTCATCAAGGCCAAGTTCTAGGGCGAGTTGCCCTAAGGTCCAGTCTTGATAGGCGTATTCAAGGGTTTGTCCTGCTCCATCGCGGTGGAACGCGTCGCTTTCAATTGGCAGCGGGTAAGGCACAAAACCCTGTTCCATGTAGTATTCTAATCCACCACCTACGGCGGTATCGTGTTCATAGCCTGCGTGGCTCATCATACCGCCGGGCAAGTGATTCTTTTTCAGCGCTTCATAGGCTTGCTGTGGGTCAAAGTCATGAATACCTTTTAAATAGGTACTAACTATAAAAGGCGTAGACGACGCCCCGGTCATGACGTAAGTGTAATTTCCGCCAGAAGGCCCTCTAGGCACGTAGCCGCCATCTTTTGCCATGGTGAGCATAGAGTTTGAAAAGTCAGATGCCACTTTGGGGTAGGCCAACGGCCACAAGGTTTGAATCGTCCATTGCGCGCCCCAGAATGAATCTGAGTTGTGGTGATTAAACTTGGGTTCGTGTTGCGCGTTTAATGGGAGTTGCTTGATTTGTCGCTCAGCGCTGGTTTGATCTGAGTAGCGGCCATCAACATCTGAGATAATGCGACGCCCCTGAAGCGCGTGGAACAAGTCGGTGTAAAAACGGCGGCGTACCTTTTCACTTCCGCCTTCTACTTGGATTTTGCCTAACCATTCATTCCATGTATCACGCGAAGCCGCCACGGTGGCATTGAAGTCCCACTCAGGTAACTCAGATTCCATGTTCTGCTTGGCACCATCCTCATCCACATAAGAAATAGCCACTTTCATTAGCACGTCATTGGTAGCGTCATCCAGTGTTAACAGGGCTGCTGTGTCATTGACGTCAAGCTTGGCAACAGGCTTATTTAGCTTGATATAGAAAAAGACCGGTGTTGGGCGAGGGCGTCGAATAGTGGGTGCATTAATCACAGAACCACTAAAGGTGGTTTCATCGATTTGAGTAAAGCTGCCTTTAGATAACGCCGAAGGACCAAATTGGCCCTGTAAGTCGAGCAATATTTGTTTTGGCCCAGCTTGGGTATATTCGTAGTGGTGAAAACCCACGCGTGTGGTGGCGGTTAACTCAGCATTAATGCCATAGCGCTCAAGCACGAGTGAATGATAACCAGCGGCGACGCTTTCTTTGTCGTGGCTAAACGCCGAAAAATAGTCGTTTTCTATGTCCGCGAGTGGGCGCTGTTGAGATACAGGCAGTACAGATAAACCAGACAACTGCCAAGCGTGAACATGGTTGAACCCTTTTACTTCTTCTGTGTGATATCGGTAACCGCTGCCCCATGCGCCGTCAATTTCAGTATCGGGGCTAAGGTTCACCATGCCGAAGGGGCGTGTTGCTGAATTAAAGTAAAACCAGCGTGAGTTAGCTGAATCTAACCAAGGCCATACCGCATCAACAGGGGCAAGTTGTTCACTGACCGCTTGTTGTACTGAAACCGGTGCTTCAACTTTATTCGATTCTCCACAGCCAGCTAGCGCCGCACTGACAAGTAACGCTGGAACAGCGCAATGCGTTAATCGCATGTCATTCTCCACGAAGGTTGCGATCACTCACGCCGATACTTTAAGCGTTAGGAAACTAGTCGTCGTTTAAGGTGCACTCTGAGAACTCATTGATGACTCGCTGAATATGGGCTCTCATTGCTTGTCTTGCGCGATTTTCGTCTCTGTTTTGTAATGCTTCTATAATCAGGTGATGATCTTCAATTATTGGTGACGCACCACGACTGCGAATTAGCGTGTCGAAGGTGGTATTCATTTCAGACCGATTACGCAGCGACCACAACCAACAGATGATCTCGTAGATACTTGAGTTTCTGGTTGATTGTGCGATCAGCTCATGAAAACTTCGGTCATAACTGTGTGTTTCTGCTAAATCCTGACTCTCAAGATTTTGCATTTTCTTTTGAAACACTTTTAACTGATGAATTTCCTGATGGGTAATACGCTGAGAGGCTAAAGCGGCAGCTTCTGACTCGAAATACAAACGGGCTTCAAGAATTTCAAATGGGCCGGGTAGGTTGTCTTCAATGTTGAGTTCATTGCGGCCAGATTCAGCGATGACATACACACCCGAACCCGAACGAATTTCCACAATACCACTCACTTCTAACGCAATCATCGCCTCGCGAATAGTTGGGCGGCTGACATTGAAGGTTTCCGCAAGTTTGCGTTCTGCCGGCAGTTTTTCACCGACACGTAGACTACCCTGACTTATCATCTCCAGAATTTGTTCGGCGATTTGCAAGTAAAGACGCTTGCTCGATAAATCATTAATTTGAAATTGCATGAATGTTGTTTTTATCAGAACCTGTTAATACTTACACTTTAGCGTGTTACTGCTCAGGTGGTCAATTTACATGACCAAATAAAAATAGTGGTTACCAAAAAAGGTAACCACCTAAACACAGCTATTAGAAGCTGTAGGTCACACCCATGAAGTAGGTTGAACCAAAGGTCGCGATAGACTGCAAACGTGCCTTCTCGAAACGTGTTCCACGCTCGTAATCGCCGTTCACGTTAATCCCTTCTAGCGACACTTTTACGCCGTTTTCAAACTCGTAAGACATAGAAATATCCACTTGCTTTCTGGCGTCGAGTAGGCTGCCTGGGTTAGGCACAAGCGCACTACTATCACCGTAGTTTTCGCCCGTTTTAGAACCGTCATTCAATGAGTATTCGCTGCGATAGTTCATCGCGATACGAATGGCGAAACCACCGTTTTCATAGTAACCAATAAGGTTAGCTGTGCGCTCTGATGAACCAAGTAGCGGTTGCTCTTCTTGTGGGTTATCTGCGTCGAGCAAGGTATAGTTGGCAATCATACCCAAGCCGTTAAATGGTGCAGGTAGGAAGTCAAACGACTGGTTGTACGCAAGTTCAATACCGTTGATCTTCAATACGCCGTCGGTAGCGCGGTTACGAGTGATGTTATAAATGTAGCCGTCTGTACCGCGACATTCACCGGTTGCTGAGTCATAAGACACATCCGCCAACTGGAAATCACCTGGACATACAGCTTCTGAAATAACTTGGTTCTTCACGTCTTTTCTAAAATAAGCCAAGGTCAACGCGCTTGACTCATTGAAGTACCATTCAGCACTCAAGTCATACTGATTTGCTGTTAATGCAGGAAGGTCGAAAGAGCCTTCTGATACATTCACAATAATATCAGTGCCATTATCTTGGGTTGCAATCTCGCGTCCGAAGCTCGCGGTTTCACCAATAATTGGGCGTACTAGCACTTTACCCGCAGCGGCACGAATTACGATGTCATCGGTTAAATCATACGCTAGGTTTAAACTTGGTAACCAGTTGTCGTAATCAAAGCTGTTTGATGACGGCTCGGCAGAGTCGCCACCAATGTCTGTGAATGCGCCAGTAGTAACTTGAATACCGCCATCATAGGTCACGGTGTCTACCGTACGGTCGGTTTTTGCGTAACGCATACCAATGTTACCGCGCAGGTAGTCGTTGCCGAAGTCGAGCTGGGCGTAAAGGTTAGTAATGTTGCGGTCGATTTGGAAGAACCCTGCTTCTTGGAAGTTAGGCTCAATGGTCAAACCTGACTCATCAAAGGCTTTTAGGTAAGCGTCAACATCGGGCAATACATAGTTCAAGTTCAAGCCAGAGAATTCACCACCAGTAAAGTTCTTAACGGTATAACTGGCTTCTGCCACAGTTGGGAAAGGCGCAGTATAAATATCGTCGTCGCGGAAGTTGCGGTCATAACGTGTACTTTCAGTATCTAGCGTTTGTCTGCGGTGTTTGGCACCAAACTTCACGGCTTTGAAGAAATCGCTTTCAAGGTAATAGTTGAAATCAACCTGCGCAGCGAGTTCGTCAGTGTCGTAGGTTTGCACTTTACCTGAAATGTCATTCCGGAACAGGTTGTCCAACGCCCATGAGTTCGGATCTGATACTGGGTTCAGCCCGTTAGACGTGAACACAGGGTTATTGGAATCCATGTCGACTTCAAGGTCAGAACGAATACCCAATACGATTGCGCGCTCAACAATATCAATACTACCAGCGGTATAATGCAGTGCACTGTTCATCGTGAGCTTGTCTGAAATCATCCATTCAGAAGTACCAGTTACCGCGTAGCTGGTGCGTTCTTCTGTTTGACGGGTGTGGTTGGCTTCAACGCGGATGTTTTCAGCAAGAATGTGGTCAACGGTGTTGTCAGTTTGACCTAAAAACGTCAGCGTTGGTTCTGGATCGCCACCACTAAATAGCGGCACTAGCTGTTGGAAGTAGATCTTACGTTCGTCTTGGGCAAGAATACCTGTCAGGCCAAATTCGAGGGTGTCACTGGCAACATATTGAATTGCGGTGTTCAGCAAGTAGCGTTGGGTGTTGCCGTCTTCACGGCGCAAACGAGGGCGGTTTGTGCGCTCTAGCGGAATGCCATTTTCTGCATAATCACTTTCACCATCACCGTCTGCGTCAACATCAGCGAATCGTTGGCTGTACATGAGATCATAACGGGTATCGAGTTCTTGATAACCGAAGTTTACCAATACACCTAGGTTGTCATTAAACTGGTCAATATAGGTAAAACTTGCTCCAGGCGTGGTACTGCTGCGATCTTCTGAGTAGTTTGCTTCTACTTTCGCTAGCATTTTGCGCTCTGAATAGTTGAGTGGTTTGGCTGTGCCTATGTTCACCGCACCAGACAGACCACCTTCATCCATAGATGCACTGGGAGTTTTGAAAACTTGAATTTCTGAAGCGAGTTCCGATTGCACAATATCAAAGCGGAAACCACCGTCAAATTGTGCACTGGCGAACGCTTGACCGTTCAGGGTTGTTGCTGCGTATTCGGGGCCTAGACCTCGAATACTGATCAACGCACCGCGTCCGTTAGAACGCTGAATTTGAATACCGGCAATACGTTGAATCGATTCGGCGATATTCTCATCCGGAAAGCTTGAAATGTCGTCGGCAGAAATGGCGTCAGAAACACCTACTTCATAACGCTTCATCGACAATGCTTTTGTGACACTAGAACGAATCCCTTTAACTTCTATCACTTCAGGATCTTGTGAGCTTGTTTCTTGCGCGAGCACCGTAATTGGTAATGCCAGTGCTAAAGCAGTGGCTAACGGTGTGAGTTTGCGTTGGGCCCCAAATCGGTTTTTCATGCTGTCTCTCCCAGTCTTATGAATAATTGGTAAGGCCGGATCAGTATAATCACAAGAAAATGGTTTTAACAACTAAATTTTTACAAAAAATAAACGAAGGTTACACCCTGTAAACCTAATTAACTTATTCGATTATGTTGAAGGTGGCGCTGTTGTTACTGGGCGTTGCGTGATCGGTGACATTAATAATTCCTTTTAATACAGTGTGTTGTTTTTATTTTTTGTTTTGTTCACCCCCTTTGTTGCAATGTTAATGGTCTTCAATTACTCTTTGTAAAGTGGCCTTACCAAAATATATAATGCTACCTAATTGTGAACATAAAGGTGACCAATGAATACAGTCAGTAATACACAAGCCTCAATAGTGAAGTCTCACTCGCCATTATTAGCGATGAGTGCGTTGTTTTTTTTCTGGGGCTTTCTGACAAGCTTGAATGATGTCTTGATCCCTCACCTTAAAAGTGCGTTTTCACTGAATTACACCCAAGCCATGTTGGTGCAATTTGCTTTTTTCGGCGCTTACTTCCTTATTTCTCTGCCTGCCGGCAAGTTAATTAGTCGCTTGGGCTTTAAAGCCGGCATTATCGCGGGTTTATTAACCACAGCGGTGGGTTGTGTATTGTTTTACCCCGCTGCAGAAGTGAAGTTGTATGTGTTTTTCTTAGGGGGGCTATTTGTTCTCGCCAGCGGAATTACGATATTACAAGTGACGGCAAACCCCTATGTAGCAGCGCTGGGTGATGAAAAAAGCGCATCAAGTCGACTGAATTTTTGTCAGGGGTTGAACTCGGTGGGGCACACAGTGGCCCCCTTCTTTGGTGGTGCATTAATCATTGGTGCGAGTCAGCTCGACGGGCCTGCTAATCCAGAGTCGGTACAAATTCCTTACTTGTTGATTGCGTTAGCGCTGGTTGTGGTGGCGATTGCATTTAAGCGCTTCCCTCTACCTAAAATTGCCGCAGAGGCCGAGCAACCTGCAAGCCTGCAAGGAGAGGCTGTGAAAAAGCTCACGGCTCATCTTCATCTTGTTTTGGGGGCCGTGGCGATATTTTTGTATGTCGGTGCTGAAGTGTCGATCGGCAGCTTTTTGATTAACTTTTTAAGTAGCGATGATATCGCTGGTCTTACTCATAAAGATGCGGCGAGTTATTTAGGGCTTTATTGGGGCGCTGCTATGGTCGGGCGTTTTGCTGGTGCTTACATCATGCAGTACATCAAAGCATCTTCTGCGCTCACATTTAACGCACTTGCAGCTATTGTTTTATTAGTGGTTGTTATGTCAGCCAGTGGCAGTGTCGCCATGTGGGCCGTGGTATTAATTGGTCTGTGTAACTCTATCATGTTCCCGACTATTTTCTCACTAGGGATTCGTGGTTTAGGCGGCGCGACGGCCGAGGGTGCGGGCCTGTTGTGTTTGGCTATTGTCGGCGGTGCGATTTTGCCCGTTATCCAAGGCGTTGTAGCCGACACCCTGAGTATTCAGATGAGCTTTATCGTGCCGTTGGCTAGCTATGGGTTTGTCACTTGGTATGCACAAAAAGGCAGTAAGCTGCCAAATGAACAATAGAGAGTTGGGTTATGTTGGATTGTAAAAACAAACAAGCATTAACGTCACATATTCAAGACATACTGGCGTTTTACGCGCCGAACTTGTTGGATGAAGTGAACGGTGGGTTTCACCAAAACTATTACGACAATGGTGACGTATTCGACCTCGGTAAAAAGCATCTGGTCAGCTCTACTCGGATGATCTTCAACTACTGCAAAGCCTATCAGCATTTTCAACGTGAAGAAGATCTCAAACGCGTTGAACACGGTTTGGCGTACTTGCTCACTCGGCATTGGGATGCAGATCGACAAGCGTACAACTGGTTTTTAGATGCTAATACACCAGTGGACCAAACCAACCATGCTTACGGATTAGCTTTTGTGATCCTTGCGCTTGCGACCTGTGTGAAAACAGGCCTTAAACAAGCTGAGGCGCCTTTGTACCAAGCGTGGGACATACTCAACGAGCGATTTTGGCAAGAGTCAGATGGTTGCTATGCCGATGAAGCCTCACCAGATTGGTCAACGCTAGGTACGTATCGCGGCCAGAATGCCAATATGCATTGCTGTGAAGCTCTATTAATTGCCTTTGATGCAACCCAAGACGAGGCGTTCTTAACACGTGCTTATACACTGGCAAAAACCTTTGCGGTAGACAAAGCAGCACAGACTCAAGGCCTTATTTGGGAACACTACCATGCTGATATGTCGATTGACTGGGAGTACAACAAAGACGACCCCAAAAATCTGTATCGTCCGTGGGGCTTCCAACCCGGTCACCAAACGGAGTGGACTAAATTACTGTTAATTTTACATCGCCATCAGCCCGAAAGCTGGATGGTGGAAAGAGCGCAAGCCCTATTTGATAGTGCCTTGTCACTGTGTTGGGACGAGGAAAACGGCGGTATTTTTTACGGCCATGCTCCAGACGGCGAAATTTGCGACAGTGACAAATATTTCTGGGTACAAGCCGAGTCGTTAGCTGCGGCAGCGTTGTTAGCGAAAGCAACGGGCAATGAAGCTTATTGGCAATGGTACGAAAAAATTTGGGCGTATTGCTGGAACGCCATGATTGACCACACATACGGCAGTTGGTACCGCGTACTCACGGCGGACAACAAGCCTTACAGCAACGAGAAAAGCCTGGCTGGCGCGAAGTGTGATTATCACACCCAAGGCGCGCTCTGGGAAATTATCGAACAGGCATTATAACTTTTATAAGAGTAACTATTTATGATTGAAACGTGGAGATGGTTTGGTCCTGATGACACCATTACCCTAGAAAAAATTAAACAGGCCGGCGCGACCGGGATAGTCACTTCATTGCACGATGTTGCGACTGGCGAAGCCTGGGAACTTGACCGCGTTAAAGCGCGTAAAACCATGATCGAAGAAGCAGGCTTGGCCTGGGACGTGATTGAGAGTATTCCTGTTCACAACGATATTAAAAGCCGCACTGGTGATTACGCCCGTATGATAGAGAACTACAAGACTTCTCTTCGCAATGTTGGCGCAGCCGGTGTGACCACGGTTTGCTATAACTTTATGCCAGTGGTGGATTGGACACGTACTAACCTCAACTATCAATTGCCCGATAAAACTTACGCCCTTCGTTTTGAATACTCAGACTTTGCGGCGTACGACGTGTACATCATGCAACGGGAAGGGGCAGAAAAGGATTATCCAGAAAGCTTACTCGCCAAAGCTAAAGCGCGCTTAGATGTTATGTCTGAAGAAGAAAAAGCCTTGCTTGAGCAGAATATTATTGCCGGCTTGCCGGGTGGTGAAGGGTCTTATGATCGCGCCAGTATCAAAGCCACCATTCAATCTTTTATCGACCTTGGTGAAGACGGCTTGCGCAACAACTTGTTTGCGTTTCTTGCAGAAGTGGTCCCCGTTGCCGAAGAAGCGGGTGTAAAACTGTGTATTCACCCTGATGATCCACCGTTCTCTTTATTTGGTTTACCTCGTGTTGTATCAACCCAAGATGACGCGCAGCGTTTGTTGGATGCCGTACCCAGTGAAGCAAATGGGCTAACCATGTGTGCAGGTTCATACGGTGCCCGAGGCGACAACGACTTGGTGCAAATGGTGAATACATTCGGCAACCGCATTTACTTTGTGCATTTGCGCAATGTTAAACGCGAAGAAGATGGGTCGTTTTACGAGTCGGCTCACCTCGACGGTGACAATGACATGGTTGGCTTGATTCAAGCACTATTGCGTTGTGAAAAAGACTTTCAGTGCAAAATACCAATGCGCCCTGACCACGGCCATTTATTGGCAGATGAGCAAGGCAAAGACGGTATTAAACCCGGCTATTCTTATCTTGGTCGCTTGAAGGGCTTGGCTGAATTGCGTGGTGTAATTAGCGCGGTATCGTATATTCAATCTCGTTAATAGTATTTTCTGCAAGGAGTAAGCGCAGTGGCAGTGTGGTGGAAACCCAAAGGGTGGGTGATCGTAATTTTATGTAGTGTTGGCCTGAGTGTGCAAAGTGGGGCCGCGCCTTTTTCTTTGGTTGGGGAAAAAGGCGTAGCCACGCTCTTTGTTGATGAGTCAGATGCAACAGTTGTACACAAAGCTGCGGGTATGCTAGCGGGTGATGTGGCGGCGATAAGCGGCCACAAGTTGTTACTCGCGTCACATTTTAATTCGGTTCCTCACACTGCAATTATTGCGGGAACCTTAGGTCAGAGCGCCTTGATCGATCGGTTGATCGAGCAAGGCGACATTGACCCATCTTCAATTCAAGGTCAGTGGGAACGCTATCAAATTTGGTTGAAGCCTATTGCCGCTCTTGGCGATAAACCGGCGTTAGTTATTGTGGGCAGTGACCGACGCGGTACTGCCTATGGTTTACTGTCATTGTCACGTCAGCTTGGCGTGTCTCCGTGGGAATGGTGGGCCGATGTCACGCCCGCTACGCAGTTCCCTTTGTCTGTTGATGTAAAAGCATCCGCATCATCATCACCGAGTGTGAAGTACCGTGGTATCTTCCTCAATGATGAAGATTGGGGCTTACAGATTTGGGCGGCAAAAAACTATGAGCCGGAAATCGGCGATATAGGGTCAAAAACTTACGCCCGCGTATTTGAGCTTTTACTGCGTTTGCGCGCCAATACTATTTGGCCTGCCATGCATAAAACCACCACGCCGTTTTATCAAATACCCGAGAACAAGCAAGTCGCCGATGATTACGGCATTGTAGTTGGTACCTCCCATGCAGAGCCCATGTTGTCGAACATCAATGGTGAGTGGAATAAACAGGCTATGGGGCAATATCGCTACGACACTAATGCTGCAGCGGTAAAGCAGTTTTTTAGCAAGCGTATTGAGGAAACCCAAGACTTCGAAAGCATTTATACCGTCGCAATGCGTGGTGAGCACGATTCGCCAATGATCATGCGCGACAGTTCTATGGCTGACCAAGTGGCGCTGCTCGATAAGGTGATCACTGATCAAAGAGAGTTGTTGTCGTCCATCACCGGCGAAGAAGCCGATGCCATTCCGCAAGCTTTTGTGCCTTACAAAGAAGTATTAACGTACTATCAAAACGGCCTCGAAGTACCCGATGACATCACGTTAATGTGGACCGATGATAATTATGGTTATCTGCGTCAACTCAGCAGCCCTGAAGAACAAAAACGCGCAGGTGGGGCGGGTATTTATTATCACACGTCTTACTGGGGGCGTCCTCATGATTACCTGTGGTTAAATTCGACTAATCCTGTTTTAATGTGGCAAGAAATTACTAAAGCGTGGGATCTCAACGCCCGTGAACAATGGGTGTTGAATGTCGGAGATATTAAGCCACACGAATACAATACCGAATTGTTTATGGACATTGCGTGGCAGCGAGACCAATTTAACTCTGCGGATGATGTTTACACGCAAATGGCGGGGTATTTTGCTCGTGATCTATCGGCACAAGCATCGGCCAGATTGGTCGCTATGTTCAAGCAGTATTTTCACTTGGTGTATCAACGCCGTCCTGAGTTTATGGCATGGAGCCATGTTGAGCCTGTGTCATTGCCTCAGCCCAGCGAACTAACACAAACTCATTACGGTGATGAAGTGAGCACACTTATCACCCAGTGGCAGGCGTTGATCAAGGAAGTGGAAACCTTACAACCGCAAATTGATAAAACCCGCCAAGATGCGTTTTACCAGTTGGCTTATTACCCCATTGTTGCTGCTGGGAATATGAGCCTGAAATGGCTTTATCACTATAAAAATGCCTTTTCCGCAGCCCAAGGTCGAGGTGATGCTAACTGGTATGCGGAACAAATGGCATCAAGTTATCAAACCATCCAAGACATTACCCGTTACTACAATACCGAGGTAGCAAATGGTAAGTGGCAGCATATCATGTCGGCGTCTCCGCGCTACTTGCCTGTGTTTGATATGCCTTCTTCAGCGCAGCCCCATCGCGAGCAGAAGCAGGCAGTAGGTTTTGTGTTAGAAGGCTTTGATATGCCGGCTAATTCGCATATCACCAATAGCCATGCCCGCACCTTACCTGTGTTTAACGCTTTTAGTCGCAAGCCACGTTTTATTGATATTTATTTGAATGGCGATAAAGCGAGTGAGTGGACTATTTCGCCTCAACAGCCTTGGATTTCACTGTCTAAGACAAAGGGGACATTAACTAAATCCCACCCTCATGAGCGTGTTTGGGTTGATATCGAGTGGGACAAAGTGCCTACTGGCGAAGCCTTGAAAGAGCCGCCGCTAGGGCATGATCACCAACTCATCCCTCCTTCATTTAAAGTGCCTGGCAGACTTGTATTTGCTAATGAGGGTTTTCAAACAGACATTAGTTTAAATGTGTTTAATCCGGATATTCCGGTGTTGAAGACCTTTGATGGTTTTGTCGAAGACTTGGGGTATGTGGTGATGCATGCTGAGCACTTCCAGCGCCAATCGGGTTTATCTGAACGTCGTTGGCAGATAATTGAGGAGCTCGGTTACAGTGGCAGTGTGATGCAGGCAGTGCCCGTTACGGTTGACTCTCTATCTGTGTCGCCGTTATCTCTTGAGGGGCCTGCACTAGAGTACGACTTTTATACCTTTAACCAGGGCATGGCTGAAGTGAGTGTCAATGTAGTGCCGACACACCCTATGTTTGCTGGGCGTGGAGTACGTGTTGCTGTGGTTGTTGATGACAACAAGCCGGAAGTTCTGGATTTTCGTACCCAAGGTCGTAGCGAAACTTGGAAGCAAAACGTGTTGAAAAACCAAGCTAGCGCGTCGATTCAACAGCTGATAGATAAGCCGGGTAAGCACACGTTAAAAGTATTTATGATTGATGCAGGTGTGATGCTGGATTCTATTTTGGTTGACCTAGGTGGGAAAAAACCAAGTTATGCATTGCCTTCCGAAACGGGTAATGCGGTACTTCACCATGAATGATCATGGGGTTGTTTAACCTGCAAAAATAAAAATACCCCGCGATTGCGGGGTATTTTTTTAGACGTTTTTAAAACGTTCGTTCACCTTACAGCAGGTCGAAACGGTCGTTTTGCATCACTTTAGTCCATGCGGCTACGAAGTCTGTAACGAACTTCTCTTTCGCATCTTCAGACGCGTACACTTCAGCAATCGCACGCAACTCAGAGTTTGAACCAAAGATTAAGTCTACTGGCGTAGCTGTCCACTTCTGCTTACCGCTAGCGCGGTCTACACCGATGTAAACGCCGTCAGTGTCAGACTTTTTCCATTCGGTAGACATGTCTAGCAAATTAACAAAGAAGTCATTGCTCAACTCGCCAGGCTGGTCGGTGAATACACCGTGTTCACTGCCTTTGTAGTTAGCGCCAATTGAACGCATACCACCAAGTAATGCAGTCATTTCTGGTACAGATAAGTTAAGTAAGTCTGCACGCTCAACTAGCATTTCAGTTGGGCCCCAGAATGCATCTTCAGAGTAGTAGTTACGGAATGCATCAGCTTTTGGCTCCAAGAACGCAAATGATTCAACATCTGTCATTTCTTGGCTTGCATCCATACGACCTGGTACAAATGGTACGGTAACTTTGTAACCAGCATCTGCCGCTGCTTTTTCAACTGCTGCTGCACCTGCAAGTACAATGGTGTCGGCAAGAGAAATCTTCTTGCTTGAAGACTTTTTATTAAAGTCTTTTTGAATTTTCTCTAGCTTAAGTAGTACTTTAGACACTTCTGCTGGGTTGTTAACAGCCCATTCGTTTTGAGGTGCTAAACGAAGACGTGCACCGTTTGCACCACCACGCATGTCTGTGCCACGGTAGCTGGCTGCAGAAGCCCATGCCACGCGAACTAATTCCTGTACGCTCAAACCTGAATCCAAAATAGTGGCTTTCAGTTTTTTCACGTCTTTAGCGCTAACCAATTTGTGGTTTACTTCAGGAATGTAGTCCTGCCACAACAACACTTCTTCTGGTACTTCTTCGCCTAAGTAACGAGCGCGAGGACCAAGGTCACGGTGGTTAAGTTTGAACCAAGCTTTTGCGAAAGCGAGTTCGTACTCTTCAGGGTTATTCATAAAGCGTTCTGCAATAGCGCGGAACTTAGGATCTTCTTTGATCGCAATATCAGTGGTAAACATCATAGGTGCATGACGTTTGCCTTCAACGTGCGCGTCGGGCACCATGTTGTTAGCCGCTTCAGTGTCTGGTTTCCACTGTGTTGCACCAGCAGGGCTCTTAGTAATTACCCAGTTGAAGCTAAACAAGTTAGTGAGGTAGTTAATTGACCACTGCGTTGGTGTCACTGTCCAAGCGCCTTCAAGACCGCTGGTCATGGTGTCTTCTGAGTGACCCTTACCACACTTGTTCTTCCAGCCAATACCTTGGTTTTCAGTGGCAGAAGCCGCTGGTTCTTTGTCTAGGCAGTCTGCCTTTTTGGCGCCGTGTGCTTTACCGAATGTGTGACCACCAGCAACAAGTGCAACGATCTCTTCGTCATTCATAGCCATACGGCCAAACGACAAACGCATGTCTTCAGCAGCTAGCAATGGATCAGGATTACCGTGTGGGCCTTCTGGGTTAACGTAAATCAAACCCATTTCAACAGCAGCAAGTGGGCCTTTTAATTTGCCTTTCTTGTCACGACGTTGGTCGGTAAGCATTTTCGTTTCTGGTCCCCAGTATACATAATCTGGTTCCCAATCATCTTCACGGCCACCGGCGTAACCGAAGGTTTTGAAGCCCATTGACTCAAGCGCCACGTTACCAGTAAGTGCCATTAAGTCAGCCCAAGAGATCTTGCGACCGTATTTTTGCTTAATGGGCCAAAGCAAACGACGGGCTTTGTCTAGGTTAGCGTTGTCAGGCCAGCTGTTTAGCGGGTCAAAACGCTGTTGGCCACCGCCTGCACCACCGCGTCCGTCAACAACGCGATATGTTCCTGCTGCGTGCCATGCCATACGGATAAAGAAAGGTGCATAAGTGCCCCAATCCGCAGGCCACCAAGCTTGAGAGTCGGTGAGCTTTGCAGCGATGTCTTTTTTCACTTCTTGCAGATCAAGAGTCAGGAACTCTTTGCGATAATCAAAATCTTCATCAAAAGGATTTGATTCTTCGCCGTGAGCACGAAGTGCACTGAGGTCCAATTGTTCTGGCCACCAGAATTTGTTCGATCTTGGCGCGTTTTCCAGAGAAGACGGGCTGGTTACTGTCTTGGGTGTCTCTTTAGCAGAGAGGGTTGAAGTCACCAACATTGGTGACAAGGCCAATGCAACAGCTGTTACTAGAGGCAGTTTTTTGTTTCGCATGATTTATTGTCCTTCGGCAAACTTTTAACAATTAATTAACCGCCTATATATGATTATCGGTTTGTAAAATTTGCGCCAATTGAATAAATAGATGCTATTGATTGGGAATCGTAAAAGATGAGGTAAGGCAATGATATTGAAATAAAAATGCCACAACAAGGTTGTGGCATTTTGGGCTTAGATAGACAAAAACTTAGCGGTTGTTTTTGTACTGATTGTATATCGCTTGGGCTTCAGCTTCACCGATGGCTTCATCGTAAATTACAAGCTCATCAAGCATACCTTGGTAAGGCACATCCCAGAAGTTGGCGCCAATTGATAAATAGTTACTGGTGTCTGCGTCGAACAGGGTAGGCATAGTGGTAATTTCGTTCACTTGCTCACCGTTGAGGAACACCGTTGCCTTACTGCCACTGACTGACAGCACCGCATGCACCCATTCACCTTCGGTTAGTGTTTGGCCAAAGCTATTGTCAACGTATCCTGCTGCAGTGTGTGCCCACAACCAGAAGTAGTAGTCGCTGGCCCAGCTATACGGCACAAAGCTAAACCACACGTCGCCATCTTCATAACCAAATACCGCCGCTGAGTAACTGGTTAATGCTTCAGGTTTTAACCAGACAGAAATGGTGTATGTGTCATCGTTGAAGACGTTTTCGCCTAAAATGACACCGTAAGAGCCATCTAGATAAACCCCTTGACCATTAATACCACTGTCGTACAAGGCTTCAGAATATGAGGCTGTACTCGACAGTAGACGGCCAGTAATGGTACCTGTGTTGTATGTGCCATTGCTGTCTTCAAGCGAAGATTCAAAGCTATATGCTGCAACGCGGTCAGGCAGTTCAACTGGCATTACTGTTACTTCAATATCAACCGTTTGCGTTTCACCATTAAGGGTTACAGATGCTGTTAGCACCACAGTTGCAGCGCTCTCGCCTTCACCAGGGCGCGTAACCGTGCCATCAGTCGCAATAACACTTTCGTTGTTAGACGCCCAGCTCACGGTTGAGGTAAACGGCCCTTCCTGAGACAAGCTCAAGTCACCGCGTAACGCAGTGATCCCTTGGGTTGATAGTTCTTCAACTACGGCATCGAGGGCGGCACTTATTAGCTCGTTGTCAGATTTCATCTCAACGTCTAGTGCACGGATTTCAGCGGCTGATAAGGCATCATCATAGAGTTTTACTTCATCGATTAGCCCGTTAAATGGGGTGTCCCAGAAGTTGACACCAAGGGCCAGCTGAACGGCGTTATCACTGAAAATATCATTGAAGTTAGACAGTGACGCAACTTGCACACCGTTAACAAACATTACGCCTGTAGTACCGTCGTAAGTAAATGCAATGTGCGTCCATTCATTAACCGGAATGATGCCTTCAGAAGAAATTACATCGTTCCAAGCGCCATTGTTCTGTTCGCTGAATGACCACACCATTGAACCGTCAACACTCCAGCCTTGAGGATAAATCCCTAGCCAGTTTGACGCATCGGCGTTGGCGAAGAATGCCGGGGTGTACTGAGTGATTACATCAGGTTTTACCCACATCGAAATGGTGTAAGTTGGCAGTGACAGGGCGCTGTCTAAGACAACACCGTAATAGCCTAAATTGTTGTCAGCATCATTGCCACCCAATTCAATAGCTTGCCCTGACTTGGCGTCGCTGCTGTAAGTTGGGGTTGTGGTTTCTGCTGAATCAAATACGAACCAGCCCGACAAGGTGGCGTCAGCTGATGTTGCGCCATCCGACGTCCAACTATCGCTCAAGTTCCCGTCAAATGAATATGTGGCAATGCGGTTGTAGGCAACACGCGCAGGCACATTCACTGTGTAAGTATAAGATTGTGCAGTGCCGTCCACTAGGGTCACCGTTGCCGACAAGGTCACACTTGCGTCGTCTTCACCGACTGCCGGACGTGTAACAGTGCCAGTAGATGAGTTGATCACGCCTTCATCTGATGATGACCATGTGATTGTTGCACCACGCGCACCACTGGTTGATAAGTTAAGATCAAATACGGTTTTAGTAGGGATCTCTGCTGAAGCCGCATCAGCAATGTCGTTCATGACCTCGCTAGCGTCTAAGTCTGGCAGTTTCGCGCCCCATAGCGTGGTGGCTTCAACCGTGGCATAACCACTAAAGGTTGGCACTAATTGCGGCTCTGCAAGATTCTCATTGTATTGCCACGTCGCTTTCGCACGGAAGGTACCTAAATCGTCGATGATCAGCTTTAGGTTACCGTCGTTATCAATGCTATAAGTACCTGTATAAGCGCCAGTAATTTGATTGTCAGCGGTAAGCGACACATACACAGATTCGTGAGGTGTAGTATTGGTATCTTGGTCTTGGAACAAGAACTGATAATCGCCTACTACGTCTTCGTAGTCGACAATATTACTGCCTTCGGTAGGTACATAGCGGAACGGCGCTAACACTGGCCAGCCGTATTCGTTCATCAATAATTCGTGTACGCGTACTTGGTGGCCTTCAGATTCTGAAGAGAAGCGAGTGTGGAACACCATGAAGTGTTTACCCGTTTCTTCGTCATAGTAAGCTGAGTTGTGGCCGGGAGAGTAGTAACTTGCGGTATTCGCTACTTCACCTAAGCCAGCGCTCCAAGTATGGCTACCCACAACTTTTACGCCGTAAGAGGCGGTTTCATCTGTTGCCAACACGCCATCGCTGATCAGTGATTCGTCTTCAAACATGCCTAGCATGTCTTGATTGCGCATATCGACATACGGGCCGTCAGGTGAGGTTGAACGAGACACACGAACGTTGTAACCGCCGTTTGAATCGTAACCGCCATACGAGGTGAATAGGTAGTAGTATTCGGTTTCTGGGCTGTACATAATGTATGGCCCTTCGATAGCGCTGTAGTATCCGCCAGTTAGATGCGTACCATAGCTGCGGGTACCCTCTTCGTAATCCAGTGGGAAGCCCGTGCTGGGATCAAGTTCCATGATCCAGATACCGCCTGCGTATGAGCCATATACCATCCATAAGCGGTTTTCTGCATCAAAAAATACCGTAGGGTCAATACCGTTAGGATTAGTTTGGTCGTCCCATTGCTCGCCGTTAATCCCCGACGTTACGTCATTACCTGTTGTTAAAATTAAGCCGAGATCTTCATAAGGCCCTTCAACGTTGTCAGCACGCGCTACACCAAGGTATGAATGATAGTTGTCGCACTCGCCTGACGTTGGTGTATTGCAGTGGTCGTAATAGAAATAGAATTTGCCATCGCTGAGTTGAATTACATCGGGAGCCCACATACCTACACTGCCAAGCTCGGTTGTATCGGCCACGCCATCGGAGTCAGAGTCAACGGACAAGGCGTCATCAACGATGCCATCACCATTGGCATCGTTGGCAAACAACACCCCGTCTTGTACTTGCTGCACGTAACCGTAAGCTGCACCGGTATTACTATCGGTGTTGAGGAATAAACTACTCCAAAGCACGTGTTCGTTATTGTTTGAGGCAGTGTCGTTGGAAGTGTCGAAATCGACCCAGTTTACCCAGTCGGTGGTTTTGGCTGATGCCATGTGAGAGCCAAAAATATAATAGCTTTTGGTGTTGTCTGCTGCAGTAACAGCCAAAACTGAGGGATCGTGCACACTGACATCAGTGAACCCAGTAAAGCTACTTGAAATGGTTGGATTGTCGATGGTTTCTAATACCACCTGATCATTATCATCGACCAAATCTTGTGCTGGTAGCGTGGACGTACTGTCACTTCCACTTCCGCATGCACTGAGTAATCCCAGTGATACTGATAGGGCTACCGTGCTACGAATTATCTTCATCCAATCACTCCTTCTTATGATTTCTGTGTAACACAGTTTATTTAAGTTACGTTAACAACTATACTATAGTAATATAAATGGCTGTGATTACAATCTCTTGAATTACATGATTATTAACATTATTGTATAAAACAATTAGATGTAAAAATAAAAATCACAATAAAAACAGTTGCTTATTCTTATTTGTAATTTTTAGGTAAATGCAGTTGACCATATATTAATCATACAATATTAATAATAATGCGTAACAATGAATTAACAGGGTGCGTATTGACGCATTTTTCTTCGCTTGTGTTAAATATTTTTTAATCTCGCGCCCTGCTTCATACTGACAGTCCAGAATTAATCGGAGTAGAAAATGTTTAAAAAAGCTTACCTGGCAAGTGCGATCGCAATGGCGATGTTTCACCAAGCCGGTCTTGCTCAATCAGTAGACGAGTCTGAGGTGACAGAGGACGGGGCACCGGTAGAAACCATCGAAGTGCGAGGTATAAAAGGTAGCTTAAACAAGGCATTGAACATTAAACGTCAAAGCTTCCAATTGGTTGACGCGATTGTTGCGGAAGACATTGGTAAGTTTCCAGATAACAATGTTGTAGAGTCACTTCAGCGTGTTACAGGTGTACAAACCACGGGACGTGGCGCGGGTGAAGTTTCTACCGTTTCTATTCGCGGTTTAACTGATGTGAACACAACCGTAAATGGCCGGTTAATTTTTACTGGCGCTGGCCGTTCTGTCGCATTAGCCGATATTCCTGCGAGCTTACTCGCTCAGGTTGACGTGTTTAAAACGCGTTCTGCTTCACAAATAGAAACTGGGATCGCTGGTTCTATCGATATTAAAACACAACGTCCGTTTAATTTTGACGGTTCAAAAGTAGTTGTTGCAGCACGTGGTATTTATCAAGACCAACGTGAAAAGGTCGACCCTAATTTGAGTTTGTTGTTGAGTGACCGTTGGGAAGTTGGTGGCGGTGAACTGGGCGTGTTATTTAACGTATCTTACGCCGAAACAAATTATCGAGACATGAACATCACTCCTGGTGCGCTTGTTCCCTATATGACCAATAACCCAGCGGATGGCTTCTCTGCTTACGAGCGTATCTACACTTCAGATTCTCGTGCCTACGAAGATGAGTTATGGACTGCTGGCCTAGATGCTGGCCTACCGACTGCAACCGGTTCAACCATTGATGTAAATGGCCAAGAAACTGAATATATGCTCTCTCGCGATGCCATTTTTATGAATGACTTTATCGGTAAGCGCGAACGTCCGGCTGCTAATTTGTCGGTACAATGGGCGCCAAATGCCGACGTAGAGTTGGTGGCAGAAGTGTTCTATAACGGCTATCGCAACCAATCGTTCAATTCACTTAACTTTACTAATATTTTTGAGTGGACCGGACCTAACGGCGAAGCGCTTACCGACGAAGCGGCTGCGATTCAGGTGTTCGAAGGCACGAATGTGGTTAAATCTCGCAATGCCTACAATACGTACAACTTTACCAGCGGTGACACCTCTAAAGGTAAAACCGACAGTTGGATGTATGCACTTGGCGGTAGTTGGTACGTTAACGACAACCTAACGCTAGACGGTGAAGTGGTATATCAAAAGTCAGAATATGAAACGCAGTTTTTTGCCATGCGATTCTTGCGCACAGCCTATGGTGTAAGTGCTGACTTTAACCACAATGACGGTATTGCATCAGTCAACTTCCTGGACAATCCGGGTACCGCACTTGATGAATCGGACCTTACCGATATCGACAACTGGAATGCATCATATCTGTATGACAATGGCGGCGGTAACTCAGGCGATGCGTTGAGTGTCACGCTAAACGGTAAGCTTTTTGTTGATAACAATTACATCGACAATATCAAATTTGGCTTGCGTTATGACGGCCGTACTGCGGAAGATTTTACTTATGATCAATCGGCAGACGGTTCTGGTTCAGTGTCTGATTTTATGGACCAGCTTGAAGATGGCGGCGAAGGCCTAATTCACGTTACCAAGAACTTCTTTGACGGTCGCGCCGATGTACCAAGTTCATGGGCAGTGGCAGACGGTTTCTACATTTTTGACCATGCCGATGAGTTTAGAAGCCTGTATGGCTTACAAGATCCCGCGTCGCTAATTGCGCGAACTTTCTATGTAGAAGAAGATGGTTTGGCGTTATACGCTACGTCTAACTTTACTTTGAACGACGCAATTAACGGTGAATTTGGTGTGCGTTATGTTAACTACAAACAAGACATCGTTACCTCAGACGTGAAAACCGACACCAAGCGTTTGTTGCCTAGTCTTGTGGTGCGTTGGAACATTGCTGACGATGTTATGATGCGTTTTGCGTATACCGAAACCTTGCGTATGCCTGATTTCGGCAATCTAAATAGCTACATCACCTACGGCGATGACGTGAGTAATGTGGGCTATGCACAAGCGAGCGGTGGTAACCCTAACTTGAAGCCAACAGAGTCGGTGAACTATGACTTGTCTTTAGAATGGTATTTTGCGGAAGCCAGTTCATTGTATGCAACCTTGTTTAAGCGCGATATTGAAGGTTTTGTGACTACCTCGCGTACCGTTATTTATCACGATGACGACGGTGATGGTGAAGAAGAAAAGTACGTATTAAGCTCGCCACAGAACGCATCAAATGGTGTGCTGGAAGGGATGGAGATTGGAGCGGTTTACTTCCCGTCGAATTTACCTGATTGGTTAGATGGCGCAGGTATTCAGTCGAGTGTGACCTTACTCGATTCTAGCCAGAGTTATCCAGTGGTAGCAGAAGACGGCACGTTTATCCGCTACGACGATTACGATATCTACGGGGTGTCTGATCTGTCTTACAGTGTTGTACTTGCTTACGATTCTGAAGATTTTGATATGCGTTTGTCGTATGTATGGCGTGACAAGTTTATGTCTTACAGTGAATCCGCTTTGTTCGCGAACCCGTTGGCAGTGTATAGCCGCCCTGAACAAAGTCTCGATTTCCAAATGAGCTATGATGTAACAGACAACCTGATGGTGACATTTGATGCCACTAACCTGACTGATGATGTTTATCAGACGTATTATGGGGCGGGCAATGAGAATTTGATGAACCTCAATTCAGGTATCTATAGCCGAACCTTTGCTCTTGGGGTGCGTTACTCACTGTAATTGAGCATGCTGTTTACACAATGAAAAATGCCGGCGAGTGATGCCGGCATTTTTTTTACTGTTTGAACAACTCACCGTTATTCATTCAACCCTCTAAGTTGGTTTAATACTTCGTCTAGCCCCATGTCTAAGGCATTACCGGCTTCTTGTAGCTTTTTAGCGATATTTTCAATGTTATGAACCAGCGCCTTTTCTTGCTCTGAGGTTAATCCGTAACTAAGCATATCTTCTTTTAGTTCATCAATGAGATCTTGCGCCAGATCTTCGTTGAGCGACTTCTGAAATTTCTTAATTTGATACAGTTCAGCCACGTTTTTGTTCGTTTCGGCCAAGTAATGATTATTCCGTTCGGTAGCAAGGATTGACTCAGCGCGATTCGCCGCGCCTTCAATGATAATGGCCAGATTGTCTCGCAGTCGTCCGCACATTTCCTCGTTGTGCATCGGCATATCTTTAATCAGGAGAGAAACATTTCCATAGTGAATTAACAAACGTGTACTGCGTTGAAAAATGCGATTCTCGCCTTCTAAGCTTGCAAGCAATTGCATTTCCATGGGGGTGATTTCACCGGTATTGGTTTTATTTATGGTTTCAGACGACGATGATAGTCTCACGCTGGCAGCGAGGAAATATTCTTCGGTCGTTGTTAATATGAGTTCGGCTAAGGCTGGCAAATCGTTGCAACTGAAACTACTGCGAAGAAAGCGAGTGACATTGGCTTGTTCACCCACGTCGCTGATCGCCATCATGGCGGTTTGCATGGCTTGCTTTTTGTCTGCGTGAGTTTCGAGTAAACGCAAGTGTCGTGCGAGTGCTGAGCTGATCTTCTTTTGCAATAAAGCCGGATCAACGGGTTTAGTGAGGTAATCTGATGCTCCGGCCTCGTAAGACTTTAATTTGTCTTCCATAGTATCGTTGGCAGAAACGAAGATGATTTCCGGAGGGGTATCATGATCAATGTCGATGATTGCTTTACACGTGTCGAGCCCGTCCATATCGGGCATCATGTAATCTAATACGATGACAGACGGACGTGTTTCTTCGTCGCGACATAACTTCACCGCATCGGCGCCGCTCAACGCTTGCTCAGTTTCAAAATGACTCTTCAACATTTCTTGCATAAACGCAAGATCGACTTCTGAGTCGTCAACTAATAGGACTTTCTTTGCACTCATACTACACCTTATGTTCGATGCCGAATGTTAAGTATAGTCAAAAATTTTAGGCTTATTAGTTGCGGGCAAAACGATCAAAGCCAGCATTATGCTGACTTTGATGATATCGTTTGTTGATTCAATAGTTAAAAGCGATATTCCACACCTAAGCTAGCTTGCTTGAGGTCGGTTTCAAAATTAACGTCGTCTATGTCATCTGCAGCTTGTTCTGCATTGAGTTCAGTGTCGTAAACCACGTATTCAGCATTAATGAGTAGGTTTGATGTAACGGCGAAACTGATGCCGCCTCCTACAAACAGGCTGTCGTCATCATCTTCAGACATGATGGTACCTGCTTGGTATTCTGTTTCAGACCAAAGTTGACCCAGCTTACCATACAGTGCAATGCGGTCAGCAATTGGAATCATTCCTTTGATTGCAGCGGTGTAGCCGTCGGTAGAGGCGTTGGCCAAGTCGTTACCATAATCGCCAAAATCTATATACCCACCTTCTAATGCAAAGTATTGGTTAAAGCGATAACCAATAACACCTTGCCAAACGTCTTTATCATCGTCGAATTCATCATCACCGTCTACGCGCAAATAGCCGTAGTTTCCTCCAACATATACGCCGTTTTTGTCCATCTCTTCGTCAGTGCTTTGCGCCTGAGAAGAAAAAGCGGTAAATGCCGTTAATGTCGCTAGCAAGTAAATAGCTCGTTTCATGATAAAACTCCTTATCTAGATGTTGATGTGTTGCTTGGCCGATATTGAGACGGCGCGAATAACTGTTAGTGCGCAACACTGGGTTGTTATCGCTTTTTTGCAATAAGCGAATATACCGTATCAATGATTATGCCAATTTTTGTTACTGTTTGTTTTGCAAGTGTTTTTTGGTTTTTGAGAAGTGTTTTTTCGTTGTGGGTACGTGTAGAAAGAGGGTTTTGAAGAAAAGTTTGTAGCAAATTTGCAACATCATTGTGTCGGGAAATGCACTCAACACCCAGAGTCGTGTTTGGGTGTTGAGTGGCATAGGTTACTCGCTTGCCACAGGTTGTAAGTTTGCTTTTACTTGGCGTGCATCAAAGCTTTGCGTGGTATCTGGGCGAGTGCCTCGACCCAGTTGAATATCCAGAATACTCTCTATTTGACTCTTTTGCGTACCACCCACAAAAATACCTGTCTCAAATTGCGAGGTAGGAGAGGTGTAGGTACGGCATGTGACCAGGCCACATTCTCTTACCTGATTGTAACGGCGACTGAAGCCAACCTGAGTTGTAGGTTCAGTGCGTTGGCGGTCTACCAAGGTTTCTTTATTCGCTACCACAAACCAGTCGTACCCTTGCTCTAGGGTAAGCTCGGCTGCGCGAAGCATGGCGTAGTCCATGGCTTTGGTGGTGTCACTGCCTCGGCCTTTAAACAACACCCGGTACTGGGTGTCGGTTAACTTGGTTTCAGAATACCCGTAACCATTGTCTTTCGCGGCTTGGTAGGCAGGTTGGCTAGCACAAGCCGACAAGGTTAACGTTATTAAAACGGCGATAAGTTGGTATATTTTACTCATGATTGCCTCCTCGGTCAGCCACAGGCTGCCATTGCTGGGTTATTGCGGTTTGTTCTTGTGTCGCGTTGAGCGGTGCGCCACTGATCAATGTATCAATCTCGTGATCTAGAGCGTTGCGGTTTGATGCTGTTGTGTACTCACTCGCTGGGTGAGTGTCGCTGTTCGACAAACTCGCTGATGCAACTACTTCCCATTGAGCCTGAGATTTACAAGCAATAATGGCTTGCTTCTGATCTGCATTGGTTTGGACAAACTGACGGCAGTATTCGCCGTTGTGATTCACAAACGACAGTTGTGGCGTCACTACTTGCGAGTCGATGTTATATGCCACACCGCTTTGTTTGGTATCCAGTATATGCGCTACCTGTTCCCAACTTGTTGAATCTGACATGTGACTGTTTAATTGCTGCCAACCAAGTACAAACGCCAAACCAACACTTGCAGCCATGGCAATATGGTGTAAACGCCGACGCTGTTTTTTATGTTCTGATAAATCAAAAAGGTTAGCGTTATTAACAGTAGCAGGCTCTAGCAACGCAACTATATGCGAAGGGATGGGTTCACACGTTGCCATGTTGACACTTTGTTTTACCACGTGATCTACCATACTCAATGCGGCGAGTCGGTCAGTCAGCCCTTCGTCCATTGCAATGGCATCGCGAACGCTATTTGCCTCTTGCTCTGGCAATTCGTTGTCTAAAAAGGCACTGAGTTGTTCGTCTGTAATGTTCATGCTTGCACCTCTTGAGAAAAGTGAAGGAGCTTGGCGAGCTTAGTGCGCGCCCGAGACAAGCGACTCATTACCGTGCCTGATGGCACCGAGAGCACAGAGGCGGTGTCTTGATAAGACATCCCTTGAACGGCAACGAGAGAGAGTACTTCGCGTTGTTCTGGCGGAAGCTCGCCCATGGCGTTTTCAATTTGTTTCAGAGTTAGGTTTTCCCCAATAATCATTGTGTCTCGCTCTTGAGACTGGTGCAGTTCGGGGTTTTGTGCCGCGTCATGGCGTACTTTCTGAGCGCGATATTCATCAATCCACAAGTTGCGGCAAATGCGGTAACACCATGCGAGCAGTTTCACATTTTCAGGTACGGGTTTGGCCAGCACTCTTTCAATCGTACTTTGTAGCAAGTCGTCGGCATCAGCCAAATTGCCGGTGAGGGAATAGGCGAAACGTCGAATGACGGGTAACAGTGTTTTCAAATCTTCGTTCATATTTTTTCCTGTTTTCGTACATAAGTGTCACAGCGTTTGCATAGTGATTGCATAATGCTAGAAAGTAGTAAGAAAAACGTTTTGCAGCCAGTGTTAGTCAGTTAACGAACCAGCCAGCGGTTTATTCCCATCGCAGCGGAATTTTTTTTGAATACACCCGTTAACGTATTAACTGATAAGCAAAAAAGGTGAGGTGTGCTCAATGAAAACAACCCTAACTGCCATAGGCGTGAGCTTAGTTACGCTGTTCTTACAACCGGTATACGGTGAACAAATCGTGCCAAGAATTACGGGCGCGGTAGATCGAGTGATTACCCCTCTCGATAGTGTGGTACAAGAGGTTGTGCCAATACGAGATATTGAGCGTGATATTCGCCGCGAGGTATTACCTTCACTAGAAAGCGTGGCAACCCCGATTTCTCAGGTGTTAACGACCAGTTTATCCACCGCACTTTCAGTGGCGAATCAACCTATTGCTGAGCGTTCGTTACCTGGTGGATTGGTGTTGAAAGAAGTGCAAACTGCCGACGGTTTTCTCGCCCTAGAGCGAGAATGGGTGGTAACAGTAAAAGAAAATGAGCTGGCCGAGCTGACGCGTTTACCTGTAAAAGTGTTGCAGAAAAGGTACGTTTCACTGTTGGATAAGTGGGTTGTGCGGTTGTCTGTATCTGAAAAATTAGACACAAAAAAAACGCTGCAAGCGATGTTTCCCCAAAGGGTGACATCACAGATTAATCGCAATGTGATTTATTTGACTCAAGGTGGCGCAGACAATGCGCCAGCCTCTAGAGGAGACGTCTCTCAGCAAGTGTTGCCGCAAGTACAGCCGCCGATGTCATGTCGTGACGAGGTAAGTATAGGTATGCTCGATACCGCAATAGCCACTACTCACCCTTATTTTTCTGGTTTAACTCACATCACAGAACACTCGTTCTTAGATAGCCGTTTACCTGCGAGTAGCGCTCACGGTACCGCGGTCGCAGGAGTGCTTCGACAATCGATACCCTCATCTCGCAGGCTCTCGCTGTTCAGTGCAGCGGTGTTTTATTCTAGAAATGAAGTGTCGCAAGGCGCAAGTTTGTTTGATCTGCTAAGTGGGTTAGATTGGTTATCTGCTCAACCCATTCACGTTATCAATATGAGTTTAACTGGGCCTGATAACCCATTGCTGGCCCAAGTTATGGCGCAACTACATCAACAAGGTCTGTTACTGGTAGCCGCGGTAGGAAACGCCGGACCGGCAGCGCCAACGCTTTATCCTGCGGGGTATAAAAATGTTTTGGGGATTACTGCGGTCGACAAAAACCAACAAATTTACCGCTGGGCAAATCAAGGAGAACAAGTATTTGCAGCAGCATTGGGCGTGGCTGTGAACACCGCGCGTGGCACCGATGAAGAAGGGCCTGAAACCGGCACCTCAATGGCTTCGCCGGCTGTGGCTGCAAAACTGGCTTGTAGCCTGAGTCAATCAAGTGACAATACCAGTTTGGAGCAATTCAAAGCCGCGTTTATTCGCGATGTAGGGCCAAAAGGGTGGGACCCTATATTTGGCTTTGGTTTGGTTGAGTAACGCATAGATGCTATCTCGCTCTAAAAATAGAATCGTACACCCGTTGAAATTTGGCTTTCTGAATAGTCTGCGGTGCTAAGATTAGAGCGATAATCCGCATATTTCACATTTAACAGCAGTGTAGCCCACTCTGTCATTGTCATCTCAAGTGAGGATTCGACTGTGTGATGTTTGTCTGAGCGGGTAAAGGTTTGAGTACCAATATCTGTGCTGTCGTAGTTTCTTGATTCAAATTGATAGTAGTTTTTAAACGATACTTCATAGCCCCACCACTGCATAGGATAAGTCCAGGTTCCACGCAGTTGATAGCCCGTATAACTGAAAGCGTCATCGTTGGCATGCTCGGTTAGTAAACTCACGCCAACAATGAAGTTTTCGTTCGGGGTTGTCGTAAAAATAAACCCATCAATGGAAAGCTTGTTGCCTTCCCCATCTCGTTGTGGAAAGTGGTCAAAGTCTTTCTGTATATGGTCTACACCTAAGTGTAGATAGGTTTTAGGCGTGAAGCTTTTCCCCCAAGACATACCGGTTTGTTGATAGGTTAAAAAGTCTTGGCTGCCCAAGGTGGCAGTAGCGAAGTAGTGGTGTAACCCCCATTTCCCCGCATCGGTTTGCATAGCACCAGCAACATGCCATGTGGTTAACGCTAGGTCATAGTCATCTAACGTTGAGTACTGGCTTTGCTGATGGTTCACGCCTGCTGTAGCACTTAACCCTGTGCTGTTTTCCCACTTGGATGACAGTTTGGCTTTAACGACGGCTGCGGTGTCAGATTCATCCACAGATTGATCAATTTCGTTTACCGCTACATTGCTATCATGCCTTGCTGTTAGCGCCACTTCACCATGATAGCTTATTGCCGCAAATGCACTCGTTGAGCCTAGCACAGTAGTCATCAGCAACGGGGAGCGCAATTTTTTAGAGATAGGTTTTGTAAGCAAGAACATAAGTACTCCGAAAGAAGACGTTGGTATAGCAAAACAGGAATATAAGAAGGGCAGGTGGGCCCTTCTTATTAGTTATGGCTGTGGCTAGTTACCGAGTAGTGAAGCAATAGTGGTAGACACGGTACTGTCGACGGTGCCAGATACGGTGCTCTCTACAGTATTGCTAATTGTGCTTTCAACAGTACTTTCGACCGTATTGCTTACCGCGCCGTCTACGCTACTTTCAATTGTACTGGCGAGGGTATCAGAGACCGTTGATGTCATTGAATTAGCGAGTGAAGCATCAACCGTCGAAGCCACACTTGAAGTGATCGCTGTTGTCGCATCGGTATTTGCAACAGCACCTAATGTTTGCGCCGTGAGATCGCTAGCGGTGTCATTTGTGCCATTGAGTTGACCGGTGATATCTGCGAGTGACGATTGGGTATCGGCAACCAGTGTGCCAGAGACACTCGACGTTTGTGCAATCGCGTTTGAAAATGAACCTTCAAGCACTTCTGAACTAGACTCGGCGCTGGATTCAGCTCCTGATTCCGCATCGTCAGAGAGTGTTTCATTCATTTCATCGTTATTGCTTGCAGAGACCGCGGTGGCTTCTGCATCTTGTGATGAAGACACGTTAAGTTGTAGTGCCACATTGTTGTTGTCTTGAGCTAAGTTAGCCGATGTTGATGTTTGTACAGCTTGGCTCGCATCAATTGTTACAGAGGCTTCTTGTGCGAATACAGTGGTTTGCGTTAAGCCGAGAGCAAGTGCAAGGGTAGCAAGTTTGTAATGTTTCATGACTATCTCCAGTTATGTCGGTTGTCATTGAGTTAACGAGCTAGCCTTGCGGTTTATTCCATCTGTTTTAAAAATAATTGTCACGTTTTTCTGTTTCGCGGTGACTACTAGTAAAGGTTAACGAATCAGGAAGCATTATGAGTGTCTGTATTTATGCGGTAGTGTATAAGCGAGTTTGGGATGGCAATAACACCAACAATACTTGGCAGGAGATAGAATGAGCGCACAATACACGGAAGGTTTGCCTCAATACGTAGCGATGGCAAAAACAGGAGATGTTTCGGCGTTCACTCAATTGGTCAAGGCTTCTCAAAATGTCACCACCTCTATCGCGTTGTCGATAGTCAAAGACACCGACGCCAGTGAAGACGTCGCCCAGCAGGTGTATATTAAAATTTGGCAGCAGCTCCCTACGTTAAAAGATGAACACAGCTTTTTGCCTTGGCTGCGACAGGTTACCCGATACACTGCGTTTAATTACTTACGAGATAACAAAGTGGCTTCGCGAGTAACCAGCGAAGAAGCCGACATTTTATTTACCCACATGAGTTCGGCCGGTGATGATGAGGTAGCGGCGTTAGATAAACGGCAAATTAATCAGCATCTCATTGCTTTTATCGGGGCATTGCCAGAAGAAAGCCGCGAGTTAGTCTTGTTGTATTATCGAGAGGAGCAATCTACTCAGCAGGTGGCCACGTTATTAGAATTAACAGAAGCTAATGTACGTAAAAAGCTCTCACGGGTTCGTCAACAACTCAAAGCGCAGTGGTTGGCTAAGTACGGCAAGCTGGTGCTGTCGACCGCTCCCACGCTTACTTTTACATCACTTGTCGCAGGGGTTGCGACTACCTCAACCCCAGTCGCGGCGGCAAGTCTTTCTGCCGGAAAATCCGGGGTATGGGCGAAAGCTGCCGCAGTATTTAGTGGGGTTGCGATTGCGGGAGCAATGGGGTGTATTGCCGTATTGTTGAGTACCAAGATGTTGTTAAACAATATTCATGATGCGTCATATCGGCCTATGATCCTCCGCTATCGCAATTTAATGATCGGCTGGATCGTGCTGTGGAGTGTGGTGATGAGCATGAGTTACGAATTGACATCGGGCTGGTGGGCGCCGGTTGTCAGCTATGTGTTTTTTGGAATTGGGTTAGTGAGGCTGATAGAACTCACCCAACTTCTCTCTATTCAAGCAGGCTTAAAGCAACAGGGAAAATTGTGCATCAGCAACACGTCGAGCCGCGTTAAGATCATCATAATGAATAGCGCAGGCCCAATTATTGGTCTTATTTGCATGCTAATCGGCTTGCACAATGCGGGCAGGTTGTTTGTGTAACAACCTGCTTCACTGCACTATTTGGGCGTAATATTGCCCAAAATAATGTGGGTGATGGCCGTTAATGTGGTGTCGAAAAATTCGGGATCGTGCAGATCTTTACCTGTCACCGCTTTAACCTGAACACTGAAGTCGGCGTAATGCTGGGTGATCGCCCAGATACTAAAAATCAGGTGATATGGGTCAATGGGAGCAAGTTGACCTTGCGCTATCCAGGTATTAATTACTTGTACCTTGGCCTCCACTAATTGACACAAAGGAGATTCCAGTTCGTTAAGCAGGAGCGGCGCACCTTGCACAACTTCCATACAAAACAACTTCGACTCGGCGGGTTTGTCACGAGACAGCGCTAATTTAAACGCAATGTAATGGCGCAGGGTTTCGATGGCGTTTTGTTCTTCAGAGAACTCGTGTAGAGGGCTCAACCACACATCAAGCAAATGCTTAATTACATCTAAATACAGTTGTTCTTTACTGGAGAAATAATAGAGCAGATTGGTTTTCGAAACGTCAGCCTGCTTAGCTATTTGTTCTACACTGGTGCCGTTTACACCGTGTTGTGCAAATAGAACCAGCGCCGCTGTCATTATTCTATGGCGTTTGTCTTGTAACGCTTTTTCACGCTTTTTTTGTGTTGATGGGCTGAACACTCTGGGGGTCTTCGGCGCGGGTTTTGTCACTTTCTCTGATGACGAACTCATGAGTTTCTATTTCCTCTCACTGCTACAGGTACAACATCATTGTTTTTGGATAACCAATTCACCTGTATTTTCCAGTCATCATTGCACCAGTTGAGTTCAAATTAGTCAATTACCGTGTTCCAAAATGGACCGCGCGGTCCATTTTAAGATTTCAAAATAATTTAACTGGTTGAATTTTATGGTTATTTAAATTTGGCTCGTTTTATGCCTGAACAATTTGTAATCGGATTAACGTGTGTGTTGTTCAAAATTACTCCACTGCACTTGGTGTGCGGCATAAAAAATAAAGGGAGAAGTAACATGGATATTGGTGTTTTTATTCCAATTGGTAACAATGGTTGGCTCATTTCAAAAACGTCACCACAGTACAAACCAACGTTTGATTTAAACAAAGAAATTGTGTTGAAGGCCGAAGGATATGGGCTGGATTTCGCACTGTCGATGATCAAGCTACGTGGTTTTGGTGGTGAAACAGAGTTTTGGGATTACAACTTAGAGTCATTCACTCTTATGGCGGGCTTAGCCGCTGTAACATCGAAAATACAGCTCTACGCAACAGCGCCTACGCTTGTTTTACCTCCCGCCATTATGGCGCGCATGGCGTCAACCATCGACTCAATTTCCAACGGTCGTTTTGGCGTTAACTTGGTCACAGGCTGGCAACGCCCAGAATACTCACAAATGGGAATGTGGCCGGGCGATCAGTTTTTTGGTAACCGCTATGAATACTTAGAAGAGTACATCACGGTTGTTAAAGAGCTGTGGGAAACAGGTCAGAGTGATTTCAAAGGCGAGCATTTTCAAATGGAAGATTGCCGCATGTTGCCAAAACCTTCTCGCGATATTCCCATTATTTGTGCTGGGCAAAGTGCATCAGGCATGGCATTCAGCGCGAAGCACGCTGATTACAACTTTTGTTTCGGTAAAGGGGTTAATACACCTACGGCCTTTGCACCTACGGCTGAACGTTTAATTGAGGCGGCGGATAAAGCCGGCCGCAGCGTTGGGTCTGCCGTATTAATTATGGTCATTGCCGACGAAACTGACGAAAAAGCCATGGCGAAGTGGGAGCTATACAAAGACGGTAAAGATCAAGCTGCATTAGACTGGATGGCAGAACAAGGGGCAGCGGATAAGAAATCAGGTAAAGACACCAATATTCGTGATATGACAAACCCGACATCGGCCGTTAACCTCAACATGGGAACCTTGGTAGGGTCTTATGCTTCCGTGGCTGCCATGCTCGACGAAATTGCCACAGTTCCCGGATGCGAAGGTGTTCTGCTGACCTTCGACGATTTCTTGAAAGGTATGGATGACTTCGGAACTAAGATTCAACCATTGATGAAATCGCGCCAGCATATTACTGCTGAATCGGGAGCGGCGTAATGACTAATCAATACGCTTTTGAAGTCTCGGGTTATTTTCAGTCAGACAAGCCCAGCGATGATACCACGCCAATTTTACCCGCCAGACCTGAGCCTCTTGCCCTCGACCCGAGCAAAACTGCTGTCATTGTGGTGGATTTGCAAAATGCCTACTCCACTAAAAATGGGTATTTGGACAAGGCGGGCTTTGATGTATCGACAACTGGGCCGGTGATTGCCAATACTCTTAAAGTTTTAGCAAGCGCCCGCAAAGCGGGGATGCCCGTGGTGTTCTTCCAAAATGGATGGGACCCAGAGTATCAAGAAGCGGGTGGCCCAGGCTCACCCAATTGGTACAAGTCGAATGCCTTAAAAACAATGCGAAAGCAGCCCGAGTTAATGGGCACAATGTTGGCAAAAGGCACGTGGGATTACGATCTGGTCGATGAGCTAATACCACAACCAGGCGATATAGTTATCCCAAAAACGCGTTACAGCGGCTTTTACAACACTAACCTCGATAGCATGTTGCGAAGTCGTGGTATTCGCAATCTGGTATTCACCGGTATTGCCACCAATGTGTGTGTGGAGTCGACACTCCGCGATGGTTTCTTTCTTGAGTATTTTGGTGTGGTTTTAGCAGACGCAACCCATCAGGCTGGCCCACCCGATATTCAACAGGCTTCGCTGTTCAATATAGAAACCTTTTTTGGCTGGGTTTCAACCGTCGACAATTTTTGTGAATTGTTCCCCTCTTAACAATCAACATCACTATTAACAAGGACGCTCACCATGAGTAAAAAAGCAATTATTCCCGCTGGAACCAGCACACCTATTGCGCCTTTTGTACCGGGTAGTATGGGTATTGGTGACAATATTTTATATGTGTCAGGCACGCTTCCCTTTGATGAAAATAATGATGTGGTTCACGTGGGAGATGCAGAAGCACAAACTCGTCATGTTTTAGAAACAATAAAAAGTGTCGTAGTGGAAGCTGGTGGCACAATGGATGACATTACATTTAATTCTATTTTTATTACCGACTGGGCCAATTATGCCGCGGTAAACAAGGTGTATGCCGAGTATTTCCCGGGAGAAAAGCCGGCCCGATACTGTATCCAGGTGGGTTTAGTAAAACCTGAGGCCTTGATAGAAATTGCCAGTGTTGCTCACATAGGGTAGATCATGCATTTTGAATGGCACGGAAACTCCGATCCCTCAGCCCCCGTTGTTGTGTGTAGTTCAGGCTTAGGGGGCGCAGCAAAATTTTGGCAACCACAGCTAAGTGCACTTGGCGACGGTTATCGCATTTTGCTTTATGATCATCAAGGTACCGGGCGCAGCCCAGCCACGTTGCCTCACAACTACACAATTGATGATATGGCAGACGAGCTAATGGGGTTATTGGCAAGCGTGGCAGTGGAGCGATGCCATTTTATCGGCCATGCTCTCGGCGGTTTAGTTGGGATGAAAATCGCACGTTTACAGCCTGCGCTCATCGAACGCTTGGTTTTGATCAACGCCTGGGCCAGTGCCAACCCTCATACTTTGCGATGCTTCGCGATCCGAAAGTCGATTTTGGCCCATTGTCCGCCAGACATCTTCTTAAAAATGCAGTCTTTGATTTTATATCCGCCAGATTACATTGCCGCTAATGCACAGCAACTCGATATTGAAGAAGCGCACCACAAGGCTCATTTTCCTGACAAGCATAATTTACTCGTTCGTATTCACGCGTTGAGTGAATTTGATATGCAAGATCAGTTGAATGCAATAGCTGCCGCTACGCTTGTTATTGCGAATAAGGATGACGCGTTAGTTCCTTGGCAGCAGTCGCAGCAACTCGCTGACGGTTTACCCCAAGGTCGATTACAACTGTTTGACTACGGTGGGCATGCTTCAACAATAACAACCCCCGATACCATTAACGCCACTTTGCTTGCGTTCTTAGAGCAAGCACTTTAGTTACACGGAAATAAAAATATGACAATGTCTTTATCTAACGAAGCCTTAGCTCAGCTGTTTACAGAGGCTCACACTCACACTTCATGGCGCGATGAAGCAATACCCGATGCGCTTATTACTCAACTCTACGATTTAACCAAATTGGGACCAACGTCAGCAAACTGTTGCCCTGCGAGATTTGTGTTTATTCGTTCCGACGAGGGCAAAGAAAAACTCAAGCCATGTTTGTCGAGCGGTAATCTAGAGCAAACAATGACAGCACCCTGTACGGTGATTGTCGCGTATGACGCCGAATTTTATGAAGCGCTTCCAACGTTATTCCCGTATGCAGACGCGCGCAGCTGGTTTACTTCTAGCCCTGAGGCTGCGTATGAAACAGCTATGCGAAACAGTAGCTTACAAGGTGGTTACTTAATGTATGCGGCCAGAGCGCTGGGCTTGGATACAGGCGCAATGTCGGGGTTTAACCCAACCTTGCTCAACGAAACCTTTTTTGCTGACAGTACCTGGAAAGTGAACTTTTTGGTCAATATCGGCTATGGCGACGGTGAAAAAGTACACAAACGATTACCTCGATTGAGCTTTGATGACGCGTGTCAGCTCGTGTAAATCAAGGTGTTCGTTAATCGTCATTATCGATAGATAACGCAGAACAGAAAAGGAAAAATCATGACAACATTAGCCATGAATACCCCCCAGCTTGAACAACCGACTCCCGTATCGCCTGAAGACTTTCGTCAAGGCATGGCGGGGTTAGCAGGCGCCGTGAATATTGTGACTACGCAGGGCGTTAACGGCAAAGCGGGGTTCACCGCCACGGCAGTATGCAGTGTGAGTGATAACCCTGCGACACTTCTAGTGTGCTTAAACCGCAGCGCCTCGGTGCATGAGGTATTCAAACACAGCGAATATCTTGCCATCAACACACTGCAAAATGGTCAGGATGGTTTGTCTAATCTCTTCGGTGGTAAAGCGCCAATGGCAGACCGCTTTAGTCAGGGGGAGTGGGAAGAGTTGGCAACAGGTTCGCCGGTACTCAGTGATGCCGCGGTGACGTTTGATTGCGTGATCACCGAGATCAAAAGTGTTGCGACACATGACGTGATTTTCTGTCAGGTTGTGGCCATTAAACAACAAGAAAGTGCCGGTGCACTCTTGTATCACCAACGCGGTTATCGCCATGTAGAAGGGCAATCTTAGGTGTAAGCCCAAGAGTGAAGAAAGCGAACAGAATGGAAAAAGGGAACACGATGAAAGTAGTTGGCCACTTTATTAATGGCGAAACCTGTACACCGGAAGGACGTTTACAAGAGGTGTATAACCCTTCAACGGGAAAAGCTGAAAAATTGGTGTTGTTGGCATCAGAATCAACGGTGTCAGAAGCAATTGCTAATGCGCAAGCTGCGTTTCCTGCGTGGCGCAATACGCCCGTGAATAAGCGCGCGCAAGTGATGTTTCGTTACAAAGCGCTGCTCGAAGAACACGCCGACACCATTATCAACCTGATTGGTCAGGAACATGGCAAAATTGCCCACGACGCGGCAGGTGAGTTACAACGCGGCATCGAAAACGTGGAGTTTGCGTGTGGCGCGCCTCAACTGTTGAAAGGGGAACACAGCAAAAACGTCGGCCCAGGCATTGACGCGTGGAGTGAGTTTCAACCCCTTGGTGTGGTTGCGGGGATTACCCCGTTTAATTTCCCTGCCATGGTGCCGTTGTGGATGTTTCCGCTCGCAATTGCATGTGGTAATACCTTCGTACTTAAGCCGTCTGAACGCGACCCAAGTTGTGCGATTTTCTTAGCGAAGTTGCTAAAAGAAGCTGGGTTGCCTGACGGTGTGTTTAACGTTGTGAATGGCGATAAGGTAGCGGTAGATACTTTGTTAACCGACGCGCGAATTAAAGCGGTAAGCTTTGTTGGGTCTACGCCGATTGCTGAATATATTTACGCGACAGCGAATCAACATGGCAAGCGTTGCCAAGCATTAGGCGGAGCAAAAAACCATGCTATCGTGATGCCCGATGCCGACGTAGACAATGCGGTTAATCAATTGCTTGGAGCTGCATTCGGCTCATCTGGTGAACGGTGTATGGCTCTGTCTGTCGTGGTGGCAGTAGGCGACAAAGTGGCCGACCAACTCGTAGATAAACTGCAAACGGCCATGTGCAATTTGAAAGTAGGGTCATTTGACAACCCTGACAACGACTTTGGCCCTTTGATCACCCAATCTCACAAGGGTAAAGTAGAAAGCTTTATTACTCACGCGGAACAACAAGGCGCCACCATTGTGGTAGACGGGCGCAACACCCAAGTTGTTGACCACGAAGAAGGTTTTTATGTGGGGGCGACCCTGATCGACCGCGTTACTCCTAAAATGGATAGTTACCAGGCTGAAATCTTTGGGCCAGTATTGCAGGTATTACGCGTAGACAGTATGGAAGCTGCAATGGCGCTGATCGATGATCACGAATACGGCAACGGTACTTGCATTTTTACCCGTGATGGCGAAGCTGCGCGTTATTTTTCAGACTATATTCAAGTGGGAATGGTAGGTATTAATGTGCCACTTCCTGTTCCTGTGGCATATCACAGCTTTGGTGGTTGGAAGCGCTCTTTGTTTGGCGATTTACACGCTTACGGTCCAGACGGCGTCAAGTTTTATACCAAACGAAAAACAATCACCCAGCGCTGGCCTTCTAGTGGTGTAAGAGAGGGTGTGAGTTTTTCTTTTCCCAGCTAGCTATAACTGAGCGTGTTTGCGTATCAGGTTATGGTAAACGTGATGCAAACTATCAAGTTGTGCTCGGGACACGGTGTCATTGTTCAGCAATTGCTGAATATTTTGGTCGAGTTCGAAAAGAATTTCGCGCATGTGGGTGTCGGCGACTAAGCTCTGCATCCACGTTATCGCGGCAAATCGAACGCCTGCCGTTACTGGCGTAACTTGATGCAAACTACTCGATGGGTAGGTAACGGCATCACCCGCTTGAGGTTTTACACGCTGCTCACCAAACTCGGTTTTTATAACCAGTTCACCGCCTTCGTATTCATCGGGTTCCGACAAAAACAGCGTCATTGACATGTCTGAACGCAAAACCTCTGATGACTGCGGCATACGCATAATAGATGCATCAACGTGAAAGCCGTAAGTTTCGCCTTGAGCATAGCGGTTGAAGCACGGAGGAAAGATTTTTTGAGGAAGAACGGCAGACACCAATTTTGGTGTCTCGCCGTATTTTGCTAACAGCGCATTGGCTAGCTGTTTCACAGTATCGTTACTGGCGTCTGCTTGGGCATTGTCTTTGACCGAAGCCGACATGCCCATAGCAGTGCCCTTACCATCTTGCCACGGAACTTGATCGAGGTGCTTACGAAAAATCGCCACTTCTTCTTTGCTAAGCAGTTGTTCGATCAAAACCATGAGTAATCCTTAAAACTGGTAAGTAACGGTTGCGCGGAACGATTGGCGATCGCCGATGTACATAAACTTCGGCGCGCGGTAAGTCGAGGTATAGTACTCTTTATCGAATACGTTACCAAGGTTTACCCTGACGGTTAGATCGTCAGTCATGTTGTACAACGCAAATAGGTTAACTAGGCGGTAAGACGGCACTTCCGGACCATTGGAGCCAGTATCAGGTTGTCCGCCAGTCATGCTGTCTTTGTAGGTAAAGTCACCACCAAATGCAAAGTCTTCGGTTAGCTGGTAACGAGCTTGTGCATAAAAACTCTTATTGGCAAACAACGCGAGTGGTAAACCGACACTGTCGGGGTTAGATGCTGATTTTAGAATTTCAGAATCCATTACCGCACCGTTAATTTGAATGCTTAGGTTTTCTGTTACCTGACCGTTGATGGCCAATTCCACACCTGTTACTTCATTTTTACCCGTGTTTAGTGCACCCGTAACATCATAACCTCGGCCAGAGCCTTCCATTACGTCATCTTTGGTCATCTTAAACGCGGCTAATTGGACAAACAAAGACTCGTCGATCAGTGACATTTTTGTACCAATCTCAAAGTTTTGCACATTCTCTGGGTCAGCTGCGGCATTGCCGTCTGAGTCGGTACATACACCGCCGTAACCACAGTTACCACCAACATCTGACTCACCGCCGTTAATATTGGAAGCAGTACCGTATGACGCATAAACGTTAATATCGTCTACCACTTCGTATACCAGACCTAAATGACCATTCACCAAGGTATCATCAAAGGCGTACAGTGCTTCACCACCGCGACCAACAGTGTCGTTGCTGTAGTCGTAAGCATCAACGCGAATACCCGCAAATACCATTAATGCATCAGTAACTTGGATGGTATCCATGACCGACAAGGCGCTCACTTCGTAGTTGTAATCTGCAGTAAAGTCGCCTTCGTAGGCGGCAGAACGATCGATAACCGTATTGAGGCCGTCAACAGCGTTGCCGTTTGCGTCTAACCCACAAAAAGTATTGCTAAGACCACCACGACCAGAAGCCCAGCAGTTTGCTATTGAGGCTGAACCTGTGTCAGCGTAACGACCATTAAGTACGGAGTAATCTGCGTACTCGGCGCTGAATAAGAGTTTGTGTTCTACTGAGCCAGTAGCGACGTTACCGAACACGTTGAACTGAGTAGCAAAGTGTTCAACATCCTGCCAGTTTGAGTGAGAGCCAAATGTAAAGGTGGTAAAACCATTGGTACCGTTAGTGGCATCTTCTTCAGTGGCATAACCTGTGGTTCCACCTGCACTGGTAGCAAGATAGCCGTTGTCTGTTTTGCCATAACGAGTGATGCTATAGATTTTCCAGTCGTCGTTGATTTCATATTCAACGCGTAAGGTTCCCGACAGCGCTTCAGACGTTAGAAAATCGCCTTTTTGTGCGTACACAGGAATGTCTTCAATAATGACATTGTTTACTGCGGTCGAGCCTAAATCAGGCACATCCTCGGCTTTGAGGTAATACACGTCGGCCCAAATTTTGGTTTTTTGCAGGTCATCGTATAGGCCAGACGCCAAAATGCCGGTACGCTCACGTTCAGCTCCATCGCGCTTGGGCGCATCTTCGGTGGCTGTCATAACATTGATACGCGTTGCGAAGTTATCTGACAAGGGGGTATTCACATCTACTGTGGCTCGTAGGTAGTTGTCGGTACCAAAACCCACATCGACACGGCCAAAGTCATAACCCAAGTTCGCTTTTTTGGTGATGCTGTTAATGGCGCCACCTGATGAACCACGACCAGCAAAGGTGGAGCTTGGTCCTTTGGTAATTTCGATCTGTTCAACCGAGAAGCTTTCACGAGTGTTCATACCAGGGTCACGTAAACCATCGACAAACACATCTGAACGCGCTTCGTGACCACGAATGATATAACGATCACCAAAGGCGTTACCGTTTTCACCCGTGCCCAAGGTCACACCAGCTTGCGTAGATAATACTTCTTTTAAGTCGCTACGGCCCATCTCTTCAATTTGGTCTTTGGTCAAAACTGTGATCGTTGCTGGGGTGTCAACTAGATCGGCGATACGACGTGCATCACCCGATTTTTTGACGTTGTAGATCGAGTTTCTTACGCCGTGGATCTTAATCAATTCAATGGCTTGTTGATCGTCATCCGCCGATTTTTTGTCATTCGGCGTCTCGTCAGCGTAAGCTGTTGAAACAGAGAGTGCTAGCGCGGTGAGCAATGCGCCTGAACCAAACTTTTCTTTGTTTGACATGGTGTTCCCTTTTCCAGTGAGAGGAGTTAAATGCTAATGAGAATTGAGTGCGCAGAGGAATGTAAGTGAAAATTATTATCATGTAAAGTTATGTCAGTAATAACAAAATCTTATTATTGTTGGTGAGTAAGGGGGGATATATGCACTTTTATAAATGAACGTATTGATTTTTAAAGATTTCCCTTTAATTGCATGGTTTTAGCTTAACTTGATCGATTCAGTTAAAAAGTAGACCAAAGTTTTACTGGTCTGATGTGTGGTTTTTTTGCGACTTTGTCGACTAAAGTAAGCGCTGAAAAGCGCTCAAAATAGTATCATTAGCAGAGTGGATTTTGTGTCCGCCAACGTTCCATCCGGTTGTTTGTTGCGATTGGATATGCATTTGAGAAGTAGGCTACCAACGTGATCAGTAAAATACGTACCTTCACAATCCTCCCTGCCATTCTAATTAGTTTGTCTTCATTGGCGAGTACTATGGTGATAGTGACCGATGACAAACAGTTTATTGGGGTGATGAATGAAGGAGAAGACGCGGCGTACATGCCTGAAAAAGTGTATGAATCAGCGCTTAAGGGGTTGGCGGTAAAAGCCATTTACCTTGCGTCGACACAGCGCATTGAAATGCTAATGGACGATGATGTGCCTATGTGCACACCCTATCGCCTCAAAACACCTGAGCGCATAGACAAATATAGATTTAGCCTCCCCACAGATGTGTTTGTTAATCGCACGCTTTACCAATATGTCGGAAGCAAGGCAATCGACCCGCGTTTTCTTAATCAGAAAGGCGAAGTAGCGAGCTTGTCCGCACTTATGGCCAGTCACGAAAACTACACGTTGTTGATTGGGGCTAGCCACTCATATGGCGCCGTACTCGATGCGCAGATCCAAAAGATCCCCGCGCAAAACCTCTACATACTCCACGGTTCTAATCCATACGATTCATTGTTGAACATGCTGATTCAAGGAAGAGTTGATTTTTATTTGTCTTATCCGTCGATCATCAATAATTCAGATATGGCGAAGTTGGTAAGAAGTTACACGATTGCAGAAGTGCCTCACTACGATGTGGGGTATTTGATGTGTAATCAGCACCCAGATAGTCTTGCCTTTCTTGAGCAGTTCAATCGGCAACTGCAAAAAATGTATGAATCGGGGGAGTTTGACGCCATTGCCCGTCAATTTCTGACTCCAGAAGAATACCGCCAACTCAAACCTGTTGTTGCATCTTTTCTGACTCTCAGCAAGCAATAGTATTTACTGCTGTTACTGTGCAGCGATTGCTGCGTGCCAACCTTCACTTTTTATTTAGCTGAATGCAAGCTGCAGGGGGTATCTGTGGCTTGCGTTATTGTCGAGTTACTTGTAGCTTGTATTTTTCGCCCAAATAAATGTGAATTTTTTAAGTTTTTTTAATCGAATCTGACTTCTTACTTGCACTTTTATTATTTAATTGATAATAATAATCATTCTTGATTGGGTGGTTGCTAACCCTAAACGGGTGATATTTAGCAAATAAGGGGCGCGGCGTTGGTGAATGAAAATACACTAAAAGTGATGTATGTCGAGCATCATGACTGGCTTTGGGGCTGGTTGCGGAAAAAGCTCGGTTGTGCTGAAAACGCGGCCGATTTAACCCAAGACACCTTCGTAAAGTTGCTGAGTGATAAATTTGACTTAAGCAATATCAAAGAACCTCGCGCATATTTAACGACAATTGCCAGCCGCTTGATTGTCGACCGGTATCGGCGCAAGAAAATAGAAGAAGCCTATTTACAGCGACTCGCGAATAGCGAGGCGGCCATGGCAACCGACTCGTCTGCGGAGCACGTTGTCAATACCATTCAAATGCTTGTGAGTATTGCTGAAATGTTAGAAGGATTACCAGAAAAACCGCGTACTGCATTTTTGATGAGCCGACTTGACGGCATGCGACACAAAGAAATTGCCGACGCCTTAGGCGTGTCTGTGAGTATGGTGAAAAAGTATATTGCACAGGCAATGGTGCATTGCTATCGAGTAGATGACGACGTGTAAATCACGTGTGTCGTTCAAACAAAGCAAAGGCTCATGGACAATCCTCACATTAACGCTCAACAACCCAGCAACGCCGCCATCGAGCAAGCGGCCTTTTGGCATGCCACACTGAACGACGAAGATGTGTCGCCTGAAGACATTGTTGCTTTCGAGCGCTGGCAACAAGCCGATGAACAACACTCCTTAGCTTACGAAAAAATGAAACGCGTATGGCATCAGTTTGACACCTTATCTGGTGATGAAAGCAAAGCCTCTCGCGCCGCATTACACGACGTATTGTCGCACCCGCTGAATGTGAATTCTGTAAAAAAATCGGCGGTCACACTGCTTTCCGTTGTCCTATGTTCACTGTTGGCCTGGCCGTTTTTTCATTCGGCTGACAGCCTTGACCATTCCGCGGCTATTGGCTCGCGCAGTGCATTTAGCCTGCAAGACGGTAACCACTTGTTACTCAACTCTGGTGCCAGCGTTCACGTTGAATATTCCGATGCGCAGCGCAGAGTTGTATTAGAAGAGGGCGAGGTGTTAGCGAATGTGGTCACGGCGCCTTCGCGCCCATTTGTAGTGGCAACCACCGAAGGAACCGCGATGGCACTCGGGACTGAGTACGCCGTGAGTTTGCGGGATGACATGATGCGTGTCGATGTTGTGGAATCGACAGTGCGTTTGTGTCTGCCCGGTGCGGGAGCTATCGACAGTACGCCTGCTTTTTATCAACAAACTAACGCTTGTGTGGTTATTCCTGCGGGTTATGCTGCGTCTATCCAACACGGCGAACTAACTCAACCATATCCTTCGCATTTTGGTGCGCTTGCCTGGACCCAAGGTAAACTTGTGGTTGAAGATCAAACCTTGGCAGCGGTGTTAACTGAGTTGTCGCGATACCACGATGGGGTGCTTCTGTTCGACAAAGATGCAATGGCGTCAGACAAAGTATCCGGTGTATTTTCAATCGACGATATTGCCCAAACCCTACATTTACTCGCCAATGATTATCACCTTCAAATAGACGACTATTGGGGTGACGTTGTAACTATCCGCAAAACCCAGCCCTAGAGCCAGTTAAATCACGGGCGACAGCCCTTGAAGATCAACGCCGGTGTAGGCCACAGACCGCTATGATCTGCGTGTATTACTACTGAGTTGTTGTTCTTTTTTCTGTGTTTTTTCATTAAATGATAAAAAATCGGTAGCTACTTTTTTTCTTTGCCCGTCATACATAATGTAACTTCATAAATCTAATTGAGAATCATTCAATGTTTTGTAGGGTAAGTAGTGCTTCGCCAATGGGGAAGGCGAGAAGACTTGGCGTGAGTCTTCTCGCCACATTTGCGTTATCGCTCTTCATTTGTAGCGGCGCTGTGCAGGCTCAGGCACAAGCGGAAAAAACAGAAAAACTGGCGTTTACTATTCCCGCTGGAGACTTGGGAAGCGTACTAAATCAGTTCGCTTATCACGCCAATATCGTGTTGATTTTCGACCCAGCCTTAACCAAAGGAAAATCGGTAGAGGGGTTAACGGGGTATTATTCAGCCGAAGAAGGTATGGCCATACTGTTAAAAGACACGGGTGTCCAAGCTGAACAAATTCAGCCAGGTCAGTACCGTCTCTTTGCCCAGTCGTCTTCTTTGCCTCGGCTTGAAGTAACGCCTGTGACTTCTGCCACTGATAGCGCAATTCAACTCGATACGCTAAAGGTGCAAGGGGGGCGAGAAATTTACCATCAGCCAACCGGTGATGCCGTCATCGAGACCGCACAATTGGCGCGAGTGACAGCGCGTAGTGCGTCTGATGTGTTTTCTGCCACGGCAGGCGTGCACACAGCGCAAAGCCGTCAGGAGCCAGGCGTTGCGGTAAACATTCGTGGCTTACAAGACTTTGGCCGCGTAAATATGATGATTGAGGGCGCGCGCCAGAACTTTCAACGCAGTGGGCACGGCAGCAATAGTGCGGTGTACATCGACCCACAGTTATTGGCTCAGGTGAGTATTAGTAAAGGGCCGTCATCCTCTGTCGGTGGTGCGGCGGTAGTTGGTGGTGTGGCTAATTTTAGAATGCTGGATACCGCAGATGTGTTGTCTGAAGGGCAAGACATTGGTGCCAAGCTAGGTGCCACAACAGGCACAAACGGGTATAACTTCTCCGGTTTTGGTGCTGTAGCCAAGCAGTTCGACAACAATGTGGATGTGGTGGCAGCGGTTAGTCGCAAATCGATTGGCGCTTTTGAAAAGGGCAATCACGGCGGAAATAGCGACAACACCGACAGCTATTGGCAAGGGGTGAGCCAGTTTACCGAGCAGGACCAATGGGCCGGGTTAGTCAAAACACGCTGGAAGATCAGCCCAACGCAAGATATTAAGTTTAGCTACATTGGCTTTTCTGCTGACTTTGCAGAAGGGAGTGACACAACCAATAGTGCCGAAGCCGAAAGTCAAAACAGTATTTACAATCACACCGCTATCGTCAGCTATCACTGGCAACCCAATGAATCACTCATCAATGTAAGTAGCAACCTGTACTACAACCTCACCCGCAATGACCAATATCGCGCAGCGTCGGAAGACGACGAATACGGTGAGTTTGCCGTGCAATATGAAACCAACACTATTGGCGGCAGTATGGTTAACCAGAGTCTGAAAGAGTTTTCTTCATCTGATCACAGTTTGCTTTCAGGCCTGCTAACGGCTTCTACCGGGCTTGAGTTTTTCTATGACTGGACCGATCCCCAAGCAAGCCAAGAAACCGAAGGCGATGGTGAAGTATCATGGTTTACCGGCCCAACACCGGAAGGTGAGCGCTGGATGGTTAGTACCTTCGCTAACGCTGAATGGAGTCACGATTCTGGGGCAGACCTGATTGTTGGCTTGCGTTATGACTATTTCTCGCTGGAAGGGGAAGGCGAAATGTATGTGGGGTCTGTGAGCAACCCACCGGGCGTACGCCCTAGCACAACGCGACTATTCACCAATTTTGCAGTGGCTCGACATCAGGGGTTTTGGTCGCCAAGTATCACATTGAACTATGAAATAGACGAAATTTTTCAGGTCTTTACGCGAGTGAGTCGGGGCGTGAGACCACCGGCGATTACCGAGAGTTTAATGTGGGGCATGCACGTGGGTAACGACTTCCCCTATTTCCCCAACCCAAGCTTAAAAGCAGAGCGTTCAACAAACGCAGAAGTGGGCGTAAATATGAATTACGCCGCGTGGTGGAATGCCGACGACCAATTCAGTGCCAAGTTGGTTTATTTCCATAACACCATGGACAACTTTATTGTTCAAGCACCAATTATGGGGCCTGCGGCAACCGACGGAAACAGTGTGAATGTTGCCTTTGTTAATTTATACGACGCTGTGACTTTCCGCGGGGTCGAGTTACAAGCCGAATATCGTACCCAACGCTTTTTCGCAGAAGCCAATGCGACCTACAACGATGTGGATCTTGGCGCGGGTGGATACGACCCATTCCCGTTAGGCAGTGTTGTTGGCTATCCGCCCACCGACTTAGGCGAAGCCAACGGGGGCGGCATGATCTACAACATGCCGCCGAAATACAAAGGGGCATTGAGCGTTGGTGTGTCGTTCTTCGATGCCACACTGGATGTAGGTACGCGTATTCGTGTTGAAAACAACGACGGACGCGGCGGTGACAGTTACGAAGACCTCGTGGATTGGACCGTGTATGACGCTTGGGTTAAATACCATTTTACCTCAGCCATGTCGCTGAATGTGTCTGTTGATAATCTCACCGATCTCAATTACGCCGAACTGAACGGCACTTCATATTGGGTTGCACCCGGTCGAACGGTGAGCGCCCGTTTTTCAGCATCATTCTAACGTTAACAATAAGTGATAGATAAAAAGGAGACCTCCCGTGTCAGTAAGTAAAAGGAACGTACCACAAGGTACGCAGCCAAATACCGCACTCCGCGCCAGTGCATTTTTCATTCTTTCAGCACTCAGCGCGTCGATGCCGGTTATGGCTGATGTAGAACTAGAGGTATTGCATCAGTTTAGCCTCGATTCAGCCAGTGGCACAGAAGGAGAGGCCCTAGGGAAGAATCCTCGATTACCACCTGTGTTTAACCCCGTAGACGGCAAGTTATACGGCGTGACGCCAGAAGGCGGCGTAGTGCAAGGCGGGTTTAGTGTTAACTATCGATTTACCCCAGGTGCAGAGACTAGCGATTACGAGTCAGCGTCGAATGCGATTGGTGTGATGGCTGGGTTCTTTCCGAGTTTAGCAGTAACCAGTGGCGGTACAGTATTGGGTGCGGCCAACCCTGTTTACGATGCTACAGTGGCGATGATGCTGCCCTTTTTCGGTTACACCGGGCCAGTTGCTGAATCGGGATTACTTTTTAAATGGAATGACGATGGCGACGTAGAGCAGCTGCTCAGCGATGTTGATACCGACAGCCTTTACGGAAGTCATTTTAGCTTGCGTGGCTTAATTGCCATTGATGCGCAAGATAACCTGTACTTCGGTGGGGGAAGTTCGTCTAGCACATCCGGCATGGCGTTATTTCGCTACACCAGTGCTGGTGCATTAGAGTTTTTGGCAGACTTTTCTCGCGAAGAATACATTATTAACGGCGGCGACGCTTACGTAAAAGGGCACCACCCTGGCGCTGTGATATTCAGTGACACAGACCAAGCGGTTTACGGCCTGGCAACACAAGCTTCCAGCAGCATTTCAGCCGGCGACCCTGCTCAGGTTGAAGCGGGTGACCCTGCAGGGACTTTGTTCCGCATTAATGCCACCGACTTTACCACCGATGGCTCAAGCACGATCGAAATCTTGCACACCTTCAGTGAATCGGTTGAAGGGGAAATCAATACGAATGTAAGTGAACAGCCTGCGTTGATTGAAGATGGTGAGTGGCTATACGGCACTACCAGCATAGCTTTGTGGCGTGTGAAAAAATCAGATCCAGAGAGTTTCACTGTGTTGCATCAGTTTGGTGTAGACGCGGGAGACGGTGATGACGTATTCGGCCCATTAGTTAAAGCCATCGACGGCAACATTTATGGTACGACAAAAGCGGGAGTGGCAACGGAAGATGCTGACCCAGCTGCTGCAGGTACCTTATATCGCGTAGTGATCGGCAGCGCAGATGACCGCAGCGACGATGTTTACGAGCAAGTTCATGCGTTTGATGAAGCCACACAAGGCTCTCAGCCTGTTGGTTTGTCACTTGGCGCGACGGTAGATGGTGCGCAAACGCTTTATGGCGCAACGAAAACTGGCGGCAGCGATGCAGATCTAGGTACGGTATACGCCTTCGAGGTTTACCAGCCTGGCACGCTCACAGTAAGTGTGGATAGCGCAGAAATAACCTTAGGTGATGCCGTTACCGTAAGCTGGAGCGGTGAAAACCTAGCGTCGTGCTCAATTGCTGAAGCGTGGTCAACAAGCACTGAAACCTCGGGTTCAGAATCTGTTACCCCGAGTGCGATGGGCACATCTTCATACTCAGTGACTTGTACCGACCTCAATGGCGACACTGTGTCAGACACGGCTGAAGTTAACGTGTTGGCCGTACCCGGCACATTGAGTTTGTCTGCTGATGCAACGTCTATAAAGCGTGGGGACAGTGTGACGCTCACTTGGTCAGGCGAAAATCTTGCGGCGTGTACTGCGTCTGATGCGTGGTCTGGCGACAAGGAAACCTCAGGTACTGAAACTCTGACACCAGATGCGGTTGATGAGTACAACTACACCTTAACGTGTACCGACCTTAACGGCGATGAAGTATCACAGAGCGTTTCCCTTGATGTAACAAAACGCAGTGGCGGTTCAATGGCTTACTTATTGGTAATGCTGCTTGGCGTTTCAGTGCTTCGAGTGGGGCGCGCGCGCAAGTAATACAAGCAAATTCAAAGCACTGCATTTTTTCAGCCGAGGAAGTGCAGTGTTGTTGATGAGAGGTAGCAAGGCGACAGCAATACGCTTTTTGCCAATTACCGCTGACACACCTTAGCCATGGAAAAGTGAATAGCCGTTCAGCGAGTATTGACCAATTAGCAAGGAATGTAAGGACACACGCTATCAAGCCCAATACCTATTTTTTTTAATTATTTACGATAGGAATTAACACGTATGTCAGTAACAGTAACTTTCTCTGATACCACCACATTTAGCACGTTAGAGGCATTTTTCACCGATTACGCAGACGTTGTTGGTGACGCCGATTACGAAGCTAACTCAGGTACGTTTGCAGGTGAAGAAGACGATTCACCTTTGGTAGATACCGGCTTTTGGGGATCACTATTTACTTTCTCAGGTACTCAATATGCGTATGAGTCTGGCAATGACGACCAAACTTATGGGTTTATTATAGAAACCACCGAAGGTGAATATCTTAACTACACATTCTTCTCTGCACCTACGCATACCATTTATGGCGAAATTGCTTCAATTACCTTTGGTACAGGCTTAGTGGAAAGCGATGGTGAATACAGCTTCAGTGAAGAAATTGTCACTATTGATGGGCTAGATACCGTTGGGCTGAATGCGGGTATTGATGAAAATGGTGATGTGATTAATCGTGGCGAAGGTAACGATACCCACGAAATCATTGAAGAATTGCAAAATGGTGATTCTGACGCCTTATTGGCTGCTATCGGAAGCGATTACAGCGTGGATTATGCAACGACCGTTGGTGTTGCCGAATACACTGATGATGCCTTAATCGCCGCATAACGTTGGCAACCTGCCGCCTGTAAGGGGGGCAGGTTTTTGTTTTTTCTATAGCGATCCCAAAAAGTATGTCATTGGTATGAAATTAACTCGCGTTACCACTTGTTTATTGAGCCTCTGTGCTGGTTTAGTACAGATGTCATGTATCCATGCCCAAGCGGCCGATGAGGTCAGGGTGAATTATCTCACGTCATTGCACGCCTCAGGCCCATCAGGCTGGCCCGCAGCCAGTAATCCTCGTACCTCAGTCATCATGGCAGAAGATGGGAATTTATACGGTATGGCTAACAAGGGCGGACAAGCGTTAGGGCAGCTCTACACCTTACCGGCAAGTCAGGGGCATTATCAAATCGCGTCCGATTTAGAAGACGACTATGACTTGGGCTTACGCGGCTTTTTAAGCCCATTTGTGCAGCACCCAGATTCGTTAGATTTATATTCAACCGCCTATTACCACTTTCAAACAGATACGTACCCCACCAACTATCAAGGGGCGATTTTCCGTACTGAATTTGACGGTGCCTATTTAGAAGTCGTCGAGGAGTCTGTAGGCAATGTGCATCTGCCATTGGGCGTATTGATTTTAAGTGATGACAATACCTTTTACGGCGTTGATCGCGGGCCGGATGACAATGGCCGTATTTACGCTTTAAACGAAAACGGCGAGTTTCAGATCCTGCATGCCTTTGGCACCAGCCCAGCAGGTAAAGCGCAATTTCCCAACGGCATGATTTTGGCCAGTGATGGTTGGCTGTATGGGCTAACGGCCTATCGACGAGGTTATCCGTTCGCTGATGACACACCCACAGACGCAAACACCGAAGTGGGCGCCTTGTATCGACTCGACCCAAGTGATCCACAGAGCTTTGAAATACTGCACACCTTTACGTTGGACGAGGGCGAAATTCCTTGGTGGGAGCGATACTACCGAGGCGAGAATGAATTTGTTGCCGACAATGAAGGCACCGCCGCCTACTTAGTAGAAGGGCCAGATGGTTACCTTTATGGGGCAACATCTATTGGCTCTTGTTATACCACTGGAGTGAGCTTATCAACGGGGAGCCCGTTGTTACGGCCCAGCCCTTTGTGTGGTCGCGACTATGACTATAGCGAAGACGGTGATGTTTATGTGACTGAATATCCTCATTATGACGGACCTACTGCTCACGGGGCCTTATTTCGCATTCAAAAAGACGGTCAGCATTTCTCGATATTGCATCGCTTTAGCGGCGATGATGGCAGCCAGCCCAGAGGCCCTATGGTAGTTGGTCCAGACGGCAACGTTTACGGCACTACCTTGAGCGGTGGCGCGAATAAAAGCTTGTACGGCAGGTTTTACGACGGCAAGCCTTATCCCGAAGACGAAAATGGCATGACCTATGACGGTACCCTTTATCGCTTGGTGTTGGCGGATATTGTCACGGATGAGCAAGATGCAGTTCAAAGCAGTGGTTTTGAACATTTACATTCTTTTAAAGGTGGCATAGGCGATGACGTTGATGGCAAGGTGCCGACGGGGTTGTCGTTAGGCACTAATGGTTATTTATATGGTACTACTCAGTTTGGGGGGCGCGCGTATACGGCTGTGTCAGGCCGAGAGTTTTACAACGATACCGGCGGCACCGTGTTTGAAGTGAGCCTGAATACCGACATTCCCGAAGCCAGCATCACGCTAACCGCCGCCCCCGGCCAGATAGCATTAGGCGAAATTGCTGAAATTACCTGGACCAGTGTGGGCACGGCAAACTGTGCGGCCAGTGGTGGCGCAGATAACGACGGCTGGGAAGGCTCAAGAGAAAACGAGGGCAGTGTTAACGTTAGCCCGAGTACTTCCGGGGTGTATTACTACACTCTGACCTGTGACAACACCTATCGGGTTGGGCAGGTGAGCAATGTGATCACCCTGTACGTAGATGCCGCAGCCACCGAAAATGACGGTGATCGCACCGAATACGGCAACGGCGCAGGCGCATTTGGTTGGCCGAGTATTTTATGTTTATTCGGCGTTAGCGTCTTCGTGAGTTATCAGCGTCGCCAACGGCAGAGTATGCACAAAGGAAAAGTATGAAAGCAGGAGATCGCGACCATCAAACATCGGCATTGTCGTTTTGGCAATCTGAAATTGGGAGGGCGTTACGGTCACATCGGGCAGCACTGATTAGCGTTGCGGTATTCAGCGCGGTAATTAATTTATTGCTGTTGGTTCCCGCAGTCTACATGCTACAGGTGTATGATCGTGTGTTGTCGTCGGCCAATGTATGGACACTGTTCATGCTCAGCGGATTAGCCGTAGGGCTATATGTGCTAATGGGGCTACTTGAGTGGTTACGCAGTATGGTGATGATCCATATGGGCGATAGTTTGGATCAGCAATTAAGCTCGCGCTTGTATCAGGTTAATCTACGCCATCAGCTAACTACGGGGGGGCTGGCAGGTTCTCCAGACGGAAAAGTAGGAATGGAAGACCTCAATCAGGTACGCCAGTACATTAGCAGCAACGGCCTGTTTGCTTTGTTCGACGCGCCTTGGCTGCCTATTTACCTTGGTGTGATGTTCCTTTTTCACCCCGTTTTAGGGTGGGTAGCCATGATTGGCGCAGCCCTATTGGCGCTCTTGTCTGTGATTGGGGAATATTGGTCTCGTCACGCATTGGCGCAATCTGGGCGCTTAGCTGGTCAGGCGTCATCAATGGCCAATGCACATTGGCAAGGGGCTGAAACGGTTACCGCGTTGTCGATGCAGGACAACTTAGCGTCGCGTTGGTCATCGTTACATCGACAGTATATTCGTTATCAGGCGCTGGCGAGTGCGCGAACGGGGCAATTAAGTGCGATCAGTAAAGCCCTGCGAATAGGCCTGCAATCGGCCATGTTATGTGTGGGTGCCCTTTTAGCGATCCAACAAGATATTTCTGCCGGCATGATGGTAGCGGGTTCTATTTTGATAGGGCGTATGCTGGCTCCCCTCGATCAACTCATTGGCAATTGGAAGCAATGGACAACCACTCGCCTCGCGATTAAGAAACTCAACCTGCTATTTCAACATTATCCACCCCATCACAACAGTATGGTATTACCGCGCCCGCAAGGGCATTTACAGTTACACAGTGTGACCTTAGTTGCGCCTGGAGCAAAGCAGCCTTGTTTAAGTGGCTTGTCGCTCTCTGTACAGCCGGGCGAAGTGGTGGGCGTGATTGGAGGATCTGGTGCTGGTAAATCCTCGCTAGCTAAACTGCTAGTGGGTATTTGGCAGCCACGCTTGGGGAAGGTGACATTAGACCATGCAGAATTGAGCCAGTACGGTGAGCAAAATTTGGGGCATTACATCGGTTATTTGGCGCAAGATGTGAGTTTATTTGCAGGGACCATTAGCGACAATATCGCCCGTTTCAGTGTGGCATCTTCTCCCTGTGAACAAGCAAAACGTAATGAAAGCGTTATTGAGGCTGCGAAGCTGGCTGGCGTTCATGAAATGATAGTGGCTTTACCTCAAGGTTACGACACGCCACTTGGCGACGGTGGGGCGGGTTTGTCCGGCGGACAAAAGCAGCGGATAGGGCTGGCACGTGCAGTGTACGGGCAACCCTGTGTATTGGTATTGGATGAACCAAACGCGCATTTAGATGACTTGGCAGAAAAGGCCTTGGCCAGCACACTATCGACACTGAAAGAAAAAGGCATAACAGTGGTGTTGATCACCCATCGTGCGGCGGTGTTAGCACATACCGATAAAATTCTGGTGCTCAATAAAGGCCGTCAACAAGCATTTGGGCCAAGTAAAGAGGTATTGGCGGCGATGCAAAAAGCGAAAATTAAGCCCGTTTCCCAACCCTTGTCTAATCAATCACAAACTCTGGCATCTGGGGTAAGTCAGTTTGCAATGAATACGTCTGCTCAAAACACGTTGAATGTGAATCAAGGAACACGCTCATGAGTGCTTCGGTGTTTTCTTCTTCTCGCTCCACCCACTCTTCTGCTCAACATTATTTGCGTTTGGGGTGGGGAGTCATTGTTGTTGGGTTTATGGGTTTTTTAATTTGGGCGGCACTGGCGCCACTTGACCGCGGAGTGAGTGCAGACGGCACCGTAGTCGTGTCTGGAAACAGAAAAAGCATACAACCTTTTTACAGTGGCGTAGTTGCCGATGTGTTGGTACAAGAAGGCGAGTGGGTTGAATTGGGCCAGCCGTTGTTGCAGTTGGACACAACGCAAGTACAAAAAGAAGTCGACTCGGCCAGATACAAAGTGTACATGGCGATGGCGAGCCAAGCGCGGCTACTTGCTGAAACCGCGTGTGGTGAAGACAACCATGCGTTGAGGTTTCCGCCAGCATTACACCAAGCGGCAGCAACGTATACTGCGGCGAGTGTGGCCATGTCGCTACAAGAGCGCTTGTTTATTAGCCGTGAGCAAGCGTGCAAGGCTGAATTAGCCAGTATTAATGCAAGCCTGCAATCTGCGAGCACACGGTTAAAGGGGTTGGCAAATTTGATGGACAACTTCGAACTGCGGCAACAACAAATGCAGGAACGGATTGCTGCATATGAGTTGATAGAGTCAGATGGGTTTATCTCCAAGCACAGTTTGTTTGAGTTGCGAGATACATACGCGCAGCTGCTCGGTGAAAGTGTATCAACACAAGCAGAGTGGGAAAGTACACAGGTAGAAGTGACAGAACTTCGCGCCAAGCGTGAGTTTTTTCTGGCCGACTATCAGCAGCAAATTAATACTGAACTGGCTCAAGTCACATTGGATATTCAAACTTATCAGTCGACATTAGCCGCAGCCGAATTTCAATTGGCTCACAGCCAAGTACAAGCATCCTCACAAGGCTATATTGTTGGGCTAGCAACATTGGGCCAAGGAAGCGTGATATCAGAAGGGCAGGTTTTGATGGATATCTTACCCGACACCCAGCGATTACAAGTAGATGTAAAACTGCCAGTTCACCTTATCGATAGTGTGCACGCTTCTGACGATGTGGATTTGTTATTTACCGCGTTTAACCTCAGCCAAACCCCCAAGGTAACAGGCAAGGTGATCAGAGTAGCGCCAGACCGTTTAATCGACGAACAAACTCAGCAGCCGTATTATTCAACCCGTGTTATGCTCGATGAGCGCAGTGTGGTTGCATTGAATGGCCTGCAAGTACAAGCTGGTATGCCGGTACAGGTTTTTATTCGCAATGGGGAGCGCAGTTTGCTGAGTTACTTGTTTAAGCCGTTTACCGACCGCATGCCTATGGCCTTTGCCGATGGCTAAGCGATAATGTGTGTAAATGTTCCGACAAGTGGGTAGCTATTCTGGTGAGTTAAGCGTCTTAATATATGTGAATATTTGAAAAGGCGCAAAATGATGACAAGTATCCCTCAGACTCGCCCCCATGAGGGCAATGATGAGCTAGACTCAACGAATGAAGTTAACACCGAAGGACTTTCCGCGTATTTGAAATCGCAAACAACCACTGCGCATGAACGGCTAGATCAGAGTATTATGCGTACTAATTGTTTTCGTGATTTAACCGGGTATCGACAATTTTTGTTGTTACAATATGGTTTTCATTGGGCTGTGCAGGGTTTGTATCGCGACCCTCAATTGCAAGCGTGGTTGCGAGAAGCAGGTTGGCACAGTCGATTTGACGCCCTAACCAAAGATTGTATGGATTTAGGTGTGTCTGATGAGAGTTTAATTTTGCGTCAACAAAGTATTCCACAGGTGGCGGTTGATCCCGCAACGGCATTGGGTTGGGTTTACGCGGTGGAAGGTTCAACCATAGGCGCAGGGTTTTTACTGAAGTTAGCGAAAAAATTAGGTTTGTCGGAAACCTTGGGTGCATCACATATGGCTGGTCACGAACAAGGTAGAGCTAAACATTGGCAGCAGTTTAAACAAGTGTTAGACGCTTTGCCGTTATCACCTCAACAGCGAGAGCGTGCTTGCCAAGGGGGGCGCGATGCGTTTACTTTTGTGCGTGCACAGGTTGATGTGTGTTTTACTTAAGATGATACCGTGAGGATCATCGATTTAAAGTGAGTTTTCATGTTCGCGAAGAGCGCAAATAGTTGGTTTGGTAAGGTGTTTGGCAATCGTATTCTATTACGTATATTGGCCTACGTGAGCCTTGCTATTGGGTTGATAGGTATTGTTGTACCTGGTTTGCCCACCACTGAGTTTGTGTTGTTATCTGCGTGGGCAGCAGCAAAAAGCTCGCCCAAACTGCACCATTGGTTGGTGAATCACAAAGTGTTCGGGCCTAGCATTCAAGCTTGGCAAGATCACGGTTGCATTAGCTTGCGTGTTAAATGTATTGCCACTTTGTCTATGCTGGTGTGCTACTTACTCATGTTTGTGTACGTTAATCATGTTGGTTCTTTAGTGGCCAGTGCTATTGGCATGTCGTTGGGTGCCATTTGGATGTGGCGTCGTCCAAGTGAGGTTCAGTGCAAGTAATGCTTGCCCACACATACTCCACCAATGCCTTTTTACCTCCCACCAAGCAGCGACAATGTCGATGGCTGGCGGCGGCCGGTATTGCGTTATTCATCCACGGCGCAGTGCTTACCGCTTATTACTATACGCCACACAAGGTTGACGTGAAGCCAATTGAAGCCGCTCCTGCGGTGTTTCAAATCGCCCAAATTTTACAAGCGCCAAGCACAGAACAACAGGCAACAGAACAGAGCGCGGCTCAACCACTACCGCCAGAGACTCAGCCTCAAGCCGTTTCAACACCTCACCTTGAAATTGATAAAGCACCGGTTGTTGAAAAAAGCGCACTTACAGTGAAATCAGACACAGAGGCTGATACAAAAGACAATCATGTGGAGACGCCAGACTCACCGCCAGATGAGCGCAAAACACCAGAGCAAACCAACACCGTATTAGAACAGCCTACGCCCACCACTGAGCGTGAATCACCGCAACAAATGACACCACAAACGCCGTCTGTTGCACAAGTTGCCAAGCAGGCGTCAAGCTCGGCCGCGCCCGTTTCGGGATACAGCGACACAGCCTTGTTGTCGTTAAAAACCACGTGGTTGAATGAGGTTATGATTGAGTTGGCGCATGAAAAGCGATATCCGAGACTGGCGAGAAAAAAACAGCAAGAAGGCGTAGTGATTGTTCGTTTTATGTTGTCTCAAGTTGGCGCAGTGGATCAGGTAGAAATTATCAAAAGTGCGGGGGTTAAGCGCTTAGATGATGAAGCCGTTGCATTGATTCATCGCGCATCACCACTACCTCAAGCGCCAGAGACCGTGTTTGCACGAGAAGCCAAAAACGGCGCTGTAGAAATGGTGATCCCCATTGAATTCTATTTGTAAATTGGCTGCGTATATCTCAAGCATGTTAGTCTCTTTCCCTCTCGCTTGTAATCTGCCTTAGAGCGCTTCCTGATAGTCACTGCACAGACGTTGGACTTTTTAGCCTCGTAAGTTAATGTAGGTTGTAACATTGTTGGTCTTGCGCAGTTGCTAGACGTTGCAGTTATAAGACTAAAAGGAAGTGGTTTTGAAAAATCTAAAAGTGACTTTAATTTTGATCATGACTCTGTTTTCCAGTCTCAGTGTCGCTCAGGTAAACGTTGGCGTGGTGAAATTGGAATTTGCAGACGAGCAAAGAATGTCTTGGGACGGAAAACAAAAGCGTCCAATTACTGTGCATGTTTTCTATCCTACACATGATGATGCCCCTTCACCAATTAGATTAGGTAAACCAGGAGAGGAGCTTTTTACAGCGGGAAACGCGATATGGAATGCAACTCCGTTAGCACAAAAGCAACCTTTGATCCTCATGTCTCATGGAACAGGGGGATCAGCACTTCAAATGCTATGGCTAGCAGAAAGACTTGTTAAAAATGGCTACCTAGTAGTAGGTGTAAACCATCATGGTAATACGGCAATAGAAGCTAAAAAGTATGCTGAAGGATATATCCTTTGGTGGGAGCGAAGCAAGGATATAGCGGTTGCATTAGATAAAATAAGTAACGATGAGAACTGGTTTCCTTATATCGACCCGACAAATATAGGTATGGTAGGGTTTTCGCTGGGTGGTTACACCATTATCGCTTCAATTGGCGGTATTACAGACAAATCCCTTTTCGTAGAATTTTGTAATAGTGATAAAAGGGACTTTACTTGCGACGCTCAAGTAGAGTTTGCCAACATTGATCAGGAGTTTAGCAAGGTTAAAAACTCCGATATTGTGAAAGCATCGCTTAAAAGGCAGCATGCTTCTTATAAAATTGATCAAATAAAAGCGGCGGTTGTTTTGTCGCCTGCGGTAATCCAGTCTATTACCGAGGACAGCCTGAAAGGAATAACGATACCAGTTTCAGTAATTGTGGGGACACAAGATACTGTAGCTCCTGCGATATCAAATGCCAAAAGAGTGGCCACTCTTGTCAGCGGTGCTGAATACACCGAAATTGAAGGCGCTGGTCACTACACTTTTTTATCTGAATGTACTGATTCGGGTAAGGTCTACGTGAAAACATTGTGCTCAGACTCTCCTGCGATTGACCGAGCTGATGTACACAACAGGGTCAGTGCGCAAGTATTGAGCTTTTTCAATCGAAACCTATCTGACAGCCGACCATCACATCAGATAAATCGATAAATAGGTCATCATTTAATAACCCCCTACTAAACTGCTTCCATATTGCCGGTTAAGCCTGCTTTCGGTTCTACGACGAGTTTAAGTTTACGCCTACTCCTTAGTGGGTGGACTTTCCAAGGCTACTAAAGCCATGTTGAGGTAGCCTGCGTTTCTTAGTTTGTCCATCAGTGCTATCAAGTGTTCGTAATCTACGGTTTTATCTGCTCGAAGAAAAATAGGCTGTTGTTTGTCTTCTTTCATTGCTTGGTTTAGCGTTTCTGTAAGCGCTGTATCTGCGACAGGTTCACCGTTAATGCGCAACGAGAGGTCTGCTTTTAACGTTAATATCACTGGGGAATCAGGAGGTGTTGTAGGTTCAGTGGCGGCGGTGGGTAATGTCACTTGAATATCCACGGTAGCCAGTGGGGCAGCCACCATAAAAATAATCAGCAATACCAGCATAACGTCAATAAAGGGCGTCACGTTGATGTCGTGGAGTTCTTCTGGTGACTCGTCTTGATGAGAAAATTGCATATTATGACTCGGTTTGCGTGAGGTAGTGATGATCGAGTTCGCGAGACACTAAGCGTTGTATTAGGGCTGAACAATCGATTATCGATGCGCGTATGGCGCTGATTTGTCGATTAATTTGGTTATAAAAAATGACCGCAGGAATGGCCGCGACCAACCCCATCGCCGTTGCAAGTAGAGCTTCAGCAATGCCCGGCGCAACAACAGCTAAGTTAGTAGTGTTGGCTTGAGCAATACCGATGAAACTGTTCATAATGCCCCACACGGTGCCAAATAAACCGATAAAAGGCGCAACTGCTCCCACGGTTGCCAACATGCCGGTGCCGATTTTCATATCGCGTGTCATGGCCGCTTCTACCTGATTACACGCTGAGCCAATGCGTTCTTTTAGCCCTTGATGAATAGGGGGGCGATTGTGAGAGTGTGAGAGTAATTTCTTGCAATGAGAAAGCTCGGTGTTAGCGCAGTCGAGTAAAGCACGTCCCACCCCCACTACCTGAGTATTGTTTATGGCTTGTGCTAATGCGGGGGCTTGTTGAACTGCAACAACACTGCTGCTGAGAATGCGTTTGGTGTGGCGCAACTCCCATAGCTTGGCAAATAAAATACTCCATGTCGCTAGTGAGGCCAGTACCAACAACAGCATAACAGACTTCACTACCCAGTCGGCCGCTGCGAACATACCAAGTGGTGACAGGTCATGAGCGGTAGTTACTGCAAAAGCCTGAGACGGTGAGCACACAAAAAAGAGAAACAATACGCCGGCGTTAAAAAGAGGAAAGGGTTTGGCGTACGGTTTTTGTGTGTCGTGCATAAGGCGGTCCCTGTGTTTACTGATTAATACCTTTATTGGCCTATTAGCTATGACGCGAGAAACCGAAAAAGGGACACCACAAAAGGCAAACAGAAGACGAGCTATAGGTGTTAATCGCTGTTTTGATGGGAATGAATGGTCTGTAATTGCTTTAGTTAATTACAATGATTAGTTTTTATCGATTTAAAAGATTTAGGTCTTGTTCGATACTCTATTCATCAACCGAAGGGTGTCATTTACAAGGAAAAACACATGTCTCAGATCATTAAACAAATCATTAAGCGCAAACCTGCACCGTCACAAACTGCACAGGTTGTGTGTAACTTCAGTAACAACTACTACGGCGATCAGGTGTGCCGTTTGGTAACAACACAACCTGCTCAGCAATCGTAAAAGGTGGCGTTATGTTGTTAATGATAATTACCACGTTAATTTGTTGTGTGCCACTTTGCTTAGTGGCCAATACCAAAGCTGATAGCTAGCTTTGCTGGCTATCCGTTTTTTAGTCTTTACTCTCTGCGCCATTGATACGCACTAAAAATTCATCCCATTGCTGTGCTAGTGTGGGCAATACGCTGTTTAGCCTGTGATCGCCATCAATTAACAGCAAATCACAATGCCGATTTTGCCCATAGCGAATAGCGTGCTCTACTGGGATCACATCATCTTTCCATCCGTGAACAATACTCACAGGGCCTTCATAAGGGTAAGCGTGCTGCGCATAAGTGGGCATATATAGCGCAGGCGCCAGCAAAAATACGCCACACGGCTGGGTTTTGTGGGCCGCAACCAACGAGACATATCCGCCCATACTTGAGCCGACGTAAATCACCTTGCCACTGTATTTATGTGTCGTTGTAATTAGCCGTTCTACCCGTGCTTCAGGGCTTGGTAAATCGCGATAATCAATACTATCAACCTGGCATCCGCGCTTTTTAGCCACTTCACTCAATGTTTTGATTTTACTTCCCCAAGGCCCGCTTTCTTTGCCATGGGAAAAAATAACCGTTGTCATAAATATGTCCTTGTGAGCGTAAATGGAAAGTGTAACCCAAAATAGCGGCCAAAGGCGTCGCAAAGAAATGCGTATATTGCATGAAATGTTGTCGGAGAGTATTTAAGTGTTATGCAGAGTAATATAGATTCATACCGTCCTAGGATGGCTTTGAGTGAATAGTGGACATCTCATTGTCATCACCTAATGGTTGTCGTTAAAATTTTTTTGTATTGACATGGCAACCAACCATCTTAGACTTCTGCGTAATCAATATTGGTTTAACCCTCCCAAAACGAAAATGAAACGCGACGCGATCGATATCATTCCCTATCAAGAAATTTGGCTCGAACAATTTAAAGAGGCAAAAGCAGATTTAAGCTCCGTCTTGGGCAAAACTTCCCTTTGTATCGAGCATATTGGTTCGACCTCGATACAAAATATGCCGTCCAAAGATCGCATTGATATTCAAATCGGCGTAAACGAAATTTCAGGTGAGATTTGCGAGGTAATCAACAGTGCCACAAAAGGCTTTGGTTTCTCAAATGCCTATCTAAGTAAAGACCACCTGCCGCCTAACGAATTTGATGAAGAGGAATGGAGAAAAATTTATTTACAGGGGGTGACTCACAAGTGGAACTTTAAAGCTAACATTCATATTCGTAGAGTAGGCGCTAAAAATTACAAATATGCTCTCTTGTTCAGAGATTTTCTTAGAAACCCTCCTGAATCAGCAACTGCATATTCCAGAATGAAGCAGTCGTTAGCTAAATACACTAGATTTGATAGGGACGCCTACTGTGAAATTAAAGACCCAGTCTGTGATTTGATTATGATAAATGCACGGAATTGGGAAAAATCCAAAAGTCAGATCTAAGTTGCTAACAGTGGGTTTCGATACTGTTCACGCTCGTCATTTTAGTGAATTACCGCTTTTAACCATTTTCATTTTCGCCAGTAGGCGTTTTAGACTTCAATGAGCGAAAAGCTGAAGTGAGTATAGAACTATGAGCATACTAAATATCGAGCCGTAAGTTTTCCTGTATCTCGTCTATCAGTGTTGTTGGTACATCCCATTCCTCAGCAAGCTGACGCCAAGTTGATACGTGCTCAATCGTTGCATCAATAATATCGTCGATCTTTTTCTTGTTAAAAATAGGGCTAAGTTTCTCTAAACTATAGAAATCACTTCGTGTAAATTTATCTCTTTTGCCATTCAAGCTCATCCAATGGCTGTTCACCCATTTACTGCCTGGTTTATAGCTATATGCTAAATCATAAGCTGGTGCGAGAGACCATTTGTCTCTTTTTAACATAAAGGCAAAGTTCTTTGAGTGGTCGTCATGATTTCGAGCAATGATATTGAACGTCATGCGCTTAAATAGCTGCTCAGCGTCAACAGCAGAAAACTTCAACTGTCTGGCAATGCCAAATAACTCTGCGTAAGAAAATGCCCCCGGCTTTTTATAATCAACGTGGGCAAGCCCGTTTAGCGTTTGTACGTGTACTTTGCTGTTTTGAATTCGATCAAACCGTTGTGTAATAAAGTGGCGTCGGTTGCCTTCATGGAGTAAGCGGCATGGCATCATATCGACACCACATTTGTTAGCCATTAAATGATAAACAAACTCCATTGCTCCATAGCCTAATGGGTCATCGAAGGTTTCTTGATTTTTGTTGTGTTCGCTAACGCCGTCAAATTTCATCAAATAATGAGTAAAACCACTTGGCGCTTTGGCTTGGCCGGAGCGAACTTGAGTAAAATCTTTATTGAATGCTAATACGGCTTTCGGTCGCGCGCCTCCCGCACTCATGCCAACTGATAATAAAGACATCATTGCCTCTCGATCATCTTGGCCATTTTGTTTGAGTTCTACTTCAAAATTACCTCGTGAATCTAAGATCTCTTGTGCAATTGAAACGAGCGATTGGATTTCTACTTGTTGTGAAGCATTTAAACTTCGTAACTTTGTAGCAGGCGCATACTCAAGAGCGCCCATGCCTCGCTTTCCCGTATATTGGAGGCGTTGCAGTGGGGTAATGTCACTCGGTGAACGACCTTGACCTGCAACCCATGCGTTGAGTACAGCGTTACCAAAATCATCAGGTAAGGAGTCAGCGATTAAACCTGGTAGCCCTTTAAAGGTATTGAAATCCAGTTCGGGAAAGCTATAAATGCGATTCGATAATGGCATTTTGATCGGGGACAGCTCGATGCCTTTTTTTATGAAGCCTGGATCATATTCAAATGACCCAAGTCCCTTTTCAGTGTCAAAACTCACCGCACCAACAACATCGTCTTGGTATGTTATTGTAATGGCTTCCATTACCATTCTGGTGTTTCCTCATCTTTGTTACTGCGCTGGCCAGAGGCTCTCTGCCTTTTCTTTCCTTGCAGTTTGGCCAGCTGTAAGGGAGAAATGTCTTGTTTAGGGAGAAATAGATCAATCTGCTGGGTGAGATCTAATGCCATTAATATAGCAATCATGATGTCGAGCTGAACTTTTCCCTTTTCTGCATTTAAAACCGTTTTGCGAGCAATGCCAGCAAGCTCCGCAACTTCAGATTGTGTGAGGTTTCGATTTAGTCGAGCTTGCTTCAATCTGTCGCCGATCTCTTCTGCTAATGCCGTAGCTGTCAAATCTTTCACTATAAAGTCCTGATTTGGTTACATTATTCGGAGTATTTATGCTTAATGTTCTTAATTTAGGACTTTAAATTAATGCTGTCAAGTTTCTACTTAGAGTCCTATTTTGGTTACATTAAGTGATTTTAAACCTATTGGAGTAACCATTTTTGGGCTTTATGCGATCTTTAGAGCACATTATTCATAACAGATAAAAGCGATAATCGAAGGTGAGCATAGAATTCTCTACATAATGGGGCAACAAACTGTTGTCCCACTCAATTATATAGAAATCGTTATAGTTAAAATCCGCTGATGACCATTTTCAGTCTCATCAGTGGCTGTTTAAGACTCAAATGAGCGAGAAGCGGTCATCGTTGGTCGGCCTTTGATGAGCAGCTATAGACAAGGATCGGACATCCTGTTCACCATGAATGGCTATCCTATACGACCAAGTCTCTATCGGTTGTTCGAGTAGGAAACAATAGTTAAGAATTAGATTCAAAGTCTTTGCCCAACTCTGCTAACGTCACCTCTCCAAATCGTTGAAGTAGAACCGCTTCAGCATCATACATAGCATCCGCTAATGCACGATTTACTGCATGCTCAATCACACAGTTGTTGTGTTCATCTGTAAGCCCTATTGTAAAAACGCTGCTTTCACCCAATGCTCGGTGTATATCCAATAAGGTGATTTCCGCTAATGGACGTTTCAACGACCATCCACCGTTATGCCCTTTAATAGATTCAACATAACCGCACTCTCGTAAAAGAGCCATTGTACGGCGCACTACAACAGGGTTAGTAGTGAGCATATTCGCAATGATCTCCGACGTAACTGGATGCTCATGCACATCCAAATGAATCAACACATGTAGTACTCGTGAAAGCCGACTGTCTTTTCTCATTCTTGTTTCTCTTCGTTACCCAGACAAATCATAACACGAAACTTTTAATGTTACATGACTCGTGCTAGCCTATATACGTAACAACAAATGTTACATTAAAAGTTGGAGCTTAGTGATGATGTATGACGTGATTATTGTAGGAGGCAGTTTTGCTGGTTTTGCCGCAGCTATGCCGTTAGTTCGTGCACAGCGAAAAGTCTTGGTGATTGATAGCAATTTACCAAGAAATCGCTTTGCCGCTGAATCGCACGGTGTATTTTGCCTAGACGCAAAAACACCTGCCGAAATACGTAAAACTGCTCTAGAGCAACTTCTCGTTTATCCTACTTTCGAATTCTGGCAAGACGCTGTAACTACTGTCGAACAACAAGGAAACCAGTTTTCGATTCAGACGAGACAAGACATGAGAGCCAAGGCCAAACGGTTAATAATAGCTTGTGGGATTACTGATAAATTGCCCGAATTGACCGGGCTTCAAAAGTACTGGGGAAAGAATGTAGTGCATTGCCCCTATTGTCATGGATATGAGTTGCGGAACACGGCGCTAGGTGTTCTGGCCACATCTGAATTGTCGATGCATCAAGCCGCGATGGTTCCTGATTGGGGAGACACCACTTTGTTTACTCAAGGAGTATATTTTCCGGAACCTACTTTCGAGACGTTTCTCCGATCTCGCAATGTGAATTTCGAGCATTCGCCTGTTGTGGCGGTAAATGGCAATGATGAAAAGATGGAGTCAGTAGAACTCGCTGATGGAAGAATAATTCCACTAAGTGGATTGTACGTTGGCCCCCAGACCCAAATAACCTCCCCTCTAGTGAATCAATTGGGTTTATCTCTGTCAGATGCGCCGTTAGGGAAAGTTGTCGAAGTGGATGAATTAAAGGAAAGTTCTATAAAAGGCGTCTACGTTGCGGGAGACCTATCCAACCCAATGCAGAATGGTACTTTAGCAATAGCATCTGGCACTATAGCCGGCATAAGCACACATCAATCATTGATTTTCGAAGGTTTAGGGCTAAACAACAAGTGATTGTAGACTGTCCAACCAGTGGCTTCTTGTTTTTAGCTGCCAGTAATGAGCGAATAGCGATTTCCGCTATTCGCTCATTACTGTCGTTTGGTATTTTATTACTTTCCCACAAATGTCTGGTGTTCACGCAAAGGTCAGTTAGTCTATACAACAAATTGATTTTTAGTGAAAAGCAACATGGCAAAACATTTGGTATTAACCGGAGCATCTTCTGGAATTGGTCGAGAACTAGCGAAACTGGCGCACGCACAAGGGTACGTGCTCAGCTTGTGTGGGCGAAGTGAGGAAAAGCTCGCTGCTACTATGTCTCAATTGCCGAATGACAATAACGTGTATCACGAACATTTTTGTTTAACCGACGCTCAGGCTCGAGAAGCGTTTTTCAACCATGCCGTTGCGGCAAATGGGCCAATTGATATTTTGATCAATTGTGCGGGTTTGAATAACGTCAGACAAAGTGGCGAAGCCACCCAAATTGAGCAACTTGATTGGTTAATGCAGGTAAACTGTTATGTGCCCATCGCTTGTATGCAAGCCGTTCTGCCGCGCATGCGAGAGCAAGGGCAGGGTGCTATCGTCAATGTGCTGTCTACGGTTTGTTTGTTTGCCAACCCTGGAATTGCGGCCTACACAGCGAGTAAATCGGCATTAGATGCTTACACAAAAGTGATGCGCAAAGAATTACTCGGTAGTCACATTAAAATGTTATCGGTTTATCCCGGTGGCGTAGATACCGACTTCAGAGAGGCTGACCGACCGAATTATTTAACTGCCGAAGATGTTGCCAAAGCCATCATGGGCCAGTTAGATACCACTGCCTCTGCGCATATTCATGAGTTAGTGATTCGTCCAGAAAGTGAGTCTAATTTTGTGTAAGCGAACCATGAGTACCGAAAAATAACGTGATTAAACCCATTTCTTGTTATTGTATTTACGTTTCATAAACAATTGAGTTGAACTAAAGTTCTGTTAGGTTACAAAGTCTAACCGTGACTTTTGTTGAATGATTAGTGAGCATTGCGTTGTCGACTGTGTATGTGGGGCAAAATAGCAATGGCAGTCGAGAGTGTTGAAATGAAAATACAAGGTTTGCGTTTTTTTCTCATTCCCCTGTACTTACTGGCCTTTGCTGGCCAGTCGGTGGCGGCGTCCAAGACTTTAACTATTTACCACGACGCTGATTATTCCAATCATGCTGCGTCGGCCGAATCGATGTACATGGGGCTGCAAACCGCACTAAGTGAAGTCGACTTTACCGTGCAAGGCTATCGTCTCGAACTATTGAAAAAGGACCATCGAGGCAATAGTAATCGCGCTAAAATGCATATGCAGCAGTTCACCACTGACAAATCAGCACTGTTTGTTTTAGGAGGGCTGCATTCTCCTCCTTATATTAAATACAGAGATTACATTAATGAAAACGGTGTTTTGTTACTGGTGCCATGGGCTGCTGGCGGGCCAATAACACGGTACGAAGCTGGGGAAAACTGGGTCTTTAGATTGTCAATTGACGACACCAAAGCCGGATTGAGGTTAGTCTCGTATGCAACTGACACGTTAAAGTGCCACAACCCCCATTTGTTGTTAGAAGAAACCCCTTGGGGGCGCTCTAATCAACAAACCATGTCTAGAGCTATTAATAAATCATATGGGCGTTCACCTAGTACCACTTGGTTTAATTGGAATACCAAAGAAAGCCATGCGCGTATCATGTTGCGCGACATTATTGCCCAACAAGCCGATTGCATTTTGCTGGTTAGCAATGCGGTAGAAGGGCAGGTTTTTTCAAAGGCGTTGGCTGAAATTAAAGGCGCTCAGCCTATAGCTTTAGTGAGTCATTGGGGTATAACAGGCGGTGATTTTGCCCAACGGGTCCCGCATGACATAAGAAAGTCGGTTAACCTTCACTTTATACAATCGTGTTTTTCGTTTGTGTCGTCTCCGCAAACCCCGTTTACCAATCAGGTGTTTTCTCACGCACAAGTGTTGTTTCCCAATCGCTTAGCTACACCTCGTGACATGCCAGCACCTGCGGGGTTTATTCATGCTTATGACCTCGGGCGTTTGGTGATTGCCGCGTTAAACCAAGTCGTGCTCACTGGTGATATGACAGTCGACAGAGCCAATTTACGCAACGCGCTGGAGCATATTGAAGCCCCCGTTCAGGGGCTGACTAAAACCTATCACACGCCCTTTCGTCCGTGGAGTAAGCAAGACGCAGATGCACATGAAGCGTTAGGGTTAGACGATTTTTGCATGGCCGAGTATTTGGAAGACGGCGCAATTAATGTATTCCCTGCCAAAGGGCGGCCTGAATGAATGTAAATTGGCGTTCTAATCGCGTTTTCTATTTATTTTTCTTCGCCAGTTTACTGCTGTCGCTGTTAATCAGTATGTTGATTGTCGGTCAGCGGGCAGAAAGTATCTTACTGCAAACTCAACGTACAGCTTCAAATTATGAAGCGTCGTATGCGATTGAAAATATTCGTCAGTACCTCGTTAATCGACAGCAGGTTTTAGAAGACATTGCACGCTCACCGGTTGTTGCCAATAGCGTGATGGGTTCAGATATTGAACGCGGCAACTTAGATGATTTTTTGAATAACTTAACTATTTTAGGGAATAAAGAAAATATCACGGTTTTCAATGTATTAGGCGAGGCGATATACGGTAATAAAGGCGATGAGTACAGCGATGTGTCGGGAGTCGATTGGTTTCAGCAATTACTGAATGACGGGTTAAACGTTAAATTTACGATTCATCATATTGATGAGGGGTTTTTCTTCGAGATCTCTGTGCCTATTTTATACAACGGGTTTGTTGAGGGTGTGTTAACCGCGCAGTTTAACAAGCCTCTCGCGTCTTTTTTCGCGGCGTCTATGAAACCGGGTCACGCTATTCGACTGGTTTCTGATGCTGCCACTTATCAAAGCTTTGAGCAAAGCAGTGACTTTGCATTAATCACTAATACCACAATTGCTGGAACGCATATTAACGCGCAGTATTTTATTCGCATCGCCAATTTAGAGCGTGAGAAGCGCGAGTTTATGTCGAGCATTGCCCTGGCGGTATTACTGAGCCTCACACTGAGCTTTTGCGTGCTGGCAATATTCGGAAAGCGCTACATATTAAACCCCTTTAAGCAGTTGGCTGAAGCCAAAGAACTCAATGAATTATTAGCCCAAGCCATCGAAGCGGCACCTATCGGTATTTCCATTGCCGATGCTAAGCAACAAGGCTTTCCGCTTACTTATGTTAACCAAGGCTTTTTGAATATAACTGGGTATAGGCGCAAAGATGTACTCGGGCGTAATTGCCAGTTTTTACAAGGGCCAGAAACCAGTGAAAAGTCGGTGGAGTTGATTCGGCAAACCATTCAGCAGCAACAAACCGTGGTGGTTGAATTGGTGAACTATCGCAAAAATGGTGAGCCGTTTTGGAACATACTGCATCTGTCGCCTATTTTTGATGAGCAAGGTGAGTTAGTCGCCTTTATTGGTATTCAGCAAGATGTCACTGAACGCAAAGAATTTGAGCACAAATTAGAGTGGGCGCGTATTGAAGCCGAGTCTGCCAACAGAACCAAATCGGATTTTCTGGCCAATATGAGCCATGAAATACGCACGCCCATGAACGGCGTAATTGGTATGCTGAACCTGCTAAAGCGAGAAACACTTACCCCAGAGCAAAAACAAAAGATTGATATTGCCAATAGCAGTGCAACGTCGCTGCTATCATTGATTAATGATGTACTCGACTTTTCAAAAATAGAAGCGGGAAAACTCGCGCTTGAAAGTATTCAGTTTGACGCGGAAAAGCTGATTGAAGACACGGTTGAAGGTGCGTCAGTGCTGGTTCAAGAAAAGGGCTTGGAACTGATTTTAGATACCAGTGGTATGCAAGCACCTTTGATGGAGGGTGATCCAAACCGCATTCGACAAGTGCTCACCAATATTTTAGGAAATGCGATTAAATTTACCCGCCAAGGAGAAGTGGTGGTTAAAGCTGAGTGCCGCCATCAGGACGACGGTACTTGCCTATTGCATTGCACGGTGGCTGATTCTGGTGAAGGGATTGCCGCTAACAGAATTGACGCGTTGTTTGACGCATTTACTCAAGCCGACGCCTCAATGACACGGCGGTTTGGCGGGAGTGGTTTAGGCCTTGCTATCGTGAAAAAGCTGTGCAAATTGATGGGTGGGAATGTCACCGCAACGTCAGAGCTTGGTGTGGGCAGTGAATTTGTATTTTGGGTGAAGCTCACTGCGGCCACTACCAGCAATAGCGCATCAGAACTCAATAACGGGTTTAGCGGGTCACGTGTGTTGCTGGTGGAAAGTCACAATAAAGCGCGTCAAGCCATAGCACAGATGCTTACGAAGATGGGAGCAAGGGTAGTGGTGAGTAAATCACAAGCTCATTTATTACAAACATTAACTGACCACGACAACCAAAATGGCGCTCCATTTGATGTTGTTTTGTTGTCAGACAATTTCAATTTACCCGCTACGTCTGACGATGTTTTTTTTCAAACGCTGAAAGATTTTCGTTGTTTACACGCTGCATATTGCATTTTGTTAACTACGTTTAGCGAAAACGACGCACTGACAAGTTACCAGCACACGCCGGTTTTTGGTTATATCAATAAACCTGTGTCTCGCTCAGACCTGGTAGCAACACAAAGGTTACTAAAACAAAAGCCCAATAACGCCGCCAATGCGTCGCCAATTAATGTGCGGCGATTTGACGACACACATCACGCACAGCCTGAAGATTTCTCACAAAAGACGGTGGCTCAACTACAAGACAAGCGTATCTTGCTGGTGGAAGACAACGACATTAATCAGATTGTTGCCACATCCATGCTCAACCACTTGGGCTTTACTCATATCGAAACGGCTAATAATGGCGTAGAAGCGATTGATGCTCTGAACGCTGACAGTACCTTCGACATTGTACTGATGGATTGTCAGATGCCAGAGCTAGATGGTTATGAAGCAACGCAATGTATACGCCGTGGTGATGCAGGCAATCATTATCGTACTATTCCCATTGTCGCGATGACTGCCAACGCTATGCGAGGCGACAAAGAGAAGTGTCTTGCCGCAGGGATGAATGGTTACATAACAAAGCCCATTGCTGAAGAAGCACTGTACACAACGTTAATTGAATGGCTCGACGAATAGGGCGGGGAGAATGACATCAACTGCCTTTTCTTTGCTATGAGTTACACTGCGCGCTTATTCATGAAGTGATAAACTAAATGGGTTCATTTATCACAAGTATTGCGTTATGTGTCAGGCAACATTCCAAACGCGGTATCTCACCGCTGATATCGAAGCCAACCCTGTCAATTTGATCCAAGAGTGTCCGATAGTTATCTCTATCGAGGGGCTAAGTCATGCCGTGATGATGATCACGCCAACAGATGTTGAAGCCTTTGTGATGGGCTTTTTATTTACCGAAGGGATTATCGAATCCAGCGCTAGCGTCACGGGTATCGAGTTGTCAGTGGTAGATATTCCAGAATTAGGTGAAGAGGGGATTCATGCCGACGTTTCTGTTTTAGGGCGAGCATTACATCAATTTAAATCGGCCAGACAGGCTCGACAAGGTAAATCTGGATGTGGGCTGTGTGGTGTCGAAACCCTCGCACAGGCGTTTCCTTCTCTCACGCCTGTTGCCGCCACGTCGAGAACATCACTCAGTATTGAAACTCTCTCATCAGTTAAGGCGCAACTCGCCAAGCATCAAATCATCGGGAATCAGACGGGGGGAATTCACGGTGCACTTACCTTATCTCCCCATGGCGAGGTTGGCTTTTTTGCCGAGGATATTGGCCGTCATAACGCATTAGACAAAGTCATTGGTATGCACTTATTGCATAACAGCCCGTTAAATGGGTGCCATTGTGTGATGACCAGCCGGTGCAGCACTGAGCTGGTTCAGAAAGCGGTAACGGCGCAATTCAGTAGCTTGATTCATTTGGCATCACCCAGTAGTTTGGCTGTCGCTATGGCTAAACGGTACGGCCTTGGGTTGATTCATATTCCGAAAAAAGACGCCCCACGACATTACAACTAGGATTACTTCAATGAGTAAACAAGACGATTATTATCAGCCTTATGCAGGACCTGCCGGAGGGTGGGGCGCACTTAAAAGCACCACTAAGCACCTGCTCGACAGCGATAACGCCGTGCGTAATGTTCATACACTACTCAAAACCAACCAACCACATGGGTTTGATTGCCCAGGCTGTGCTTGGGGAGAAAAGCACGACCCCGCCAAAATACGCTTTTGTGAAAATGGCGCGAAAGCCGTGAACTGGGAGTCGACAGGGCGAAAAGTTGATGCAGAATTTTTTGCTAAACACAGTGTGACATGGCTGAACAAGCAAACCGACTATTTTCTCGAATATCAAGGGCGCTTAACCGAGCCCATGCGTTACAACGCCGACACAGATCACTATGAACCCGTGTCTTGGGACGCAGCCTGTAAAGCCATTGCCGAACAGCTCAATGGGCTGGATAACCCCAATCGCGCCGCGTTTTATACTTCGGGGCGAGCAAGTAATGAAGCGGCCTTTTTATATCAGTTATTTGTGCGTGCTTTTGGTACCAACAACTTTCCAGATTGCTCGAATATGTGCCACGAAGCCAGTGGTTATGCCCTGATTAGTTCGATAGGGATCGGCAAAGGTACAACGACAATAGAAGATTTTGAAACCGCTGACGCCGTATTTGTGTTTGGTCAAAACCCCGGTACTAACCACCCTCGCATGCTCGATACCTTACGAGATGTAGTTGAGCGAGGAGCGCAAGTACTCACGTTTAATACCTTAAGAGAGCGTGGGTTAGAGCGATTCCAGCATCCTCAACATCCTATCGAAATGCTGACTAACGGTTCCAAGCCTCTCAACACTGCCTATTTTTGCCCCAAAATTGGCGGTGATATGGCGGCTGTTCGAGGCATGGTGAAATGTCTTGTTGAGCGTGAAGACAAGGGCGAAAGCCTCATTGATTGGGATTTTATTCACACCCATACCACGGGTATCGACGAGTATCTTGAAAAAGTGCGTCAGACCTCTTGGGATGCCATTATCGAACAATCGGGGTTAACCAAAGCTGAAATTACTCAGGCAGCTAACGTGTATTGTGAAAGCGAACGAGTGATCTGTACTTGGGCGATGGGGATCACCCAGCACAAACATTCGGTGCCGACTATTCACGAGATAGTTAACCTATTGTGCCTGCGCGGGCATATAGGTAAAGCAGGGGCGGGAGCTTGCCCTGTTCGCGGCCACAGCAATGTGCAGGGCGACCGCACTATGGGCATCAACGAACACCCCAGCGAGGCGTTTTTAGCGGCGTTAGGCCAACACTTTAATTTTACGCCCCCCAAAGAAGACGGGTTAGCGGTAGTGCCGACTATTCAAGCAATGCTCAATGGAGACGTTAGTGCTTTTATTGCGTTAGGTGGGAACTTTGCCGCTGCCACACCCGACACGCAACAAACCTGTAAAGCGATGCAGCAATGTGAATTGTCGGTGCAAATCAGTACTAAGCTCAACCGCTCACACTTGATGACGGCAAAACACAGCTACATTCTACCGTGTTTAGGCCGCACCGATATTGATATGCAAGCCAGTGGGCCGCAAAAAGTCACAGTGGAAGACTCGTTCAGTATGGTGCATGCTTCAGGCGGTGTGATGACTCCGCTGAGTGATACCATGAAGTCTGAACCCGAAATTATAGCTATGATCGCGCAGGCGACATTAGGTAATTACCCTATTGATTGGATGACGAGAGCGGCGAACTACGACCTGATCCGCGATGATATTGCAGCTGTGATCCCCGGCTTTGCCGACTTTAATACACGGATCAATGCGCCTGGTGGCTTTTATTTGGGCAACAGTGCCAGAGAGCGAAACTGGAATACCCCAGACAAACGGGCCTTAATTCATACCCATGACTTACCTGCGCATATTCTGCACGACAAAGCGCGTAAGTACATGAGCGACAAAACCCTAGTATTGCAAACGTTGCGATCTCATGACCAATACAACACCACCATTTATGGCTTAAACGACCGCTATCGTGGCATTCGCGGCGAGCGCAGAGTGGTTTTCATCAACCAAGCAGATATCGAACGCTTGGGGTTTGTTGCTGGGCAGAGCGTAACACTGCGGTCGTTATGGGATGATGACATTGAGCGCACAGCCGAAAACTTTAAACTTGTGCCTTACACCATACCAGTAGGGAACATAGCGGCTTATTACCCTGAAACTAATCCTCTGGTACCTTTGGACAGCTATGGTGAAAACAGTTTTACCCCTACGTCTAAAAGCATCGCGGTGGAATTAAGCGCCTATGAGGAAACCAGTGTGATTGCGGCGAGTCAGGTGTAATTACACGAAATGGATAGGCGGGAAGATTTCACCCGAATCTATGGCGTAGTTGACAGAAAAAGTGTTATCTTTGCGTCTGAATTGCATTTGTATGACAAATTGCTGGAATTAACTCAGATAATTGATCAGATAAAAAGATGACTGCGAAAACAAATACACCGTTAGTAGAGCAACGCGCCGATCCTTTTGTGTACAAACACAGCGATGGTTATTACTACTTCACTGGTTCAGTGCCTACCTATGACCGCATTGAGCTTAGAAAAGCGAAAACCCTTGAAGGTCTAAAAGACGCAGAAACCTTCGATGTGTGGTTTAAACATGAAAGCGGCCCGATGAGTCGTCATATTTGGGCGCCGGAAATTCATTATCTCGACGGTAAATGGTATGTCTACTTTGCCGCCAGCGAAGAAGAAGATATTTGGGCATTGCGCCCTTACGTATTGGAATGCCAAGGTCAGGACCCGCTCAACGATGAGTGGGTTGAATTAGGCATGATGCAAGCCGCCGAAGGCGATGACAAATCATTTACCGACTTCTCGCTCGACGGTACGGTATTTGAAAATAACGGTAAGCGTTATTTTTGTTGGGCCGAGAAAACCGGTGGTCAGTTTGCTGCTTCTAATTTGTACCTCGCAGAAATGGAATCACCAATTAAACTCAAAACGGTTCAGTTTATGCTGACCACGCCTGACTATGATTGGGAACGCATTGATTTTTGGGTGAACGAAGGCCCGGCAGTATTAAAGAACAATGGTAAGATCTTTGTAGCCTTTTCTGCCAGCGCAACGGGTGCATGTTATTGCATGGGCTATATGGAAGCCGACGAAAATGCCGACTTGCTCGACCGTAACTCATGGAAGAAAACGCGTACACCGGTTCTTGAAACCGATTACGACAAAGGTATTTATGGCCCGGGTCACAACTGCTTTACTGTGGCCGAAGACGACCAAACGCCTTTGTGTGTTTACCATGCACGAGACTATGAACACGCGGTAGGCGATGCGTCTGTAGTACCAAAAACAGATACTCGTTCATTGGAAGAGATCAAAAAAGATCCCTTGTACGATCCAAACCGTCACGCGCGTGTGATGGAAGTGAAATACGACGAAAATGGCCGCCCTTTGTTTGCGCTTTACTAGCCGTCATTGGTAACGCTTTTTGCGCGATAAAACAGGCCACAAGGGAAACCGAGTGGCCTGTTTTGTTTTTAACGTGTCGATCTGCCATGATGGGCAACAACTGGGTTACTTGAAAAAGAGAAATCATGAAATATTGGATCATGGCTGCAATGGCGGCGGTTACACTTACAGGGTGCGGTAAAAATGAAGTGGGCGATGTATCGCTGGGTTTGTTCACAACCAAAGACATTAAGGTTGATTCACTCACCGACCCCTTAGTACCGGGAGTGACTTGTCATGTGGCAAGTATTGAAGACAATCTCAGCTTGGCAGACCCGTCAGACAGCTCTATTGCTTGTCGACAAACAGGCGACATTACACCTGAAATGATCGCCAGCATCGATAAAAGTAAATCGGGCGAGGTGATCTTCGCTAAATCAAAAAGCGTGTTGTTTAAAAATATGAAAATTCGCCGTATTTACGACCAAAAGAATCAGACCCTCATGTATTTGTCATATTCCACCAAAGAAACCTCAGGTAGCTTTAAACACAGCTTATCGACCGTACCTTTGTGGGGAACGACGGCGTATCAAACAGTTGTTAGCCACTAAACAGTTTTTCATTAACCCTCTTTACTTATTCCGGTATCATCCGCGTAAAACAGCCTACTATTATTGATTATTGCCTCAGGACAAAGCATGTTTCGCAACGCGGTATCCCTTTTCTTATGCGCGCTGCCACTGGTTTCAGTCGCAGCAGACGAAAGCAAAACTAACGAAAAAAGTATTGAAAAAATAACGATTGAAGGTGGAGTGACAGCGAACGAGCTGTCTGTTGGCACCTTCAACTCTGCGGTTTCCAGTTTAGAGTATGACCCACGAGTCGATTTGCAGTCGCGCAATATGGGCGAAGCGCAAGCAGATGTGACGATCCGCGGTGGTATTTTCGAAAACACCGGGTTTCGCATTGGTAGTGCTACACTGATCGACCCGCAAACTGGGCACTACTTTGCTGAGATACCGATTGCGCCTGAAATGCTCACCGCAGCAAGTATTTTAACCGGCGTAGACAACGCGCTTTATGGTGTTAACAGTTCGGTGGGCACGGTGTCATTTGCTTGGCGACCCATTCAAACCGATGCTCGTGTATCGTTAGGCGTGGGCAATAATCACTTTCAGCTTCAGCGCGTTCACGGGGCTTACCGTTGGCCTGGCGAAGACAAAACAAGCGACTACTTTGGCCTCGAAGGGGAGTATTCGAAGTCTAAAAGCGACGGTACGATCGACAACGGCGATCACGACTTTGAACGAATTTCAGGCCGTATTCAATTTGGTGACGAGGCTTCTCAAACCGACCTTTTTGTGGGGTATCAACAAAAGTTCTTTGGCTGGCCCAATATGTATACCCCATACAACGTCAACGAAACTGAAGCGTTAAAAACCCGTTTGGTTATGTTCAATCATCAGCAGCAATACGGTGAGCGAAATACCTTTGAAGTGTCAGCGTATTATAGAAAACACGATGATCACTATGTTTTTTCACGGGAAAACCCTGATTCGTTTCAAGCCTTTCACGAAACCAGTGTAAAAGCGCTCGCGCTGTCTGGTCGACACTATACCAATAGCCCCATTGCAGTGAATTATGCGGCGCAGTTCAGTGCTGACAGCATTGACTCAACCACATTGGAAAACAACTTTACGTCTCGTAATTACGTTAAGTTGAGCCTAGTGCCCGAATACCAAATGACACTGAGTAATCGCGATACCCTTACTTTTAGGTTGGGCGGTGCGTACGACAATACCAATCGCGATGACGACAGCCTTTCGTTAATCAGCGACATGACGTGGCGCGAAGTTTTCTCAGATCGTTCAACACGCACTATGCATGTGTCTTACGCTGAAGCAACCCAAGTCGCGGGCTACACCGCCATTGGTGGGAGTACCTCAAGTGGCCTGTTCAGAAGTAATGATGCGCTGAAGCGAGAAACCAGTAAAAACCTAGAGTTTGGGATATCGGAAGACAGAGGCGCTTGGCGTGTTGACTCAGCGGTATTTTATCGGTGGGATAACGAATTAACCGATTGGACCTACAGCTTCGATTCTACCTCTGCACGCGTTGCTAACCCCGTAGATATTGATACTTTTGGGGCAGAATTTATCGCCCTAACACGCTTCGAGTACGTTGATGTAGTGGCAAGTTATACTTATTTGCACAAGTCTGAAAACTATCGAGATGACAACATAGATGCGAGCTTCTATGCACTCAATTACCCACCTCATCGGTTTACATTAGGAGTGGTGTGGTATCCATTAGAGTCGGTTGAAATTAAGGTTGATAACGAATGGCGTAAACAAGAAGAGAATGCACTGCGCAATGGCAGTGATACCGCGTTATTTAGTTATCTCACGTTAACGTATTCACCTGCGCAAATACCCGATTTACAGGTGGTGTTTGCTGCCGATAATGTGTGGAATACATCGTTTGAAGAAATTCCGGGAACACCGGGTAGAGCAAAGCAGTTTTCAGTTACCGCAACCTACGCTTTTTAAGTGCGCAATAGGGTAAAACCAATGTTGAGAGTGAAACGAATGTTAGTTTTCAGTCATGGGAATGAGGCGCGATGAGTAGTAATTTGTTGCGTCGCCTCGACGACTTTGTTGGTGATTGGCAGTTAAGTCGACGCATTTATGAACATCAAAACAATACTGTATTTTGCTTTGAAGGCGACGCCACTTTTACTTGGCACAATGACATATTGTGTTATTCCGAAAAGGGAATGGTGACAGCGCCAGACGGAAAAACACTGCTCGCTGAGCGCCAATACTATTGGCAGCAAGGGCACAATGGTGAGATTGAAGTGTTATTTGACGATAAACGCTATTTTCACGCATTCAGTGCTGTGCAAACCCATGCCGACCACCTATGTGGCGAAGACTATTATCAAGTTGATTACGCGTTCCAGCAGTGGCCGAACTGGTCTTCGATATGGGAAGTAAAAGGGCCTCGCAAAGACTATCGAATGGAGAGCCACTACACTAAGCGATAGCCGCTATGCCAGTGCCTAGGCGGTATCGCTTAATTACATTGATTGGGACTGGCCTGTTGCGCGCCGATGCGACATCCAAAGCGCAATGGCAATAATTGTACCTCCCAATACCAGCCGGCTGTAGTCGGTGTCTTGGTGCCATAATACAAGATTAACGATAAGACCAGCGGGGATGAGTGCATTGTTCATTATAGCCAGTGTGCCCGCTGATACCTGCAACGCGCCTTGGTTCCAGAAGTAATACCCCAAGCCCGACGCCACTACGCCAAGCCACAATAAAACACCCCAATGCTCAGCTGTTTGTGGGAGCTTGTCAGTGTTTCCGAAGATAAAAAATGCTGGCAAGGCAACGGCGAGGGCACCTAAATAAAACCAACCGAATACGCTGTGATGAGCGATGGGGGTGTCGAATGAAGACACCCATTTTCGGTAACCGACCTGCCCAAGCGCGAAACACAGGTTTGCCCCTTGCACAATGAAAAAGCCCTGCCAGAAGTTTTCACTCACGCCTTGAAAGCGGATAACCGCCGCGCCAGCAATGGCAATGCAGGCACATAAAAGGTGAAAGGGCGTAAAGCGCTTAAACAGTGTGTCGTTGAGAATGGCGATATAAAGCGGGGTGATAATGGTAAAAAGTAACACCTCGGGCACCGACAAAAACAGGAAGGATTGATAGAAAAAGATATACATTAGCCCGAGTTGTATCGCGCCTAAACCCGCCAGTATGAGCTTGTGTTTTGTACTGAGTAAAGCGCTTTTTATAAAGGGTAAAAATACACATGAGGCCAGTAAGACACGTGTGAGTACCGCAAAGTAACCGTCTACGTTGCCAGCTAAAAATTCACCAATGAGTGAAAAGGAAAATGCCCATAAAACGGTAACGCAAACTAAATAAAGCACCTGAGTAAGCTCTTGGTAAAAAGGGGTCTGTAAAATAGGGGATTACGACGGGTTAATCAACTCTTGCAAGGTGTGTTGATAAAGTGGGTTGGTTTATTTGCCTTGTGTAAGTGAATATCACGCTTATTGTCACCGGTACAAAATTAGTGCGTATATCAGCAGAATTTCGCGAAATTTTCACAGCTTTTCCCTTTTATGATGGTGTTTATTCTCTGTCATAACACAAGGTTTTAGTGAATGAACATCGTGCGTCCTGTTACTCCTTCGGATCTGGATGCCTTGTATCAGCTTGCCAATAAGGTAAGCCCAGGCATGACCACATTTCCGCCCAACAAAGGTATTCTCGAAGCTAAGATTCTCGCCTCTCACGCCGCATTTTGCGGTGAGGGAGATGACTATTTAATGGTGGTACAAAATACCGAAAGTGGCCGCATTCTCGGTACCGCAGGTGTGTATGCCAACATAGGTATTCAGCGCCCCTTTTACAGTTTTACTATGCTGACGCGCACTCAACAAAGCTATGATCTCGACCTGAGAGTGTCGTCTCGCACCTTGCACTTAGTAAATGCGTATGCCGGTGAGACCGAAGTCGGTACGCTCATACTCGACCCAGAAACACGGGGTAAAGGGTTGGGAAAACTGGCGTCAAAGTCTCGCTACCTGTTAATGGCGCAGTTTCGTGAGCGTTTTGGCGAAAAGGTGATGGCAGAACTAAGAGGTTGGTCTGACGAACAGGCGGTATCGCCATTTTGGGAGCATGTGGGCAAGTTCTTTTTTAAAGGACTAACGTATGAACAGGCTGATTTACTGAGTGCGACGACTAACAATCAGTTTATTGCTGACCTTATGCCAACGCACCCTATCTATGTTGATTTATTACCCGAGGCTGCGAAAGCGGTTATTGGTAAACCTCATGACCTCGGACAGTCGGCGTTGAACATGTTATTGAAAGAGGGGTTTCGTTACGAAAACACCATCGATATTTTCGACGGTGGCCCTACGGTTCATGCCAGTGTAGACGACATCAAAACCATCGCTAATAGCCGTGAATATGTTGTTGGCGCAGTTGGTACACCAGTGGCTCATGCCAAGCGATGTTTAGTGTGTACAACGACGCTAAACGCATTTCGCGTGGCTGAAATTTTAGTGGGCTTTGATGCAAATGAAGAGGTGGTGTTAGCTTCTGCAGATGCCGACGCTCTGCAAGTTGAAGCGGGTGCTGGCTTGCGACTTTTTCCGGTGGAGGCATAAGCATGACGACTAATTATGTTAACGGAGAATGGCGAGCGGCTGGCGGTGAACTTATCGCCTCACTGAACCCATCGAATCACGAGGTCATGTGGCAAGGGCGAGCTTCGAGTAACGACAATGTGCAGCAGGCTGTCGATGCGGCGAATGCGGCCTTGTCAGATTGGCGTCAGCTTACATTCAAACAACGAAGTGCTTTTATTGAACGCTTTGTAGAACTGGTTGCACAGCAGCGCGATGAACTTGCATTGTTGATCAGTCAGGAGGCGGGTAAGCCACTTTGGGAGTCAGAAAAAGAAGTGCAGTCTGTCATTGCGAAGTTATCCATATCGCAGCAGGCTTACCACGCGCGTAGCGGGCATCAACGCCACGCGAATACCGTGCTTGATCACGCACCGCACGGTGTTATGGCTGTTTTTGGTCCGTACAATTTCCCTTGTCACTTGCCTAATGGCCACATTATTCCCGCTTTGCTGGCGGGTAATACTGTTGTTTTTAAACCCAGCGAACTCACGCCCGCGTGCGGTGAGTTTATGGTGCGCTGTTGGCATGAGGCGGGGTTACCCGCCGGTGTACTCAATCTTGTTCAAGGAGCAAAGTCGACAGGGCAAGCACTGGCGGCCGCGAATGGGATTGACGGCGTTTTATTTACCGGTAGCGAGGCCACAGGGCTCGCTTTGCATCGCCAATTTGCAGGGCGGCCAGAAGTGATGTTAGCCTTAGAGTTGGGCGGTAACAACCCGTTGGTGATCGGCGACCTAGCCGATACTGAAACGGCGCTGGATATTGTGCTGGAATCGGCCTTTATCAGTAGTGGCCAACGTTGTACTTGCGCACGGCGTTTATTGGTTCCTGAAGGCGCACAAGGCGATGCATTTGTGACACGCCTTGTTGCCAAAGCGCAAACCATTCCCATTTCAGCTCCACTGGATTTGCCCAGCCCTTTTATGGCGGCAATGATCAGTGCGGAAGCGGCGTCTCATTTATTGAGTCAGCAAGCAACGCTCATCGATGCGGGCGCGATTTCCTTGCTTCCTTGCCGTCAATTACCATTAGGGAAGGCATTTGTAAGCCCGGGAATTATTGACGTTACCGCAATGTCTGCCCGCTATGATGAGGAGGTGTTTGGCCCCTTGTTACAAATCGTGCGCTATCAGAGTTTTGATCAAGCAATTGCGTTAGCAAACCAAACAAGGTTTGGCCTTTCTGCCGGATTACTCGGCGGCACATTGGCGCAATTTGATTATTTTAAAGCACGGATACGCGCAGGCATTGTGAACTGGAATACACCACTCACTGGTGCGAGTAGCGCGATGCCATTTGGCGGAGTGGGGCGCAGTGGCAATCATCGACCCAGTGCGTATTACGCGGCAGATTACTGCAGCTATCCGGTCGCCTCGTTACAACTTGAAAACATGGCGACAACGACAGCCATTAGCCCGTTCTTTTGCGCCGAAAAAGCAGGAAATTCTCATGAATAATGTTTATCCCAGTAGCCAAACGTTAATGCAGCAGATTGACGCCAACACCATTTTGCATCCCGCATCGTCAATTAGTCAGATCGAGCAGCACGGGACACGCATTATGCACAGTGGCAAAGGCGTGACGGTAACCGATGCCAGTGGTAATCAGTACATTGATGCAGTAGGTGGTTTGTGGTGTGTGAATGTTGGATATGGTCATCCTGAACTCGCCAAAGAGATGGCGGCGGCCAGTGAGCAATTGGCGTATTTTCACACCTTTGGTGGGGCGAGCAATGAAGCGCAAATTAAGCTTGCTCAGCAGTTGTTAATTCACGCTCCAGAGTCGTTGGGCAAAGTGTTTTTTGGGTGTTCAGGATCTGATGCCAACGACACCTTGCTCAAGTTGATGTGGCATTATCAAACCCTTCGAGGGAAACCAACTAAAACAAAAGTGATCAGCCGTCGGCAAGCGTATCACGGCACATCGGTCGCGACCGCGTCATTAACTGGGTTAGCCAGCTTTCATCGGCATTTTCCGTTGCCGCAAGACTTTGTGCTTCACACGAGTCCTGCGTTTTACTATCGCGACGGTTTACCGGGTGAAACAGAACGCGCGTACAGTGAACGATTAGTTGCAGAGTTAGATGCACTAATTTTGCGTGAAGGTGCAGACAATATCGGCGCTTTTATCGCTGAACCCATTATGGGAGCGGGAGGCGTGATTACCCCGCCAGAAGGCTATTTTGATTTGCTGCAAGCGTGCCTTAAAAAACACGATATTTTGTTTATTGTCGATGAAGTTGTGTGTGGTTTCGGTCGAACTGGGCATTGGTTTGCCAGCGAATATTATGGCTTGAACCCCGACATGATGGCGACGGCAAAAGGTATCACCAGCGGCTATTTTCCGCTTTCTGCCGCCTTTATTTCTGACAAAATATGGCAGGAACTAAGATTACATAGCGAGCAAACGGGGGGGCTGGCCCATGGCTATACCTACTCTGGGCACCCTGTTGGCGCGGCAGTTGGATTAAAGAATCTGTCTATTCTCAATTCCCAAGGTCTTATTGGTAAAAGCGCAGATGCTGGGGCTTATCTTCTTCAGCAATTACAGGGAATAGTGGGCGACCACCCTCATGTAGGAGAAGTCAGAGGGGTAGGTTTGTTAGCTGGAATTCAACTAGTGGCAGACAAAGCAACACGGCAATTTTATGACCCAAGTGAAAAAATTGCCGCGAAGGTTGCTGCGGAAGCCCATAAGCTAGGTGTGATTGTGCGTGCGTTACCTTCTGTTTCCACGTTGGCATTGTCGCCGCCATTGTGCATTAGCCGGGATGAGATTGACCAAGTTGTCGCTGCCATTGCGGTGGCTATTCAAAAGGTGTTGGGATAGTTTCTCACGCTTATATTGCTAAGTTAGCCCACAACGTTGTGGGCTTTTTTTTATTTAGCGTTATTTTCCAAAAAGCCAAGTGCCAAGGTAGACAGTGCTTCAACGCCTGTGATTAAGGCCTTTTCATTCACTAAAAATTCAGGGCTATGATTAGGTGCATTGGCATAGAGAGGCTGGTTGTCTGCGCCTGTTCCTAGCATCACGAAGAACCCCGGAATTTCTTGTTGATAATAAGAAAAGTCTTCTCCCGCCATAATAATCGGTGCGGTTTCTAATTTATCTTCACCCAGTTCAGTGGTTAATATTGGTAGCATGGTGTTAACCAAACTCGGTGCATTAAAGGTAACAGGGGTGGCTGATACCACGTTAAGTTCGGCTTCTGCGCCGCTACTTGCTGCTGTAAGAGTGACGGTTTCGCGCAGTTTTTCTAGCAAGGACTGCCTTACTTCTGTGTCGAATGTGCGAATGGTGCCCGTCATCGATACTTTGTCAGAGATGATGTTGGGTCTTACCCCACCTTGAATCGTCCCTACGGTGATCACTGAAGGCGATTTGGTGATATCCAAACGTCGGCTTGGAATTCCTTGGATCGCCGTGGCGATTTGAGCCGCAGCATAGATAGGGTCAACCCCACCCCAAGGGGCAGAGCCATGAGTTTGTACGCCTTTTACATCAAGGTAAAAAGTATCAACTGCGGCCATAGTGCCACCACTGCGGTAGTACACTTTACCCGGTGGAAATGGCCAGACATGGAGGCCAAAGATGGCATCGGGGGCATATGGTTTATCAAACACACCCTCTTTTACCATCATGCGAGCGCCACCGTCTTCACCAGGAGGAAGGCCCTCTTCAGCTGGTTGAAAGATAAACTTAATCGCGCCAGAAAAACTATCTGTTTTTTCACTGAGTATTTTGGCAACACCCAAAAGAATTGCCATATGAGCATCGTGACCACAGGCGTGCATTACCCCGACTTCTGTTCCATTGAACAGTGTGGTGGTTTGTTTGGATGCGTAAGGTAAGCCGGTTTTTTCTGTGACGGGTAATGCGTCCATATCTGCGCGTAATGCCACCACTGGACCGGGTGCTCGCCCTTTGAGTATACCCACTACACCGTTGTGAGCGACGCCAGTTGTGACTTCAATGCCCAAGTCACGAAGATAGCTGGCAATGTATTCAGCGGTTTTATACTCTCTGTTTGAGAGTTCTGGGTATTGATGAAAATGTCGACGCAAGGTGATGACTTCATCGTTGACTGCCGATAGTTCATCTTTACTGACATACTGATTGGCGTTGGCAAAGGCACTGATCAACGAGAGCAGTAATGTGGGTAGAATGCTTTTTCTCAGGTCTTTCATTATGTTCACTTTGTTTGGCGAGGTTGAGTTTCTTGGTTCTGTTCCGATTGCGTAATTTCACTCAGCAGTAACTTAGCTGACGCACTTTTACCGTCGGATACTTCTAGTGCATGGTTGGCGTACAAGGCCGCCTGCGATAGTTCACCGCTTTCATATAACATCCAGCCTAATGCCGCGAATTTCCCCTTGGGAACGGGCAATGCAATGCCCCATGTTTGCCACAGCGTACGATAGTAGTTTTCAACCGCCGTTGGCCCTGCAAATACAAGGTTTAAGGGAACCTGACTGTAGTTAGCAAAGAGATACTTCAGGCCTAGGTAAAAAGTGGGTAGCGGAATGGTCATGTGCGATTCATCGGCAATGGTGTCAAAGCGATACGTAAAATGCTCGGTAGCACTGAGTTTTAAAGCCGAGGCGAAGCGCTTAGCGGTAGTATTCATCACAATCAGCCCATCGTTGCCCAATGCCGTGTGGTCGGCCGACCCCAAATACAAACGGCCATTCAGAGCTACGTTTTGGTGTATCAGGCTCTGTTCATATTGCTTAAGCGTTGTTTTTTCGTCCCACCAAAGGCTGGGGTCAATAGCCATGTAGCCCTGAAATACATCGGGTTGCGTCATCATGCTCTGTATCACCATTAACCCCGCAAGGGAGTGACCCACAAACACGCGAAAAGGCAGCGGGCGATAGGTATTATCGATATAAGGGATAAGTTCGCTGTCGATAAAAGACAATAAGTTGTTGCCGTTACCACTTGAAGAAAAGGAGGCGCGCTGTTTGCCGGTCCAGTCTGTTAATGCATTGCTTGGCGTGAGGTCTGACATACGCTTTGCTTGCGTGTGTATGCCCACAACAATTAAAGGTGGGATTTGATTTCGGCTCGACATTTCTTTACTGAGGGTGACGAGGTAATTCATATACCAATCAGCATCGAGTAAGTAAGCCACGGGGCATGCAGTATTGCCAGATTCACCTTTACATGCTTTGGGAATAAATACAGAAATGGCGCGTTTTTCTTGCATCACCTCTGAGTCGATGTCGAATGACTGCACTTCTTCAGCCTTGGCGAAAACACTCATCGCGCTCAAAAAAAGTAAGCTCAAGCATAGAAATGGCATGCGGTATTGGCGTGTCGGGTCGGCATTATTTTTCATATTGTTCTCGTGTTTGTCAGCCGGCTTCGGCTTAGGGTATGGGTAACAGTGTCGAGCTTTTGAGGTTTTCCATCATCAAAATGCTTTCTGATGATGCAATGTGCTTGATTGCCATTAATTCCTCACTGATAAAGTGGGAAAACGCAGCCATGTCTTTGGCGAGTACGCGCAGCATGGCATACTTTTCACCGACCACAGTCCAACACTCCAATACGTTGTCGTTGTCTTGCACAAAGCGTTGAAAGGCTCGCTTCGCTTCTGGCGTATCGCGATGCACGGTGACCATGACGATAGCGTTAAGCGTTAAGTTGAATTTTTCTGGTGATAATTGGGCACAGTATCGTTGAATATAGCCTAGGCTTTCTAGGCGCTTGATGCGCCTGTGACATTGTGAAGTCGATAAGCCTATATCTTCACCTATAGCCGCGGCGGTTTGGCTGGCATCGCGTTGCAACTGCCGCAATATGCTGATATCGAAAGCATCGAGTTTTTCCATCATTCGTCCTTGGCTAAGCACAAATCAGATTGAGGAATGCAACTGCATGTTAGAATGTAGTTAGCGGCTTTTTCAACGGCAGATAACCCGCCCATATCAGGCAATTGTGTGACTTCACCGGATACCAGTTTAACTTTACACTCGCCGCAAATACCCGCCCTACAATCAGAGGGGAGTGCTTCTCCGGCTCGTTCACATTGAGTGAGAATACTGGCTTTATTGTTGGCGTTAATCACTGTATCGCTATTTGCAAAGCGAATGGTAATGGCTTTTTCTTCCACGTTATTGACGAGGTTGGTCGCATCAGCGCCGCCAAAACTTTCAAAATGAAACTGCTCGGGGGGCAGCCCCATCTCTATCAGCAGCTCTTCACAGTGTTGCTTGAACCCGTTCGGGCCGCATAAAAAAACCTGTCGCTGCAATAAATCGGGAATTGAGGCTAGTGTTTCTTGGCTTATATGGCCTTGCAACATTGGCTTTGGTGGCTGACTGTCACGAGTTAAGGTGTAGATTACCTGACACCGTCCGTGTTGTTTGGCAAGATGCTCAACGGCTTGCTTGGCGACAATGTCGCTTTGTGTACGAGCACTGTGTAGATACACAATGTCGTTGTTTAGCGAGTCGGCAACCATGGTTTTCAGCATAGATAAAACAGGTGTTATGCCGCTACCCGCAGAAATAAGTAAAACCCGTGATACATCGGTTGCTGCTTGTAGTGTGAAGTGCCCACTTATATTGCGTACGTGCAAGATATGCCCAGCAGTAAATACGTCGTGCAGGTAATTTGATACGAGACCGTTTTCAACCCGTTTAACGGTGATGCTTACTTTTTCGGGCTGGGTAGGGCTTGATGATAAAGTATAACGGCGACGTATCGGCTCGCCGTTTACGTACACCGTGATAGCAATATGTTGCCCAGCAGTATAGTGCACGGGCATGCCGTCATACCGCGTAAATTCAAACGTTTTCACGTCTTGGGTTTCTTCAATTACCGAGGTACAAAGTAGCGTGAAGCCCGTTTCTTCTGGGGCTTGTAGTAATGCCGGTTCGCGCGGTTGAGTGTTGTCAGGGTAATAAGGCGCGGTGTTTGTTGAAAGTACCTCTACTTTGTCGCCGAGCCGAATATGACCTTGATTGAGTGCAATCAGGTTTTGACCAAACATAACGTCGCCGTTTTCCTGACGGCGAAACTGTTGCAAGGTTGCCAAGGGTTCACGCAATGGGTGAGGCTCAGCTGAACCTGGTGATAGAGTTGTCATTACGCAGCGTGCGCATCCAGAATGCACTTCAAAGTCTACATCGCCAATGCGGATCTGTTGCCACCCATCTTCAGCAAAGGGGAGGGTGTGATCGACAACCAGATTCGGGCGAAAACGCGACATACGCATAGGCACAGGAAGACGAGCGTTTAGCGCATCCAGTGAGCCTTGAGAGATGAGTAATAATGGGTAGCCATCTGCGAAAGACACAGGCGCATCGGTACCGTAAGCATGGCGTTGACTCTGCTCGCCAAAAAACAGTAGCTGACAGGGTTGGCCTAAAAACTCACTAAACCAAGCGTCATAATCACGATGGCAATGCTGCGCTGATACATTGTCTTGCCATACAGTGACGCCCTGATAATGAGCTGAAAACTGGGCGTAAGACAAGCGAATTTCAGGCATGCCGGGGGCGTGTAATCGTAAGCCTTGTTCGTCAATCACCGAGTGAATAAGAGCGAGTTTAGGCTCAGAACGCGCAGTGATAAACTGCCCGTGTTGATCGCTCAACACAAAACGGCGGTCGTAACGTAAGCCGGAAGGCTCCACCATACTCTGCGTTAACGCATTCCCCGTAATTGATTTTATAGGGTAGATGCTAATTTGACTTAATGTAGGTAACAACATCGTGGTGGTTTGGCCTTAACGCTAACAACGGAATTCTCTACTCAACCATGCCTTGTTCGCGAACAATCTGTACCAAGTCGTTGCGCTTGGCGACACCGAATTTGGCAAAAATGCCTTTTAGCCGGTATTTCACAGTATTAGGTGATATACCCAATTGCAGTGCGATCTTTTTGTTTGAGTAGCCCTTAATGAGCTCTTTTAATACTTCAATTTCTGCCTGTGTTAGGGCTTGTTCGTCGCGAAGACGTGTTTTTTCCCAAGCTGTCATGGCCCGTTTTAGGTCCACTAGAAAGCTATTGCGGTATTTGTCGGTGGGTAACAAGTTGTCAGCTTTAACCACCGTGTTAACCAAGGGCAATAACCAATGTGCATACTTTACATAGGTATGATGAAAGCCCTTAAATAACCCTATTTGCACAGCTTCATCGAGTTGCTTGGCTGCCTCTTCTGATGATTTATTATTGTGATGTGCAACAGCAATAAGGCAGTCGAGAGCAATAAGTTGCCGTAAGTCTCCCGCTTGTTCTGCCGCCTTTTGATGTGGCGTTAGCAACGGAAGGACTTGCGTATTTTGATTACTCGACAATTGGTACAAAGCAACACAGATAGCTATAGTACCGAGCATAAAATGAAATGGCTGCTGCGCTTGGGCCAAAATACTTTCCAGTTTAGCCACGATGGGTTGTGCTTCACTGAGTTGGCCATCCATGCACAGATAAAACACCGACTCACAATCAGCGAGAATTTCTAAACGTTGCAGGTGGCGAGATTTTGCAACCACACGTGCTCGCTGTACAACAGACATCACCTCATCAATGCCACCATGATGCCACGCTAATGTGGCGGCGATTTCATAAGCGCTGGCATACAGTTCAAACCAGCCATCGGCTTGTTCGATAAGGGATAAGGCGTTATCGAGTTGCTCTCCTGCGGCCTCTATTTGCCCTTGCTCTAATAATAACTCAGCATGAAAAATAGTGTTGTGAGCGGCTAAGTCGGTGTTTTCACCAAGGCGAATTGCAATTTCACGATGATTTTGCTCGGCGATGGTACGTGCTTCGTCGAGCCGACCTTGTGCAACACAAACTTGTAACTGTTTAAAACGAATGAACATTTCACCATACAAAGAATGTAAAACACGATAATGACTGGCCGCATCTGCACAGGCTTCATGGGTTTGACGGTAGAGCCGTAAGCCATAACATTTTGATGCTAATGAGTCTGACAACAAGGCTTGTAGCAAATGATCCTGACGAGGGAATTGTGCTTTGAGATGGTGAATTTGTTCTATTTCTTCCAGCGTAACTTTGTCATCAGCGTAATCTGACAAGGTATTCTCTATCACCTGGTAATCGATAAGCTCGGCTGGCCCCCAATGAGATGTATCTTTTATGTCCAATTGTTGAAACACGCGATAGGCGTCGTCAATATGCCCCTGTTTTATCAATAATAGAACTTCTGCTAATTGCAGCGTTGGAAAGGTGGCGAGAATGTCAGTGGGTAGCTCGTTTAGTTCACGGTTAATCAGGTTCATTCTGCCATCCATCACCAACCGCCAACCACCGGCTCTATCGAGAATACTGGCAACCAATGTTGCGTCGTTGGCATGACGAGCGTGATACACCGCGCGACGTATATCGCCTTGTGCTGCTAACCAATCGGCAGCTTTGCGATGAAGAATTTCCACTTGATCGGGCTGGTGTTTAGAGAGTGAATCGCGCAAGTATTCTAAAAACACAGCGTGATAGGTGAACCATTGGCGGTCATTTTCCAACGGCGATAAAAACAGGTTGCGTTCGTAGAGTTTTTCTAACAAAAGCCAACTGTCGTTACGGCCTGTAACTACTTGAGCAATTTCACCGTTCACTCGGTCTAATATTGCCGTTTGAAGCAAGAAATCTTGTTCTTCTGGGGGGAGATCGAACAGCACTTGCTCACTTAAGTACCGTGCCATGTCGGTGGTTTTTCGGCTGAAATCAGCAATGAGGTCGACACGGCGATGGCTGCCGTTTAGCCACAGTCTAAGCATTTGCAGCGCCATGGGCCAGCCTTCAGTGTACTTATGGAAGTTAACAATTTGCTCCATGTACTCCTGAGTTACTGATTTATCCAATAAGCTCACGGCTTCGTCTACGCTAAAGCGCAGGTCATTGGCGGTGATTTCCAATAAATCGTCGTGGGCGCGTAGGTTCTCAACATCGAGTTGTGGCCGCCAGCGTGACGCAACTACCATGTGAACGTGTTGAGGAATATGGCGGATCAGCATGCGAACAAAGCGATCCATATCATCAGATTGCACTCGGTTATATTCGTCGATAAATATCACCAAGGGCTTTGTTTGGCTTGTCAGCGCATTAATAAACAGGGTGGTGAGGACTTTAAGGGAAACTTTCTCATCCACTCTGCCGATATTGGTTAATACGTTTTGTTCGAGGTAACCGGCTTTAATACATGCACTGATCACATGCACTAGAAAAGCCGACACGGCCGCTTCCTCTTCTTCCAAGGTCAACCATGCTGTGCAAACCCCCGCTTCTCGTAGTTGGCGCAGCCATTGACCAAGCAAACTACTTTTGCCATATCCCGGAGCAGCGTGCACCAGTGTTAACCGACGTTTGAGTAAGGTCTGGGTTTTGTGCAGCAGCCCGCAGCGGTTAATGTACCCCTTGCGATATTGCGGCGACAGTTTGGTTGCGACCACCTCATACATGGATAAAAGTGTCTCGTTGTTGGCGTCTTTCGTTGCCATGTAAAGTCAAAACCTTCATAAATAAGCGCATTTATTGCTGACCAATTTATAACGTTTTAACACTACCGTGAACCGCTTCGCCGCGAAACAGGGTGAGTAACACCTTTGTTTTTGCAATTTGGTACACAGGAACCGCAAAGATATCTTGGTCTAATACCACGAGATCGGCGTCTTTTCCTACCGTAATAGAGCCAGTGCGATCATCATTGTGGTTAACATAAGCCACTTTCAGGGTATAGGCCTCAATCGCTTGTTCTAGCGTAACGGCTTCGGCTGGAATTAGCGGTTCAGCATCAGGCTGGCCCGGCGTACGTCGTGTGAGTGCAACCTCAATTCCCCAAAGTGGGTTAGCAGATGCGACCGACCAATCTGAGCCATACACCATATCGCCACCTGCGGCTAATACACTGTGAGCGGGGTAAACCGATTTCATTCGTTCAGGCCCCACACGGTTTGCTGTGAGTTTCATGTAGGGGTCCATTGTCGACCACAGCGGTTGAAAGTTAGCCATCACGCCTAATTCCGCAAATCGTTGAATGTCGGGCGCGGTGATAAATTCAGTGTGGGTGATTTGGTGGTGGTTGGCTGTTGTGCCATTTTGCGCTTTGGCATAAGCAAATGCATCGAGCGACATTCGAATAGCGCGATCACCAATGGCGTGAATCATGACTTGATAGCCCGCTTTATCAAATCGCGCCACAACGGTATTTAATTGTTCAGCGCTCATAGTCGGCTCGCCGCGAATTTCTGGCGCGTCAGCATAAGGAACAAGCATTGCGGCAGTGCCTTGGGCGATAACGCCGTCAATCCAAATTTTAAGCGTGTGATTGTCAATGTAATCACCTTGCACTTGTTCGGCTGCGGCCATTAACTGAGGAATTTGTTCAAGGCCTACATCGTTATTCCACTTCACGGCAACTTCGGCATTAGTGTGCAGTTTGTTCGCGTCTTGAAGTTGGCGATACGCATTGATAATTGGGCTGACTCCAGAAGCATTAACCTCAACACCAGCGTCGAGAATATTGGTAATGCCCAGCGTATTGAAATGGTTAACGGCATATTCAATCGCATTGGCTAAATCTTGTTGGGTGGGCGGAGATAAGTATTGGCTGACTAATGCCATTGCACTTTCCTGCAGTCCACCGAGGAGTTCACCTGTTACCGGATCGCGATCAATTCGGCCGTTGTACGGATCAGGTGTATCTTTTGTAATACCTGCCATTTTAAGTGCTTTAGAGTTTACCCACAGGCTGTGGCCTCCGGTTGAACGAAAGACGATAGGTCTTTCTGTAGAGATGGCGTCTAGCAGTTCTTTTCGTGGAATACCATCGGGAGGGAAAAGGCCCGGCATCCAGCCTACACCATACACCCAACGGTCTGGCTCAGTTTGTTCCACACAAAGGCGTGCAATGCGAATGTAATCTTCGACACTTTCTCCGTCGTGCATCGCACAACGAGCGTGAGCGAGGCCGCCGTAAACAGGGTGAACATGGGCATCGCCAAAACTAGGTAATACACGTTTGCCCTGAAGATCTACTAGTTGTGTTTGTTCACCTGCCATTGCGAGCATGGCTTGACTCGCACCAACACCAATAATTTTCCCTTGTCTGATCGCTATGGCCTGAGCTTCGGGAACGGCTTGATCTACGGTGTATATTTTACCATTGTAAAATACCGTATCGGCCTGTTGTAATGGGGCTTGTTTACTTTCACAACCGCTCAGTGTACTTGCGATTAGACACAGCATGAGTGTCGATTTAACTACGTGGCGAAAAGGCCTAAATACATTCACAAAATAACTCCTTCATACGGCTATGCCAGCTGAACGTCGAGTTCAGCTGGCATAGTGATTAAAACTGACGGCTAACCGTTAGCATGATGCGGCGGTCCATTCCCGGTGAACAAAAACCGGTGGTGCCTAAACCCCAAGAATCAGAGCACGTGGCGTAATATTCTTTGTTGAATAGGTTAGTCACGTTAAATCGTGCACTCCATTGCTGATAAATTAAATTGGCAGACATATCGACTTGAGTGACAGACGGCGTGATAAAACTGTTTTGTGTATCGGTTTTATCGCCGACATAGCGCACACCAAAACCGGCATTCAGAGCAAAATCTGACTCGTTAATAAAGTGATTCATCAGCCAAATTGAAGCTAAATCTTCAGGTACATTACCCGGGCGTAATGTTGGCTCACCAGGGTTGTCATGCACTTCTGAGTCGGTATGACTGTATGACGCGCTCAATCGTAATGAGTCAAACAAAAAGGTCGATGCTTCAATTTCAAACCCTGTTGATTTAACTAAACCAGCCTGAAGCGTATTTTGAATTTCTTCTGGGTCGGCGGTTAGGCGATTGGTTTCTTCAACATCGTAATAAGCCACAGTGATCAACGTACCCTGATTGGGTTGGTATTTAATACCAATCTCAGTTTGTTCACCTTCTTGAGGCTCAAATGGTACACCATAAAAGTCGGCACCGAACACGGGCTGATAAGATTCTGAATAGCCAATATAAGGTGAGAATCCATAACCAATATCGGCTACAGCTCCAACGCGCACGGTGGTTGCGGTATTAGGCTCTTCGGCTACATCGTTTAGCTCAGAGGTCGATTTGTCACGACGCACACCTAAAATAAGTGATAACCACTCGTCGTATTTAATCTGATCCTGAAAGTAATAGCCCAGTTGGGTACTGCGTGTGTTGTACGCGTTGAGTATTTGGGCATCAATATCTACGTGATAATCAGGATTGCTGCGGTCTAGGTCGGGAGCGCTTCCCCAGCCTTCGCCACGTTCCTGTTTAAACTCTGTGTAGTCAATACCGAATAAAAGCTGATGCACAACATCACCCATTTCTAGGGTGTAGCTCAAGTTGTGATCTGAATTCAGCACATCGTATTGTTCGTCCAGAATATAGTATGAGCGAGAATAAACCATGTTTTCTGCGTCGGGCAGCAAACCATAAACTTCGGCGTAGTCAGTGTCTTGGGTGAAATACCGAGTGCGGGTGGAGTATGACAAGTTATCACTAAAATGATGATCCAACATCAAGGTACCAGAAATGTGTTCGGTATCCATGTGGTTGAAGTCTTTGTCACCAGCGAAAAAATCAATCGGTGGGCGTTCGGCTGTAAAGTCGACACCGTAGTAGGTGTGCGTGCCCATATCATCTTTTTGGTATAGCCCCAAAACGGTTAGTTCGGTATTTTCTCCAATAGCCCAAGAAACTGAAGGCATAGCAACAATACGGTCGTCAGCTTGGTCTTCTGGTTGTAATTCTGCGTCTCGAACCACGCCAACAAATCGGCCGGCTACGTTATCACCGAGTGCGCCAGTAACATCGGCCATCACCTGTTTGCGATTATCTGACCCAATTTGTACGCCAACCTCACCGCCAAAGTCGTAACGGGGAGTTTTACTCACTGCGTTGAGCAAGCCACCGGCACTTCCTGCGCCATAGAGTACGGCTGATGGGCCTCGCAGTACTTCAGCGCGTTCCAAAGTGAACACTTCCATACGGGCACCGTAGATAAAGTCGGGCATACGGTTGAGGCCATCCAGATATTGTACGGTTGAAAAACCTCGGGAAGAAAAACTGTCGTATCGCGCATCAACGCCATTGTCTTCGGTGCTGACACCGGCGGTATAGCGAAATACGTCTTGAAAGTTTACCGCACCCATCTCTTGGAGTTGCTCAGAAGTTACGATACTGATGGACTGTGGAATATCGTTAAGATCAGCGTCGGTTTTGGTTGCTACACGAGCTGAAGTGGCAACCACTTCGATTTTTTCTATGTCGCTGTTATCCGTTTGGTTGGTTTCTTGTGCATGCGCCACACCAATGGCCGCGCCAGTTGCTGCGCATAAACAGCCTAGTTTTACAGCTTTGGAAAGTGTCGTATTAATGACCTTCATCACTAATATCTCCCTGAATATAATACTTGTTATAAGTAAGCGCTCACTACACGTTATTGTTTTTTTTAACAATGACTGTATAAAACACTGAGGTTTAAGTTGTTCTCAAAAACGCCGAATCGATACGGCTACATCCAGTATATTGCTCCCAGTGCACCGTCCAACCGTTGTGATGGGTAACTTTGTAGTAATATGGGTAATCGACTCACGGCAACGGGCACAGAAATGGGGCTAATGGGCTTTGCGTTGACCAAACGGTCGAACAATTAAGTACAACACTGTGGCGACTAACGTGGCGTCAATGGCGGGGGCAGTGGTCAGCGTAAACCAGTTGTTCATTGATGCTAGTGCGACCGCCGAAGAAACTATCCATGTAGCAATACTCAACCAGTGCACAGACGGCCCGTACTGCAAACGGGATAGGTCGTAGCCTTGTTTAAACTCCATAAAACAGTCAATCACGTATATTGCCGCGACGGGCGGTATGATCACACCAAGGATCAGCAAAAATGGCACGAAGGAATCGATAATTCCGATAACCGCGAATGCGCCCCCAATCAACGCGCCCACTAAGGTGAAAATCCAAGGTTTTACTGATTTAAACGTAGCGGCCAAGCTCAGGCTATAGGAGTAAAGGTTCACCGAGTTAGCGGTCCAGGTAGACAAAATTAAAATTAACAACGCTGGTACGCCAAGTCCAAACTGACGAATGATGTTCATAATGTTCACGTCATCAACTGCCATAGTAGGGACAGCGGCAAGCAAGGTAAGAAGAGGAATGGCAATGGGGAATGATAAAAACATACCAAATGCCGCCTGACGGTGAGTGGTGATAAAGCGCGACATATCAGGCATGGCCACTACGGTCAGTAGATTACTTCCTACCAATGTTGAAAGTGCAATGCCGAAGGTCATCGCCACATCGGGCGTGGCGTCTTCTGTTACTATGCCAAACTTGCGTAAACTCATCACAAACACGGTAATAAAAATCACCATCATGATAGGGATCGCCCACACCGCGAGTTTGTTGATTGCGCCGAAGCCATAAATGGTGGTGATCGCCATGAAAATACTGCCCACCATCACTATGACGCCAAATGGTCCAACCCAGTCATACATCTCTGATATCGCGGCGACCAAAGCACTGCCGAAAAATGATGCATTTACACCAAACCACCCCAAATGCACGATCGCCAGCATGATGTTTACAATCACAGCGCCTTTTAACCCGAAAGAAGACTGTACCAGTACATAGGTGTTTAAGCGTGAACGAACACTGACTATTGAAGTGATCGTACCCATAATACACAGGATCACGCCGGCCCAGAATGAACACCAAAGGGCGTCGATTAAGCCGAGTGCGCTGCCAACTTGCGCACCATTCAGAAATGTCGACAAGCCCACATTAATGCTGATGATAACGATGGCTACGCGCCAACCTTTTATCGTTTTGTGTTCAGGTACTTGTGAGTCTGAATAGTTGTTAACGCCACTTTTTGTTTCATCAATCATCGGCTATTGCTCCCAGCCATTAAGTAACTCCACTGGCTGATATTGTTCAGCCATACCAAACGCCGAGGGGCCCATAATGTGTAATGCTGGTTCACTACGCAATACACTAGGGGCACTCACACCCACAATTTTCACACGTTGACCATATTTTAATTGCTCTGTAGTGATGGTTTGCGCGCTGTCGCTATCCAGCACAGAAATAATATCGGGTACCGTAGCACAGACGCGGTCACCAAGAGTGGCAATGAGGTTTTCATTTTGAAACGTCACCGCCATTTGCTGTTGCCCATCGTAACTTTCTACGAGTAAATGACCTACTGAAAAGCCGTCTTCTGTTTTACGCTTAACATCAACAATTTTACCCTCAAACAAAACACCGCCGTGCCCATAATCAGGGCATTGTTTCATAATGCTCAGCAGAGCTTGTGTCGGGTCGTCGCCATTCTGGGTAGCGTGACGCATGCTACGGCCAATTCTTAGTGCCAATGACATGGTGCCGTGAATCGCGTGTCGTTTCACTTCCGCGCCACTTTGTACGTATTCAAACAGATGGCAACTGCCACCTAGTGATACTGCCGCCGCTCGCGCCACCATTTCTTCGGTGAGATTATCAACGGTGTCGATAATCAATGTATTGCCTTTCGCATCTGTCATTACCGCTGGGCTTGCACTAATACCTGCAACGTTAAAAATTACCATTTGTGATTCAGGGAAGGCGCGCCCCATGCCGTCGCAGTCAACAATGGGTAAGCCAGTTTTCAGCGCTAAAATAAAGGGCGCTAGCCCGTTGCTGCCACCAATTTCAATGGGAAATATAGCATCGACTTTTTTGCCCAACGCCTTTTCCAATTGACGCAAGCCAGATGTTGCTTCAGTGCCACTGGGTAGTTTTTCTAGAGATACGGTTGGGGCGCCGAGCCAACCACAGGGCGCCACTACCGCATCGTCGCTGAGTTCGTCAGCAGAAATGATTTTGATTGGATGGTGATCCGGCTGGTCCAGTAAATTAGCAATTTCTAAGATCGAGTAATGCGGATCGCCGCCGCCCCCCGAACCTAAAAAAGCACAACCATTAGCGAGATCTTCTAATGTTTGTTGGTCGAGCACGTTTAAGTCAGCAGTTGAGCTCATGAGTGTGCTCCTTTGTTTAAGGTTATGTTTAAATCGCCCACGGCTTTCGCCCTCACCTGCACCATGTTGCCGGGCATATAACTTAAATACACTTCATCGAGGTCGATAATTTTTACCGTTTCTTTGGCTGCTCCAGACTGCACGGCTTTGGCCATTGCTTGTTGTTTTAGCTGGGCAATGGCTTGTTCTCGGGGTACTGCATCGTAAGACACAATACTCTCCGTTTCGGCACCCACTTGTGCAATCGCCGCACCTACGGCATTGGCCACCGATGCGTGGGCTGGACGAATCACTTGGCTGGCACCTTTTAATTGATCGGGGGCGATCACGCTGCCACCGCCAACAAGGATCACTGGTACTTTATCCCGCGACATTTTCATGCGATCCAGCCCGTCTTCCATAATGCCGTCAATCTGAGAGACTAGACTGTGCAGCATGGCAGGGTTAAACGCGGGAAGGCGCGATTTATCGCCAAAATTCGCTCGGCCACTTGCCACTGCCACGTCGCTGGCAGTGAATGTGTTACCACCAAATAGCAGGGCTTCTTGTGCCAATCGGTAACCAACAGATTCTGGGCCAATTGTTACATCACTCGGGAGGGTAGGGTGTTTGTATTGATGGGGCGCAAGTTGAATAACAGTGCCGCCGCCTAACCCAAGAGCGAGAATATCGGGCATGCGAAAATTTGTTCGCACTCCACCAATGTCGACAGCCATGGTAGATTCACGGGGAAAGCCATGAGTGAGCGCGCCAATATCAGTGGTAGTGCCACCAATATCCATGACAATGGCGTCTTGCAAACCGGTTAAGAAGGCACCGCCTCGCATGCTGTTTGTGGGGCCTGAGCCAAATGTGAATACGGGGAATTGGGCCGCGCACTGGGCTGAAATGAGGGTGCCGTCGTTCTGACTAATATAAAACGGAACGTTAAGCCCAAGCTGGTCAAAAGCTGTTTTAAATGACGCGGTAACTTGTTTTGCCATGGCCGCTAGTGAGGCATTCATGATCGCGGCGTTTTCCCGCTCTAAAAAGCCTGGCCGCCCAAATGAACTCGATAACGTGAGTGCGATATCAGGCGCCTCTTGGGCAAATATCTCGGCGGTGCGTTTTTCCATTTGCGGGTTAATCAATGCAAAGGTACAAGATACTGCGGCACTGCGAAGCCCTTTTGCTTTCATATCTCGTACCGCATTGCGAACGGCTTGGTCGTCAAAACGACTAATATCGCGACCATCAAACTCATAGCCACCGGGCAATAAATAAATATGATGGCCCATTTTGTCTGCCATCGCTTTGGGCCAACCCGTCATCGGTGGCAAGGCATCGCTGGCAGGGCTGCCTAAGCGAATAATGCCAACTTCAAGTAAGCCTCTTCGCTCCACAAAAGCATTGGTGAAGTGAGTTGTGCCAAGCATGATACATTCAACATCATTCACTGAGACCTGGGCTTGTTTGAGGACGGTTTCAATGACATGGATGATACCGTCGGTGACATTGTTAGTTGTCGGACTTTTCGACCACGATAGAACCTGATTACCATTTAAAAGTACTGCGTCGGTGTTGGTGCCACCTACATCTATTCCCAATCGCATAGACCGCTAAACTTCCTTAAAAAACATTTGTGTAGATTGTAGGGAGGTTGGGAAGTTAATAGCTATGCTAGAAATGGGTGTATTTGGGTTTAGATGGGTAGGCGAGAATAGAGAATGGGTAATCGGAGGAAAGGCGTGAACTTTTTCGGTGGGTTATTTGTTCACAGCAACACTATGATAGAGCGGGTATTTCCGCAGCTGATTATCGACAGCTGCGTTCAATCAATACCGGTCGGTATACTTATTCAGTGATCTCAGCAGCAATTACTGATATCTCAACCAACAGGGCTTCACGAGCCATATTGGCAGTGAATTTCAGGCACAAAAAAACCGACTTTCGTCGGTTTGTGTACACATCTAAAAGTGGTACCAGAGGCAGAACTTGATTGGACCGACACTCGGACGGCACAGAGTTACCCCCGGCGGATTTTGAAAATAATTTTCTCTCTACGAGAGGATATTGCGAAACCATCCATGGTTCAAACACTAAAACAGAGTGGTTATATGTAAAGCATAGTTGTTGGCTGCCAAATATCAGGTTTGCGGTGTGAAACAACAATCAGGGAACTCGCCTTCTCACAAATCACAGTAGCTACATGCTTCTCGGTAGCCTCATCCAGCGCGGAAGTTGCTTCGTCAAGTATCAGAACCGGCGCATCTTTAAGTAAAGCCCTTGCTAACGAGACTCTTTGTTTTTCCCCGCCGGAAAGTGTGTCTCCCATATTACCTATTTGCTGATTAATACCTGTAGGAGAGCGGTCAATTACATCTCCGAGTAACATCAGGCGCGCAAGATGCTCAATGGTGTCATCATCGGCATCCGGTCTACCAAGCCGGATGTTGTCGGCTAAGGTTCCGGAAAATATGGATGGATTTTGAGGAGCATAAGCAAAATACTCGCTAAGTTTATCCCGTTCTACTAATGGTAGAGGCACATTGCCCAATAAAATCTTACCTCGTACCGGGTCTTCAAAACGCATGATGTTGTTAAGTAATGTGGTTTTGCCTGACCCGCTGTTTCCTGATATCAGCCAGCGTTCACCCGGATTTATCGATGCGCTGATACTATGTTTGCGAGAATTAAGATGTACGTCTTCTATAGTCAGAATACTGTTATTCGGAATTTTTCTGTTCAGAGGATTCGGCTCTTCTATTGTCGGAGCGCGGTCGAGAAGACGGAATTGTGTCATGGCTGCACGTTGATCATTCATGCTGAGTACCGTCAAAGCCAGGCTATCCAGAGGGGTTGTGGCTCGCAAGCTTAAAATAAGTAGCCCTAAGGTAGCTTCTGCAGAGGCATGGGACGTAAAGCAATAAACTAATGTTCCCGCTACGGGCAAACATGCTGCAACAGCAGCTGTGAAAGTCGATAGGGCAGCGTTGCGGCTAATTTTTCTCAATAGGGTGTTTTGTACCGCCCAGCTCTGAGAAATCCGGGAGGTAGCACTCTGATAGCCTCCGGCAGTGCGCAATAGCTCCAGATGTCCGATAAGCTCTAATGCTGATTGATTGACTTGCTGATTCATTTCGTTCCGTTGAGTGTCAGCCTGTTTAAGTTTCCGTTGTGATAACCCAAGCATCAAAAATGCGACTGCAAGCAGACCTGATAAAACCAGCATCATTGCAAGATTAACTAAGAGACCAACACCAATTACAATCACTATGCTAACAACCGGCCCGTGAATAAATATCTGGAGCTGATGTGCCGGTATGCTCATAAATCCGGGGATATTGCGGCAAACAATGCTATTGAGAAGGGCTTTTTTATCCGAAGTAAACCACGTAAGTTTCGTGAGGCGTAGTCTTTCTCCAACCAGCGAGTACAATGTTCCGGCCAACCCGGCACCGGCCCTGAAGCCGGAGCGCGATGCTAAGACAATACTTAAAATCGCCAGAGTAGCGCAAGCCAGTATCCTTTCCGGCGTTTGTTGGTGCATAATCGCCATCACCAGCAAAAGGTAGGTCATCGCCTCTAAAATTGCAGCCGTTGCCCAGGCCGCTGCTGAAGGTATAAGAAGACGGGTCATCGCTGTTTTCAAACTTAGCGTTTTCATCAGCCAGCTCCTTCCAGGTAATAATCATTCATTGGTAGCTTTACATCGCCCTGAGACGCTATGTCACTATCATGTGTAACGATCAAGATAATTTGATTTTTGTTAGTGGCTTCTTGCTTTAGCTCAGCAAAAATAGCCATCGCTGTGCTTCGGTCCAGCGCTGACGTAGGCTCATCGAGTAAAACGACTCGGTGTTCAGACAGAAAACAGCGGGCAACATTGACGCGCTGTGCTTCTCCGCCTGACAGTGACTGGGCAGAAGTTTTCAAGGGCTTGTTAAGCCGGGCGCGTTGCAAAGCACGCTGCATAGCCCCTTCATCTGCACCAGGTGCAGTAAGCGCTAGGTTATCTGCAATGGTGCCGGGCAGCACGTCTCTGCTTTGTGGTATCAACAAAATGGATTGTTGACGGCATAGCGGGCTCAGATAAGCGATATTTTTTCCTGAAATGCCTATCTCTCCGTATTTCAATTTCTCAAAACCGGCAATTAATCGTAGTAATGTGGACTTTCCCGAGCCGCTTTTACCGGTGATAATACCTATCTGTCCGGCGGAGAAGGTGATATTCAGGGGTCTGGTTCGACAAACGTTACCAACAGCGGGAAAAACATCAGATATCGTTAGCACAAGATGCTCTGTATTTTCTAAGGACTCATCACCATCGACTAATTCAGGCTCTTGTAAACAGTTATTAATTCTCTTTAATGCATTTCTGCCACTGGCCACATAGTCCAGGCCATGCCCTAATTTTAGTCCAGGCGTAACCAGAGCCAGACTGAATAGCAGAGCAATAGCCAATACCTCAACGGGCCAGTCGTACCCGATGCCATAGACAATTGCATAAGTACCCACTGCTTGAAGCAGGGCAGTTGCGATAGCGACAACGGTCGCCACGCTGCCAACCCGTTTCGCGATACTTTCAGTAAAACGCGAGGCAGCGCTTTTGTATCGGTATAACGCACCGCCCCTCTCATCGTAAATGCGGAAAACGGCAGCTCCCTGACTGTAGTCCTGAATAGCCGCAGACATATTTTCCAGCTCCCCCATCATTAACTCACCATTTCTGGCAGCAAGCTTTGGAACAACAATCAGGTAAACCAATGTCGCCAAAAGCCCAGGAATAAGGGTGAGCAGGGTGACCACTCCGGCGGTTTTAAGAAGAATCACGACAGAGATGATGGGGATCACCAGAAAGGTGACGAATTCTGAAGGTAGGTGCGCCATCATATGATGCAAGGCTTCTATATCTTCAACGAGCAATTGCTTTAATTTTTCACGTTTAAATTCCGCTAGCTTACTGGCGGGTAATCTCACCAGATGGTTGGCTACAATTCCTCTTATTTTACCGGAAAAAGTCGTTTCCATCACATGACTTAGCCACGAAGCGAAAGCTGAATGTAAGGCTGCAACGATCCAGGACAGCGTCATTAAACCTACCCACTTTATATCCGGAACCGCAATAAGTTTTACGGCGAACCACAAAGCAGCAAGATTCGCGAGGCCTGCCGAAGTGGACAACACAACTGAAACGAACAGTGCCGGAAGAGCAGCATAAAATGCCGCTTTTAATGACGGGGTAATTGTCGTAGATGAAGGCATTAGTAGGTCCTGCCCGAACAGAGAATCTGAAAGCTTGATCTTTGCCACCAATATCCAAATTCAAGTAACCAGCTGAAAATTAACGGGTATATCTTAATGTTTTGAGATTTTGTGGATGCTTTCATAATGATGCTGGCCTTATAACTGTTATCACTCGAGCTGACTGGCGGAACATTATTAGCGTGAAAAAATATTTTTTCAACACGGTGTTGATAAATAGTTTTTTTAGCCTTAGCATAATTGCGAATTATTCGTATTACCTTTTTTGGGTGTAAAGGAGTTGCATAAATGCCCCGAATTATTGAATGTCAGTTCAACATGAAACTGATGGCCAGCTCTGTAGCCGTGTTATTTGCTACCAGCGCTATCGCAAATGAGAGTTCATATCCGTTAGTCGCTTCAGCCGGCAGTGAAAATGAAGACAGCGTAGAATCTATTGTCATCTACGGGCAGAAAATAGAGCGGACGATGAAAGATACTGCCAGCTCAGTGTCGGTTATCGGTGCCGAAGATTTGCAAAAGAATGCTGATCAGTCGACTATTTCTGAGGTGATTAACGGTATTCCTAACGTTATTTACGCCGGGAGTACAGATGCTCCAATTATTCGGGGAACAGATACAAAGGGGCCAGTGAGCGCGGGTAATGCCTATCTGGCTAAACCTGTGCCTGGTGCCACTATCAGTCTTGATGGCAGATATCTGACCCCGGCGGAGTTGAGTCTTGGTGCGGCGGGCGTGTGGGATGTCAGTTCGATTGAAGTTTACCGCGGGCCGCAAACAACCAGTCAGGGCGCAAACAGTATTGCAGGCGCTGTAGTCATACATACTCGCAACCCGAGTTCAACGCCAGAGTTTGCATTTCAGGCTTTGGCCGGAAGCCGAGATAAACGGCGATTTTCAGCTATGGCCTCGGGAGCTGTAGGTAGTGATATTTCTGCCAGAGTCAGTGTTGATTACAGCAGCCGGGACACCTTCGTGAAGTACGTAAATTCTGATTTTACCTCACATGACTTTGACTTCGGTTTTAAAAATAAGAATATTCGGGCGAAAGTGCGCTGGGAGCCTCAGCAATTCAGTAACTTCTCCGCCATGTTAACATATTCAATGACAGAGGCCGATCGGCCCAGTAGCGAAGTCGTTTCTGAGCCGTATGAAGATTTAGAAAACGGGTCGCTTTATCAAGACAATCAGCAGGTTAAAAACGACGTTGGGATACTTGATCTGGAATATGAGTTTGATAACGGTGCTGTATTATCGAATCAGTTGCAATACTCCAAAGGGGATTTTGATTTTGTATTCGCTCCTCCATACGAGGGCACGGCAAATCGTGAAAATACCAATTTCTCTAACGAGCTGCGGTTGAACTTCGGAGACGGTTCATCTGAATTCAGTGGCGTGGCAGGTTTCTTCTATTTTAATGATAAAACGAACAATCAGTTAGACAATGCCTTAGGCAACGCTGATGCAGATATTCAACAGGAAAGTGTTGCGCCATTTACAGAACTGGTCTGGCGTCCTGATACCCAATGGACGATTGCTGGTGCATTGCGTTATCAGGTAGACACGATTACTCATGATGGTGTTAATAGCTATGTGCCTGATGTGGAACATCATTACGATGAAACATTTAATGCGCTGCTGCCAAAGTTAACCGTTTCTTATGATATTACTGACGATATTCTCTTAGGCGCATTAGTCAGCAGAGGGTATATTCCTGGTGGGACCGGCGTGAATTTTCGAGGTGGTGAATATTATAGTTTTGAAGCTGAATACGCCTGGAATTATGAGTTGTTTACTCGCATGGCATTGCTTGATCAACGCCTGATTATTAACAGTAATCTATTCTATACTCGCTTTACTGACTCACAGCGTTCGGTGACAGACTATTTAGATGGTCGAGCGTTTGGTTCAGTGATTATCAATGCCGATGAAGCTAAGTCTTACGGCCTTGAGTTAGACGTGAACTATAAAGCCACCGATAGTTTGAAATTCACCGGTGCACTGGGCCTGCTAAGTAGTGAAATCAGTGAATTCAACGATTATCGGGGGGAGCAGTTTGTTGGAATGGAAATCAGTAAGTCTCCCGGTTACATGTATAGCTTAGGGATTGATTTTACTATTACCGATGCGTTGAAGGTGAACGCTGGCCTTCGTCATGTTGATAGCTATTTTTCTTCTGATACTAATGAGGTTGAGCTGAGGGTGGACGCTTACACCACAGTCAACGTTAATGCGACATATCAATTTACCCCAAATATCGAAACCTTCGTGTATGCCCGCAATTTAATGGATGAACACGCGCCTATAGCAAAAGTTGCAGACCGGAGCACTGGTGGTATCAATGCGTACTTGCTGGAGCCAAGAGAGCTAGGGATCGGGATACGGATAAACTATTAGCGAGTCGGGCATGCTTCAGTGGGCGGGATATGCAGTCAGTTAAAATAGTCGTTAGAATAGCTTTTTTTAAACCGGAATTATTAAAGCTATGACAGACGCTTCAGAACGGGCTGCCCCTCGACGTCCCCGTGGTCGGCCCAGGAAAATATCTCGCGACGCTATTGCGCGTGCAGCCCTGGCAATTGGTATCGAGAACGCCACCATTCCTGCGATTGCCGCGCATTTAAAGGTTGATCACTCGTCTCTTTATCATCATGTGAAAGGGCGAAACGATCTCATCAGCGTTGCTGCAGAGTTGGCCATTGAAGAACTGGAGTGGCGACCTCCGGCAGCCACCAATTGGCGTGATGAGCTGATTATTTTAACCGACGCATTGTGGGCGCTTTATGACCGTAATCCCGGACTGGCCGATGCAATTCACCGGGCAGATATTACGCCTTCGACGGGTATTCACTCTTTCGCCGAATCTGTGAAAAAGTTGCAAGAAAAAGGCTTTTCACTGGATAACGCGCTGGTGGCCGTAGACGTGCTTGTGGATATGGTTGGTGAGTGCTTTTTGGGATGGTGGGCAACAACGAAACCGGAACCCGATGGACGTACCCGCAAGGCACGAATTATCGAAATCTGGCAAACAGAAGCGGAAAAAATCCCGGAAAATGCCGCGCAGATCAACGGCATGATAGACATCATGTCGCGCGGCACCCGTCGCTGGTGGGAACGAAAACGTGACCTGGTATTAGATGGCATTGCTTTATCCCATGCCAGAGACACCGCAACACATCAAAAGAGCAAAACATAGCGCTACCTTCAGATAAAACCTGTCAGTAGCGCTTTTCAATAAGGGCAGGTTTTCTTTGAAAGTAGTAATGGCACTTTTGTGCCTTTTTATTTTGTGCGTGCTATCACTGCTGTTGGGGGCGAAAACCACATCGCTATCGGAATTTTTAGCACTATCAGACAATTCCTGGCTTGTGCTATCCGCGAGTCGAATTCCACGGTTGATTGCTCTGCTTTGTGCAGGGACAGGACTGGCAATTTGTGGTGTTATTTTGCAGCAAATTGTGCAAAACCGTTTTGTTGAACCAGCAACATGCGGCGGGCTGGATGCCGCTAAACTGGGTATTCTGGTTACCATCACTATCGCCCCGGAAGCCGGTCTTAGCGGCAGAATGGCAGGTGCACTGACCTTTGCGTTACTCGCCTGTTGTATTTTTATATTCATCATCCGCTGTTTGCGGTTTAAAAACGCAGTGCTTGTGCCGATTGTCGGATTAATGTTTGGCAGCGTGCTCAGTGCGAGTGCAGAATTTTATGCCTTTCAGCACAACATTATGCAAAGTATGCAGGGATGGCTGCTGGGCGATTTTTCAAAAGTCGTTCAAGGTAATTACGAAATCATTTACCTCATCCTACCGGTCATTGTGCTTACCTACTGTTATGCACAGCGCTTTACGATTGTGGGCATGGGGGAAGGCATGGCAAGCAGTCTTGGCCTGCACTATTTCAATCTCATTGCTCTCGGATTAATGCTGGTGGCAATAACCATTGCCGTCACTATCATCACCGTTGGCAGTATTCCTTTTGTCGGATTAATTGTCCCCAACCTGGTTGCGATGCGTTATGGCGACAACCTTCAGCGTACATTGCCTGTTATTGCATTCTTTGGTGGAACATTACTACTTCTCTGCGATCTACTTGGGCGTATTCTCGCATATCCGTTTGAAATTCCTATAGGTATCACAGCCAGTTGCCTTGGCGGTCTGACTTTTCTGTTTGTAGCGTGGAAGACAAAATGAAGCAGCGTTTAGTCCAAACCATTATCTGCATTGTGTTGGGTACCTTGAGCCTGTTCTTTTTATTGTATGGCTCAAACCTGGATTTCACGTATGTGATCCCCAACCGGGCTATACGTTTGAGCACCATATTTCTCGCAGGCGTCAGTGTTGCTTTTGCATCCATCTTATTCCAGACAGTCAGTAATAACAGAATACTCACGCCGTCTGTGATGGGGTACGAGGGCGTTTACATTATATTACAGACACTGCTTTTATTCGTCTTAGGCACGGTCAGCAGTGTTCTGGTTGATATGCAAACCAACTTCCTTTTATCCATACTGGTTTTACTGTTGTATTCCATTGCCCTTCAGCGGTGGCTATTCAGCGGCGACAGGCAGAATGTTTATTTCTTACTGTTAGTGGGGCTGGTACTAACAGTGATCCTGCGTAGTTTCAGTCAATTGTTGGAGTACACGATCAATCCCGGCGAGTTCTCGGTGCTGCAAAGCTTTAGTCTGACATCATTTAATCGCGCTCAACCCGATCAGTTATGGATTGCCTTTTTACTTGTGACCGGTGTGAGTTGTTGTATCTGGCGATCCCGTAAAGTGCTCGATGTGATCTTGTTGGGCCGGGAACAAGCGACTTCTATCGGGATCAACTATTACAACGTGGTAAGACTTCAGCTAGGTCTTATCGCCATTCTGGTTGCGGTTTCCACCAGTCTGGTCGGGCCCACCGCATTTATGGGCGTTTTCGTTGCCAATATCGCCTATGCATGTGCCAGGCATGCAAATCATCAGGCTATTTTACTTACAGGTGCAGGCATTGCCGTGTCGGTAATGCTCTGTGCACAAATTTTGGTCGAGCATCTTTTCAATTATAAAACCAGCGCAGGCCTTCTAATTAACCTGTTTTGCGGGTTGTACTTTTTTATCTTACTTGTCAGGCCCGGGAGAATAGCGTGATAAAAGCAATAAGCGTAACGAAATCATACGGTGACAAAGTCGTGCTGAACAATGTGACGGCAGACTTCCCCGCGGGCCAGATGACTTCCCTTATTGGTCCGAACGGAGCCGGAAAAAGCACACTATTAATGACACTGGGAAAGTTACTCAATGCTGACTCGGGAAGCGTGACGCTTAACGAACAATCTATCGAAAATATTCCGGCTAATAAGTTTGCTTGCCGGGTCGCCACTATGCGCCAGTTCCAGCAACTTAATTTACGCCTCACGGTCAGGGAGTTAGTGGCATTTGGGCGTTTCCCTTACAGCAAGGGCATCCTAACAAAAACGGACTTTAGCGCAATTGATGAGGCCATCGGGCTATTAGCGCTACAGTCTATCGCAGATATCTTCATCGACGAACTCAGTGGGGGACAGCGTCAAATGGCATTTCTAGCGCTGGCGCTTGCTCAGCAAACGGATTACCTGTTACTTGATGAGCCGCTGAATAACCTGGATATGAAGCATGCGGTAAACATTATGCAAACGTTACGCTATTTAACCGATGAGAAACGAAAGACGGTGATTTTAGTGGTGCACGATATCAACTTCGCGGCCAGCTATTCAGACAGGATTATCGCGATGAAACAGGGAATGGTGCATAGCGCAGGAACAGTGAAAGAGGTGGTGACAGAGGCAAATCTGGAACAACTCTTCGACCTTAAGTTAGAGCTGGTTAATACCCGAAAAGGCCCGCTCTGCAATTTTTTTAATGTTGAATAAAAGGACACTATCCATGACATGGAAAATTTATCCCAGACTAAAAAATAACATGATACTTCTGTTTAGCTTGCTGATTCTGGTAGCCTGCGATGGTAAGCACGTACCCGGTGAGTCTCAGGAAACTACAGCAATGAATGAAAGTGCTGCGGAGTTCGAAGCTCTGACCGTTACCCATGATTTGGGTACAACCAAAATCACAAAGCGACCTGTTCGAATAGCTGCACTGGATATGAACGAAGTCGACGCGCTGGCCCGGCTGGACGTTGATATTGTAGGTATGCCCAAAGATTTTGTACCACATTTTCTCGAAAACTACGGCAACGATGCGGACATTGCTGACTTAGGTGCCATTGTGCAACCGAACTTGGAACGTATTTATACGCTGAAACCTGATCTCGTGTTGATATCGCCAATGCAGGCAAATCATTACGATGCCTTATCAAAACTGGCGCCGACCATTCTTTTAGACGTGGATTATCAGCAAAGTAAGCAAAACCACTTTGAGGCTGTAGGGAAACATTTGCTATTTTTAGGTGAACTGTTTGATAAGAAATCCCGGGCACAACAAATAGTCGATGCACTGAATCACAAGTTGTCGCTGGCACAAGAGAAAATTACTGCGCGGCCGGAAAAAGCCATGGTGATTTTACACAATAATGGTGCGTTTCGCTTTCTCGGCGTAAATTCGCGTTACGGATTTGTCTTCAATGTACTGGGTGTGAAGCCAGCTAAAATTTCTGACAAGGAAGGGGTTCACGGCCAGCCCGTGTCCAGTGAGTTCTTACTGGAAAACAATCCTGATATTCTCTATGTAGTAGATCGAACGGCCGTTATGGAAGGGCGCCCGACGCTCGATAAAAGCGCGATTGCGAATCCTTTAATCGAACAAACCAATGCGTGGAAAAACAATAATATAGTCTTTGTCGATCCTGATGCCTGGTACATAACTGCCGCAAGCGTAAGTTCACTTGAGATAATTATTGATGATGTACTCAGGGGGTACTATGACTGATATTCATAATACAGAGCAATTAGCAGCCATTAACAAGAAAGTGGTAAAAGACGGTGAAGTTCTTCCATCAGTTAAACTTACAGATGGCAGTAAAGTGCAAACGGGTACAGTGGCGACGATGTTATACAACGTTGAGCTTTATAATTCAGGTGAGCGGGGAAGCGTAGAGAAAGAGTTGGAACTCTGTGTTCCGACTCTGATTAAAGTAGGCTTATTTGAACTTTTTCCTGTAGATGATTGGCTATCTGGTGATAATCCGGGCCGCCGTTTTGTGCGTCAGTGTGCCAGGCAATATCTCAACCCGGAGGAGGTCAACACCAAGTAAGGTGTGATTTGATCTGACCGGGCATAAAACAAGCCCGGTCCTATAGTGAAAATATTAAGACGCCCGCTACAACCAAAATTCCACTTCAACACCGATGATGCGGGGCGCGTCAAGCGGACTATAAAACAATCCGTCGGTGCCAAAAGCCATATTTTCTATGGCAAGCCCGCTGGCAATTCGCTCGTCTGTCAGATTTTCGCCAAACACTCTTACAGCTGTCTGACCATTATCGTATCCTAACTGCAATCCCAGTGTCGTGACCGCCCGCTGGACGGCGTCGCCTTTTGCCCGCAGCGCCGTCTTACCAGTAAAGTTGGTTTCAGCTCTGACGTAAAAGTTACTATCCCATTCGTAACGGACAGCCACACCGGCATCATAGTCGGGAACAAACTGAACCGCCTGTCCCGCAGCATTCAGTGACTCACTAATCTGAAGATCGGTGTACTCAGCGTCCACAAACCCGTAGTGGCTATTTATAGAGAGCGAGTCAACCGGCCGCCAGACTAGTTCAAGTTCAGCGCCTTTGCTTTCAATTGATGCGGCAGAGCCGATATAATCCGAGCTGACAGGGCGACCATTTGCATCGGTAGCGACCTGAATCTCCTGCCAGTTATCTGATTCTATGAAAAATATTGCGCCGGAAGAGCGCCACTTTCTGTCTGCGGACATCCACTTGAAGCCTACTTCTCTGCTGAGCAGCGTTTCACTGTCATAAAACAATATGCTGTCATCTACCACATCGTCTTGTATGGCAGTAAGGTTGAATCCGCCCGGAATATAGCCTTTAGAAACTGACGCATGAAAAGACAGGTTGCGATTAAATTGGTATAAAGCGCTGATGCGCGGTAGCCAGTTTTCGAAGGTATTTGAAAGATCCGCATCCTGATAGTAGGTTATGGCGCCCAGACCTAAATCCAGCGTACCAGCGGTTTGTACCGCTGATCTTTCTGCATGTTCATAACGCAACCCTGCGCCAAATTTAAGCTTATCAGTTACATACCAGTTCAATGAGCCAAAGAGACTTTTGTCTTCACCTTCTTTGTACTGTAGAGGAGCTGCCAGATAGCTGTTCAGGTCGCCGCTGCCCATAAACGTCGACTTGGTATTTTCTTCGCTTTGGGCATAATAGGACACACCAATAATATAATCGAATACGTTATTTTCTGGCGAGCTGTAGCGCAGTTCTATGTTCTTGTAGTCTTCACTTTTTTCTTCACGGCCGGACACGTACGGTGTGGCAGTAAGATCAAAGTCCAGCCCTTTCGAGTCTTCTTCTAGAGTACGATAAGAAGCGGCCAGATCAATGGTGCCAAGCTCAGTCTCGTAGGTCAGACTCAAACCGGCAACAAATTCTTCCGAATTGGTATATTTGGGGGCATCTTCTAACGCCGTCCACTTATCAATTTGGCGCCCGCCGTTCATCGTATCTGCATATAACTGATTGTACAGGTTGATATTTAGCGGAACATATTGCTGTACGAACAAACCCGGCGCATCCTCATCAAGCCAATAGGACGTTGCGTTAACGGTAAGTGTGTCTGTTGGCGTCCATTGCAGCTTACCCTGAACAAAGTTCTCTTTAACTTCACCACTTTCACCCGTGGACGTCCCCACATTCTTTACGTAGGCATCCTCCATCGATGTACTGAACGCCAGGGAACCACTGAGTGAATTTTGATTCAGTGGTCCGCCAATGAATCCGGTACCCACATAGCCCTGGCCAGAGGCATAACTTGAAGCGGAAACACGATAGTTCTGCTCCATGATATCGGAAGGTGTTTTTGTGCTAACTAAGATTAGCCCTGACTCTGAATTTGCGCCATAGAGCGTTCCTTGTGGGCCGCGAAGCACCTCGATGGAGTCAACCTGACTAAGTACTGAGTTACTTAGCTCACGAAACGGAATGCCATCTATGTACACCGCGGCTCTGTTAACAACAAACGGATTGGACTCAACGCCGCGAATCGTTATGTAAATACCGCCAGTCTGCCCTGACTCGTTAAATTGTACGTTAGGAACAAGCTCATCTATCCGGGTAAAATCGCGAACTCTCGCTTCATCAATCATTTTTGAATCGATTACAGTAACAGAAACATCTGCTTTTAATAGCTCGGTTCCTCTTTTAGTGCCTTTAACTACTATCTTCTCAACGGAGGTCTCATTCGCAAAATCGTCGTTACTTTTATGTCGATTTTCAGTTTGTTCTGCTTCATCTTTACGAAGCGGTATAGCATACTCTTCTGATACTGCTGTAGAAGATAAAAAAATTAGTCCAAGACCTGAATACACACATAGTGCTTTTTTTAATGGTGCCTTTTCAAACATACTGAAGATTTTCCCTTCTCAATTGTAAAGTGACGTAGTTTAAAAAAACGCAATGTGAACACCGCTCCAAAATGCCCCATCACTCCATTTTGGTACATTTTTTATTGTTATTGCATAGTGAAAAAAATGGATAACGGAAGTCTTATTGTCGATAGTTTGAAAAAGAACACCCCGAAACCAAATATTATGAGCTTTGCTCAAGGAAGCGTTGTTTTAGTACGCTCACACTTTCCAGCTACAGCAGGAAAATTGGAGGCGGGAAAGCATTTGAAAATCGGTATCTGCTTGTCTGATGGAGGTATCGTAAAATATGGAAATCGTTCGTGGCGCTGGAAAAAAAGAAGTGTGCTGATCACTGCTCCTCATGAAAGCGGTGAATTTTCTTCTCCTGATGTAAAGATGCTGGGAATTGCTATTGATACAGAAAAATATTGTGGCGTTTGTCAGTCAGCATGCAAGCGCTACCGATCTACGGTACTGGAAGATGAATTAATCAGTTCGGTTGCAACAGCCATGTGGGAGTGTGCTGAACATCAAGATGCCTTTTCGATATTCATTCAGGAAGGGGTTTCCGTAATATTACGTCGTATTTCCGCACTTTCTGACAATGTCATAAAGCATCACGCCGAATCATGCCTGAGTCGTCGACAATTAAATTGCCTGTCTGACTATATTCAAATGCAAATTGAGCAGGAAATTAAGACCGACGAACTGGCGGGGCTTTTAGGTATGGGAATGAAACAATTTTCCAATGCAATAGAGAGAACCACTGGTACCACACCTTATAAATATATTCAGATAAACAAAATGCGTGAAGCCAAACGATATCTATTAGAGGGCTACTGTGTAACGCATGTAGCAGGCATGGTTGGCTACAGTAATCCAAGTAAGTTTTCTGCAGCATTCACTCGTGTGGTCGGGTGTACTCCATCACACTGGAAGCGAAGATCTCACTACCACATATCACCTGGCAATAATGCTAGTAGCTGATGGTATGGTTATAGTTGAACAGTGAAAAACCGACTCGCGTTGGTATATGTTTGTTTCGTAAAGGATGAGAGTGGCCCCAGTGGGCAAACTCGAACCGCTACGCCCGAAGGCTGCGGGTTTTGAACAGTTAGTGTTTGATTTTTTATCCGTTAAGTCAGATCTTATTTCTAACCCTTGTAACTTCTTCGCGAAGTCGTTTTCATTATCAACCCTGTTCCGGTCAATTTTCTCAATTGGAAGAGCTTTTTAAAAATTCTAATTTTAGGTTTGTAATACCATATCTTGGGTATATCAGGCTATTTCTTTGATAGAACTTATATCACTTTTATCGAGCAGTAAAACATTGATGAATCAGAGGTTTTACGGGGTAAAAAAGCCGGTAATGTACTGAATAGATCCACTATCTTGAACCATAAAGCAGTGTTGCAGATGGTATAACTAATTCAGTTGGGTTCACATTGTGGCTATTTAAGCGCTTATCTCAGCGGCAATTACTGATATTTCAACCAACAGGGCTTCACGAGCCATATCGGCAGTGACGCAAGCTCTTGCTGGCGCATAGCCTTCTGGCACCCAGTTATCCCACACCGCGTTCATTTCTTGAAAATCGTCCATGGTTTTTAAGTAGATGGTTGCAGAAAGCATGTGTTTGCGATCACTGCCTGCTTGCGCAAGTAAAGCATCTACCTTATCCAGCATGGTTTGGGTTTGTTCTGTAATTCCTTGTGTGGCGTCAGCACACACTTGTCCACACAAATAAATCACACCATTGTGTTTCACAATACGGCTCATGCGTTGTTTAGTTTCGATTCTTTCAATACTCATGGCGGACAGTCCTAGGTAGGCAGTGAATTTCAGGCACAAAAAAACCGACTTTCGTCGGTTTGTGTACACATCTGGCTCTTCATCATTAACGGGGGACACCCGCATTCATTAAACTGATTTTGCGAAGAATCATTTAATGGAGAGTACAGATGTCCCACGCAGGTACTATTTTAGGCATAAGTGA
>NZ_JBSWYY010000010.1:0-146962 GCF_056161325.1 Alteromonas sp. ABE4_545
CCATGTGATGAGACTCGTACTTCCATCTTCGTAGCATACAGGCCTCGGACTCATTCATCCACGGGTAAACCCGTGGTGTTCTGTCGCTTCGCGACCGGTCACATAAAAAAAAGCTCGACCACAGTGTTCAATGAACACGGTCGAGCTTTTTCCATAATGTCTAACGCTTATTTGCTTTCGTTAGCTTCTGCTTTTTCTTCAGGTTCTTCTCTGTGTAAATGCACATCCATTTGAGGGAACGGAATTGAGATACCTTCCTCGTCAAAGCGCAATTTCACTTTTTCGGTAATGTCGAATTTCACATCCCAAAAATCTTCTGATTTCACCCATGGTCTAACAACAAAGTTAACACTGCTGTCGCCCAGTTCTGACACAGCAATACGCGGCTCAGGTTCTGGTAATACTCGTGGGTCTTCCGCAATAATTTGCTGCAACACATTTTTGGCTTTCAACAGGTCATCGCCGTAGCCAATACCAAAAACAAAATCTACACGGCGCGTTGGCTTCGCTGAATAGTTGGTGATGTTGTCGCCATAAATAGAGCCATTCGGCACTATGATTTCTTTGTTATCTGGCGTTGTCATGATCGTGGTAAAAATACCAATATTCTTCACCGTACCCGAGGTTCCCCCGGCTTCGACAAAGTCTCCCGCTTTAAAAGGTTTAAATACCAATAGCATGACACCAGCAGCGAAGTTTTTCAGTGAGTCTTGTAACGACAGACCAATGGCAAGGCCTGCTGCACCTAAAATAGCAACCAACGACGTTGTATCAACACCAAGCTCATTAAGCGACGCCACAATAACAAACAACATCAATACGGCGTTGAGAATCGACTTCAAAAAGTCTATTAGCATTGGGTCATATTTCGACTTTGACATAACCTTGCCAAACATCGACATGATGAGGCCAACCACTATGCGACCAATAACAAAAATAGCGAGAGCGAAAAAGATATTGATCGCCCATGGCACGGCGTAATCGTTTATATAACCGTCGATTTGATCGGCTGTAAGCATAGAATAGTCCTTCTTGTTGTACGCGCTGAACTGGCCGGGAAGCCGACTAGCGAAGTTGCAGGCACACACGTGTGTGTGTATCCGTTGAGTGTATTCACGGTAGCAATATATCACATCGTCTTGCAACGACAACTTAATGAAATCACGACAATACCGCCTTGTTACAGAGTAGTCGGTTTCCCACCGCCCGAGCTTCTGTATTACTTTAAATACCTAAGTATGGGCAAAACTGTTTAAAAATCAGTGCGGCAAAATAATATTAGGTATTAACAGACCATACTTAATTTATTACTGATAGGAAACGTTATGTTGGTACTCATCTCAGCACTTGGCATTGTTGGCGGAATTTTGGCTTTTGCACTTACTACTGATAAGGGTAAAAACACAGTACACGCACGTCGTGCTCAACAAGCGATGACGATCCAGTCGAAATAAGCGATAACGGTTACCCAACCACCGTATAAGTATGCGATTTACTTCGTCATATCACGAGAATATGGCGAAGTGTTTGCGCAGTGTCGCTACCTATCGTTAAAATACCGCTGATATCAAAACTTTCTTAAGGTTGTTCATGCGGGTACCTAGACTCTTTCACCCTTCTCATATTCCTCTTGAGGAAACCTTTGCGTTATCGCAAGACGCGGCTCATCACGTGGGAAATGTGCTGCGTTTAAAACCAGGCCACCCAGTGGTGTTATTCAACGGCGACGGCAATGAGTACAGCGGCGAATTAATTAGCGTAAGCCGCAAAGTAGTTGAAGTTGAGATAGACGCACAATTAAGAATCGACCCTCAATCACCGCTACCTATACACCTCGGCCAAGGTGTGTCTAAAGGTGACCGAATGGATACCGTACTGCAAAAAAGCGTTGAGCTAGGCGTAACCGAAATTACGCCATTAATCACTGAGCGTTGTGCGGTAAAACTCGACCCATCACGTTGGGAAAAAAAACACGCCCAATGGCAAAAAATTATCATTTCGGCATGTGAACAATGTGGGCGTAATACGCTGCCGGTATTACATGACCCTGTAGCACTTAACCAATGGCTTGCCGAATCGACAAAAGCCACACGCCTGACCTTGTCTCCAACAGCAGAGAAACGGTTTGGTAATGTAGAATACAATACCCAAGGCTATCGCTTATTAATTGGGCCTGAAGGTGGGCTATCTGAAACTGAAGTGCACCAAGCTTCTGAAAACGGCTTTTTATCAACCACATTGGGGCCGCGTATTTTACGCACAGAAACCGCAGCAATCGCAACGGTGAGTATCTTACAGTCGATGCACGGCGATTTATAATTCACAGTGGCGCAAAATCTTGCCCCTAGTTAGCGAGATATCAGCCGCTATTCATTGCTGAATAACGGTTGATTTTCCGGTATAAAACGCCATATACACACTAATTCAACGGTTTTGGAAAATAGTATGAGCTACTCAGTTGGGGTCGTAATGGACCCTATTTCAGCAGTCAACACCAAGAAAGACACCAGTTTTGCCATGATTCTCGAAGCGCAAAAGCGCGGGCTAACGGTGTACTACTTTGAACAGGCAGACCTGTACATCGACAACGGTGTTGCTATGGGGTTAGCGCGTACAGTAACCGTAAAAGACCAACCTACTGATTTCTATACATTGGGTGACGTCACGCCGATGAAGCTCAGTGAAATCAACGTATTGTTAATGCGAAAAGACCCGCCGTTCGACAGTGAGTTTCTTTACGCAACGCACATCTTAGGCCTTGCCGAAGAAGGCGGCAGCTTGGTAGTGAACCGTCCGCAAAGCCTGCGTGACTTTAATGAAAAACTCTTTACCTCGTGGTTCCCTGAGCTTATTCCTGCCACCTTAGTCACTCGCAATGCGGACCTTGTAAAAGCGTTCCACAAAAAACACGGTGACATTATTTGCAAACCCTTGGATGGAATGGGCGGCGCGTCGATTTTCCGCGTTGAACCCTCTGGCACTAATTTAGGCGTGATCATAGAAACCATCACCAACAAAGGCCAAGAGCAGATGATGGTGCAAGAATACTTGCCGGCGATTAAAGACGGCGACAAACGTATCTTGATTGTGGATGGTGAACCCATGCCTTACGTATTGGCGCGTTTACCCAGCAAAGGCGAAACCCGCGGAAACTTAGCCGCTGGCGGTACTGGCAGACCTCAGCCATTGAGTGAAAGCGACCGCCGCATTGCCGAAACGATTGCCCCCAAACTGAAAGAAAAAGGCTTATTATTTGTCGGTCTAGATGTTATCGGCGATCGCGTAACTGAAATCAACGTTACCAGCCCCACCTGTGTACGTGAAATAGAAGCACAGTACGATATTAATATTATTGCTAAACTGTTTGATGCTATTGAGCGCAAGTTGTCGACTAAGGAATAAGCATAAATGACAGAACTTAGAAGTCTGGAAAATCATTTTCTCATAGCAATGCCCACCTTGGACGACCCATACTTTACTCGGTCACTCACTTATATTTGCGAGCACAACGCCGAGGGCGCGATGGGGTTAGTGATTAACCAACCCACTAACATGAACCTCAAAGAGCTACTTGAGCAAACCGATAAAGACGCGGTGGTTGACCCAGACAAAGCTGAGCAAATTATTTTATCAGGCGGGCCTGTGAGCCAAGAGCGGGGCTTTATTTTGCACTCAACTCAATCAGGGTGGAGCTCAAGTTTATCGTTAACGCCTGAGATTATGGTCACTACGTCTAAAGATATTCTGTCGGCATTAGGCAATGACAAAGGACCAGATAAAGCCATAATTACATTAGGCTATGCGGGCTGGACAGCTGGGCAGCTTGAACAGGAATTGCAAGACAATGCCTGGCTGACTGTGGAAGCAGACACCGATATTCTATTTAACACGCCTATCCATAAACGGTGGGAATCTGCCGTGAAAAAGCTAGGTGTGGATGTATGGCAATTAACACCGGATTCGGGTCATGCCTGAGTTAGGTCAACGCACGGTACTCGCGTTTGATTTCGGCACCAAAAGTATTGGTGTTGCCGTTGGTCAAGAAGTCACAGGCACCGCGGCGCCGCTAGCGGCGTTGAAAGCCAATGACGGCATTCCAGATTGGGATCAAATCGAAAAGATTTATCAGGAATGGCAACCCCATATTGTTGTGGTGGGCCTACCGTTGAATATGGACGGCACCGAGCAGCCCATGACTGCGCGCGCACAAAAGTTTGCTAACCGCTTGCACGGCCGCTTTCGTGTGGCAGTAGACACCTACGACGAACGGCTCACTACCGTTGACGCTAAAGCCATGTTATTTGAACTGGGCGGCTACAAAAAACTCACCAAAGGCAAAGTTGACAGTGTGTCAGCTTGCGTGATCTTCACCAGTTGGTATGAGCAACAGTTCGACTAACTACACCTGTGCCGCCACTTCTTCGTCATCAACGGGTGAGTAGCCACAACGCCAACAACTTTCAAATGCGCTGCCATTGGTCTCTTGGCAGCTTGAGCAGCACCAATCAGCATGCAAGCTGGGGGCGCCTTCCATTTCATTTAACCAAGCCTGTACTTTGGCGAACCATTCATCGTCCATGAGCCAAATTTCTTGTTCGAGCTCATGAGGTGGTAGTTCCCCCATAGCCCCAGACAGGAAACTATTTTTCACCAGATAAGGAACATCTCGCATGTCCAACATATTCCGCACCTGCTGGATCATAAACGGGTCCCCATGACCATACACTTTAATCATCGCTACTAGTCCATATCAATTGACACATCTGACAATGATCCCAGTGATTTATCACCTGTTTCACTGCCTAACCCACTATCCAATTTAATCATTAAGCGTAAATCATTTGGCGAGTCAGCATGATGCAATGCTTGCTCCAGCGAGATCCGATTAGCCTTATACAGGTCGAACAACGCCATATCAAAACTTTGCATCCCCTGCTCTTTGCCTTTTTGCATGGCTTCTTTCAAGCTGCCAATATCATTGCGTTGAATTAAGTCGCGAACCAGCGGAGAGTTCAACAAGATCTCTATCGCCGCTACTCGTCCCTTGCCGTCAACGGTCGGTACCAGTTGCTGGGCAACAATCGCACGTATATTCAAGCTAAGGTCGAACCTAAGCTTGTCGTGCATATCTTTTGGCGCGAGGTGCATAATACGCTCAATCGCTTGATTGGCATTATTCGCGTGTAATGTTGCCACACACAAATGCCCAGTATCAGCGAAAGACATGGCGTATTCCATGGTTTCCATGGAACGTATTTCACCAATCAAAATAACATCAGGAGCCTGACGCAACGAACTCTTTAGAGCGTCATCAAAGGTGAGTGTGTCTATGCCCACCTCTCGTTGGGTCACCACACAATTATTGTGCTCATGCACAAACTCTATCGGGTCTTCAATAGTGAGTATATGCCCGCGAGAATGCTGATTGCGATGACCAATAAGCGCTGCCAATGAAGTCGATTTACCCGTTCCGGTACCACCGACAAACAACACCAAACCGCGTTTTGACATAATAATGTCTTTGAGCACCGAAGGCAGCCCGAGGTCGTCGGCTTTGGGAATTTGTGTGACGATCCGCCTTACAACCATACCGGCTTGATCGCGTTGCCAAAAGGCACTGCAACGAAATCGACCAATGCCTTCACGCGCAATGGCGTAGTTACATTCTTTGTCTGTCGCGAAACTGTGTTGCTGGGCTTCTGTCATGCTTTCATGCACCAGCGCCAGCGCATCGGCTTCACTGAGTTTACTGTCTGTGAGCGGCGTCAACTGACCATTAATTTTGGCGCTAACGGGAAAGCCGACGGTTACAAACAGATCAGAAGCACCTTGTTCAACCATCGCTCTGAGGCAAGTTTCTAAATTCATATGCACTCCTTAAAAACCCGGTTTAGGCTGCTTATCAATAGACTTCGCCGCCGCATCTTCTTGCGTGATCACGCCCATTGCCACTAAACGCTGGAGGCACTGATCCATGGTTTGCATTCCATGGGCTTGCCCGGTTTGAATAACAGAGTACATTTGCGGCACTTTGTCTTCGCGGATCAAGTTTCGAATCGCGGGAATACCCACCATGATCTCGTGAGCGGCCACACGGCCACCGCCAATTTTCTTTAGTAGGGTTTGAGATATGACTGCGCGCAACGATTCTGACAACATAGAGCGCACCATGGCTTTTTCTTCTGCTGGGAACACGTCAATAATACGGTCGATGGTTTTTGGGGCTGAGTTGGTGTGTAGCGTACCAAACACTAAATGGCCGGTTTCAGCCGCCGAAATCGCCAACCGAATGGTTTCTAAATCCCGTAATTCACCCACTAAGATCACATCGGGATCTTCACGTAGCGCCGAGCGCAACGCATTAGAGAAACTGTGGGTATCGCGATGCACTTCGCGTTGATTGATCAAACTGAGTTTGTTGTCATGTACAAATTCAATAGGATCTTCAATGGTCAGAATATGCTCACGCTTGTAGGTATTAATGTGGTCTATCATCGCCGCCAGCGTGGTACTTTTACCAGAACCCGTCGCGCCCGTGACAAGTACAATCCCTGTGGGCTGATTGATAATTTGTTTGAAAATTTCAGGCGCTCCCAATTGCTCTAGCGTAAGCACATCACTGGGGATGGTTCTCAACACAGCCGCGGCACCTCGATTCTGTACAAAGGCATTCACACGGAAGCGCGATAAATTTTTCACCTCGAAAGAAAAATCGGTTTCCAACCTTTCTTCGTATTCCTTCCTTTGACCGTCATTCATAATCTCATAAATAAGCGCATGGACTTGTTTGTGATCGAGTGGGTCAACATTGAGCTTTCGCATTTCACCGTCAACGCGAATAATCGGCGGCAGCCCGGCTGACAAATGTAAGTCAGACGCTTTATTCTTTACACTGAAAGCCAAAAGTTCGGTAATATCCAAAGCCAATTCTCCGTGTCAGAAGGTGTTTAATGGAAACAATAGCAGATCGATTAAAAAGCGCACACGCAACCATCGAACAGGCAACCGTTGCGGCGGCACGCCCTCCCCATTCTGTGCAATTACTCGCAGTGAGCAAGACCAAACCCGTATCTGATATCAAGCATGCGTATGAAGCGGGACAACGTATGTTTGGTGAAAACTATATTCAGGAAGGGGTTGATAAGATTCAGCAACTTAGCGACCTCACTGACATTGAGTGGCACTTGATTGGGCCAATTCAATCTAACAAAACTAAATTGGTGGCTGAGCACTTTAATTGGGTGCAAAGTATTGATCGCGAGAAAATCGCCCGCAGATTAAGTGATCAGAGACCAAAAACACTGTCTCCACTCAACGTGTGTATTCAGGTAAACATCGACGACGAGGCAACTAAATCGGGTATTCACCCGTCGGAATTACCAGCCTTGGTTGATATTGTGAGTGGTTTGCCTAACCTGAAACTCAGGGGATTAATGGCGATACCCGCTCCGACAGACGATGAAACAAAGCAGGCGGCAACCTTAACAGCGCTGGCCACTTTGTTCCGTGAATATCAGACAAAATTGAGTGGATTTGATACCCTAAGTGTAGGAATGAGCAGTGATGTAGAAGCTGCCATTACACATGGTTCGACGATGGTGCGAATAGGCACAGCAATTTTTGGTGCTCGTAACTATCAATAAACAAGTTATAAGATGAGGTGACATGCAACAACGTAAATTGGCATTTATCGGCGCAGGCAATATGACTCGTAGCATTATTAGCGGATTAGTTAATGCTGGATACGACAAGGATTCTATCATCGCAAGCAACCCGTCGACACCTAAACTCGACAAACTAGCGGCAGAATTTGGTATTCGTACAACACAGAATAATGCCGAAGCTTGTGAATTTGCTGATGCTATCGTGTTGTCGGTAAAGCCACAGCTTATGGGCGATATGTTGGCAGAGTTACAAACCGTTGCCACTTTTGACGACAAATTGTTTATGTCCATCGCAGCGGGTTTACCCGTGGCGCGTTTACAAGCCATGCTTGGCGGAGACTACCCCGTAGTACGTATTATGCCAAACACCCCTAGTTTGCTCGGCAAAGGCATGTCGGGCTTGTATGCAGAAGAAAGCGTGACAGAGGCAGACAAAAACTATGTGGCCGACGTGATGGGCAGTGTGGGTGCTACACTTTGGGTAGAAAAAGAAGACGACATCAATGGCGTGATAGCGGCCGCAGGCAGTAGCCCTGCTTATTTCTTTTTGTTTTTACAAGCGATGCAAGACAAAGCGATGGCGCTTGGTTTTGACAAAGACGATGCCCGTGAACTGGTGCAACAAGCCATGTTGGGCGCGGCAGAAATGGTCGTTAAAAATCAAGACTTAGAACTTAGCGAATTGCGTGCTCAAGTGACTTCAAAAGGCGGCACAACAGCCGCAGCTTGTAATACCTTTATCGATTTGGGCATTGAAGAGATTGTCGGTAAGGCAATGCAAGCCGCCGTTGATCGCGCCGAAGAAATGGCTAAGCAGTTTTAATCAGGAAACCTTTTAATGAACGCGTTGTATTTTATCGTTACCACATTATTTGAATTGTATTTAATGGTGGTTTTGCTGCGCTTATGGCTGCAATGGGCTCGTGCCGATTTTTATAATCCAATGAGTCAATTTGTCGTTAAAGCCACCCACCCTATCGTTGGGCCTTTACGCAGAGTCATTCCCTCAATCGGGCGGTTCGATACCGCAACATTGGTTCTCGCCTTGGTGGTCGCTTTTTTAAAGCTCCTCACCGTGAGCGTGGTATTTGGACGTCATTATCCACTCGCTGTGATGGCCATGGGTGCAGTGCTCCAAGTTTTCCATGAGTTCTTCAAGTTGGTGTTCTTTGTGTTGATCTTACGCGCTATTTTAAGCTGGGTAAGTCAAGGGCAAAGCCCCATCGAATACGTTTTGTATCAATTGACAGAGCCATTCTTAGCACCGATCCGCAGAATAATTCCGCCTATTGGAGGGCTAGATCTGTCGATATTGATTGCCATTCTCGGCCTGCAATTTTTGCAAATTTTAGTGGGTGACTTTATCCGATGAGGTTAACGCGTATGCTAAAACGACTTTTCTCTGTCACTCTGTTAATTTTAGGCGCTATAGTGTTAAGTAGCCACTCACACGCAGAACAGAAAATGGTCAAGGGCGATTGGGATATTCACTATGTTGTAGTGGATACCACGTTCTTAACCCCAGAAGTGGCTAGTGCTTATGGCATTGTTAGGAGTAAATACAATGCCATCGTTAACATTTCTGTTTTAGACAGTGAGTCGCTAGAGGCACAAAATGTCGCGGTATCGGGTGTTGCGCGTAATTTACTTGGCACCTCAAAACCTTTGAGTTTTAAGAAAGTGACGGAAGGCGATGCCATTTATTACCTCGCCACTCTGTCATTTAGAGATCAAGAGCAATATCGCTTTGATATTGAAGTGCAGCGCGGTAACACGGTCGAAAAAATTCACTTCCAACAAAAGATGTACGTTGAATAACCCAGCTTGTGTGCGCCAACAATGCGTTGGCGCACATGACTACCAACTAGCTATGCGGTTTTATCATGCAAGTAAGCGGGTCTAAACAGTAAGACTCCGGCAAGTAAGGATAAGACACCATGGGAAGCGCTTCCCGAGATTCATACTGTATATTGCTGCTGTCTATTTCTGGCATTTGCGCTTCACCTACAAACACATTCCCTTCAATAGTAATAGGCAATTCGCCTTTGTCCTGACCTAGAAACACATCGGTTCCTATACGGTCAAAAAGAACGAGATTATCGGTAAAGGTAATGGCGTTCTGTGAATGCTTTCTGCCTTCTAACCCAAAGCCGATCATTTGTTGGTTTGCCGACAGCGGCCCTTGTTGCAATATAGAATCGGTGACAATCAACTGACCGCCATTGGACACATCGATCAAACGGCTATCAACCGACGACAACGACGCAATAATAGAATGACGTATTTCGGTGATCGGCCCCCGGCTTTTTATCGCATGCCCCTCATCTTTAGAGGCAATAAACAAACTATTAAAAATGTGTAAGGGGGCTTTACCGGTATAGATGCCGTGCGCCCGCCCTGCTTTGCCAAGACGCTCAAATCGACTGTCATTGATCATAATTGGCCCGGCTGTTCGACCATTCTCTAACACGCCATTTTCACTGTGGTGAAAATAAACATGTTCCAACGTCAGCCCTGCGCCCTCTTGACGAATACAGGCTCCATTTTTATCGCGAACATTGACGCCACGGCACTCAATATTTCGAATGGTCACATTATTGGCTTGATTCACAATAAAAGCCTTTCGACCAAAGGCCGCGTTTTGAAAAACCACATGACCGCGGCCAATCAGAATGACATCGTCGGTAGTAATTTTAAACGGAGTATTGTACACCCCTTCGGCAATCTCTAAGGTGTCGCCTCGCTGTAGTGCTGCAACGGCATCAACTAAGGCACCGGCGGGCTTGCCATTTATACGAGTTTGCGTGATTGTGGGATACGCCGGGTCTGGTTTCCAAGGCTTGAATACCGCCTCAAGCTCTTCAGCAACCGACTCAAATTTGATAAGCGATTTAATTTCATTTTCTTTAAGTTGTGTATAGATCACGTCTGTGGCTTTTCGATAAACACGCTCGCCAATAGAGGGTTCAAGTACTAAGGCTCCGAGTAAAGCAACATGCGCAAATACACCAACTGTGGTGAAATAATTGCGAAGCGATTTTTTAACGCGTGGTTTCATAGTCAATTCAGATAAACCATTTCAATAAAGAATAGCTCAAATTAGGTTACTGCAGTATTGGTAACTACTGAGCAAACAGCAACAGACGGGTAGCATAGAAAAAGCGCAGACAGACTGTCTACGCTTTTCTTAATTCTACACCGGATGAGACAACTAGAATTGATCAAACATCAACACATTGCCATCAGGATCTTTCACCATGCAATGGCCCGGACCACTGTCACCTTTTACTGGTACTGTAATTTCCACACCTTGACTGGCTAAATGGGCCTCTATCGCTCGCACGTCGGTTGGATTGAAGGTTAAGATATTGTCTTCAAACATGCCTTCGAATAGCCCGATCATAGTCGTGCCATTTTTCATAATCAGCCACTTGTCTTCGACAGAACCACAATTTTCCAACAGATTGAAGCCAATACCCTCGTAAAACGATTTCGAAGCTTCTATGTCTTTCACCGCCAAGCTCAGTGAAAACATCCCCAATTCCATGAGTTTATCCTAATCATTACTGGTCAGAGAAACACCAGCATGGCGATAAAACCATCAACTTGCAAGCGGAAATCGGCTACTTAACACTGCAGGCGGCTTTTTCTCTTTCTATGGCGCGAATACAAGCATCGCGTTTCATCATAGATAAGCGATAGCGCTCAACTTGGGGAGGCAAGGTTTCGACCGACGCTTCCGTAGCCCAAGTGAGTAAGTGAGCGGCAACAATGTCTGCGATGGTAAACCCCTCGCCACACAAGTAAGGGTTGTCGCCTAATAAGCCAACAAAGGTTTTTAGTGCCCGCTTAAATTCCCAGTTAGCTGTTTCCAGCATTGCAGGCAATCTGATGTGTTCAGGTAACGCGAAAGTATGCTTAGCTTTACTCCAAAGAGGCTGCTCTAGCTCCGTTACTAAAAAGTACATCACCTGCTCTAATTCAGCGCGAGCCGGCGTCCCTGCATTGGGAATTAAATCACCCGGTGCGTGTTTGTCTGCCAAGTAAGTGATAATAGCGGCCGATTCAAACAACGACACTTCGTTACTTTTTAAAAATGGTACTTTACCTGCGGGGTTAATAGCGCGGTAAGACGCAGAAAGGTGCTCGCCTGCACGTAAATTGATAGGCTCATAGTTATAGGGTAACGACAAGGCCTCCAACGTCCAAGCAACGCGGAGCGACCGTGTAGCCGCCCAACCATACAGTGTATACATAAAAGCAATTCCCTGTGTTGTAATGTCTAAACTCGTCCTTGAGTGTAGTGTATGTTATGCCTGTTCGTCGCGCAGAAATACTAATTCAGTAGCCGAACTCTGCTCTTCACTGAAGCGGTACCCCGCGGTGTCGAAAGCCTTTAAGCCGTCAACGTCTTTTACTTGGTTTTGAATAATATAACGCGCCATCAAGCCTCGCGCTTTCTTAGCGTAAAAGCTGATAATTTTGTATTGGCCATTTTTACAGTCTTTAAATACCGGCGTGACGATCATGCCGTCAACGTCTTTCTTCTTCACTGACTTAAAGTATTCATTGGATGCCAGGTTTACCAGTACGTTGTCACCTTGCGCAATCAGCGCGTCGTTAATCGCAGCGGTAATCGTGGAACCCCAATAAGTGTAAAGATCTTTTCCTTTAGGGTTAGCAAGTTTAGTCCCCATTTCCAATCGGTATGCTTGCATCAAATCTAGTGGCTTCAATAAACCATATAGCCCAGACAAAATACGCAAGTGAGATTGGGCATACGCAATATCATCTTTGGATAGAGAGGCTGCATCAAGGCCGGTGTAAACATCACCGTTAAAAGCAAACAAAGCTTGGCGAGCGTTGTCTTGTGTAAAAGGCGTAGACCATTCAGCAAAACGATTGGCATTTAGCGTTGCCAACTTATCACTAATGCTCATCAGAGAAGCTAAATCAGCAGGCGACAATTCACGGCACGTGTCTACGAGTTCCGCTGCCTGTTCAAGTAAAGCAGGCTGTGTATATTCGGGTGTGGGCACGGGGGATTCAAAATCCAAATTTTTCGCTGGCGAGACAACAACTAGCATAATAACTCCTCATTTAATTTCGATTCATTATACCACTCTAATTACTAATTTTTAGACTGAAAAATCGATTAGAACATTTAAACAATTCTATAGGTTAATAATACGCGTTGAATGGGTTACACTGTATGCCTGTTTTTGGTTAACGCGACCAATACCCTACAAATTGGACATGACAACTGTGAGTAACATCACTCTTGAAAAAAGGTCATCACGTCCATAAGAATCATAAAAAATGCTTGTCATATGTTCGCTATACTTGGCCGCTAAGCTAAGCGCAACATCTTCGTACGTCAAAATTTAGACTTAAAGAGAGCAACATGAGTAATCAATTAGAATCGTTGAAAAAACTAACTACCGTTGTCGCTGATACGGGCGATATCGAAGCCATCAAAACTTATCAACCTGTCGATGCTACAACCAATCCTTCGCTTATGTTAAAAGCGGCGGGCCTACCGCAGTACGCCAGCTTAATTGACGAGTCTGTAGCGTGGGCAAAAAGCCAGTCTGACGACCCAGCTCAGCAGTTGATCGACGCTTCAGACAAGCTTGCCGTGGCAATTGGTAAAGAAATCTCAGGTGTTATTCCTGGTCGTATCTCAACAGAAGTAGATGCGCGTTTGTCATTCGATACTCAAGCTACCATCGAAAAAGCAGAACGCTTAGTCGCACTTTATAAAGAAGCGGGAATCGATAAGTCTCGTATCTTGATCAAAATTGCTTCTACATGGGAAGGGATTAAAGCCGCTGAAGTACTAGAGAAGAAAGGCATTAACTGTAACCTTACTCTCCTGTTCAGCTTTGCCCAAGCACGTGCATGTGCTGAAGCCGGTGCATTCCTTATTTCACCATTCGTTGGTCGTATTCTTGACTGGTACAAAAAGAGCACTGGCAAGACCGATTACACTGCTGAAGACGATCCAGGTGTAGTATCTGTTACCAACATCTACAACTTCTACAAAGCACATGGTTACAAAACCATCGTTATGGGTGCAAGCTTCCGCAACACAGGTGAGATCATTGCTCTTGCTGGCTGTGACCGCCTAACTATTAGCCCTAACCTATTAGAAGAACTGGCAAACACAGCAGGCGAACTAACACCTGTACTTGAGGACAAAGGCGCAACAGAACAACCTGGTGCCAAGTTAAGTGAAACAGAATTCCGCTGGGAAATGAACGAAGACGCAATGGCGACAGAAAAATTATCTGAAGGTATTCGCAACTTTGCCGCTGACCAGAACAAACTTGAGACTATGTTAAAAGAAAAACTCGGCGTATTATAATACAATATTAACAATACATTTCGATTGATTTAAACATAGGGACCTCATATGACTTCTTTGACAAGCCAGCCAGAGTGGCAAGCATTGTCAGCACTGGCTGACAATGTGAAAGACGCACACATGCGCGATTGGTTTGCTGCCGATCCGTCACGTGCAGACAAGATGCAGCTTCAAGCTTGTGGCCTGTTTTTAGATTACTCTAAGAACCGCGTTACAGACGAAGTACTTTCTGCACTCACCAAACTGGCTGCGGCAAGTGGTGTAGACAAGCATCGCGCCGCCATGTTTGCGGGCGAACGCATTAACAACACTGAAAATCGTGCAGTATTGCACACTGCTTTGCGCAACTTCTCTGGCAAACCTGTGATGGTAGACGGCGAAGATGTAATGCCTGAAGTATTGGCTACACAGGAAAAAATCAAAGCATTTACCCATGCTATCCACTCAGGTGAGCACAAGGGTTACACAGGCAAAGTGATTAAGCACATAGTCAGCATTGGTATTGGCGGCTCTTTCTTGGGCCCTAAAATCATGACTGAGGCGCTTAAGCCCTATCGCTCAGACGCGGTGAAAGTGCACTTTGTAGCAAACGTAGATGGTTGCCACATTCACGACGTATTGTCTGAACTTGACCACACTGAAACCTTGGTTGTCATGTCATCGAAGTCGTTCTCGACACAAGAGACACTGCAAAACACCTTGTCTGCGAAAGACTGGTTCTTGAAACAAGGTGGCACGCAAGAAGACATCGCGAAACACTTTGTTGCCGTATCTTCAAACGTGAAAGCAGCAACAGATTTCGGTATTGCCGAAGAAAACATCTTCCCGATGTGGGATTGGGTCGGCGGCCGTTACTCACTGTGGTCAGCTATTGGCTTGCCAATTTCATTGGCTTTGGGCTTTGACAACTACAAAGGGTTGTTAGACGGCGCATACGCCATGGATGAGCACTTCCAAAGTGCCCCACTTGAAGAAAACATGCCTGTACTTCTCGCCCTATTAGGCGTGTGGTATCGCAACTTCTTCGGTGCTCAGTCTCACGTTATGCTGCCTTATTACCACTACCTTCGTGGTTTACCTGCTTATGTTCAGCAGTTAGACATGGAGAGTAACGGTAAGCAAGTAACACAAAACGGTGAAGTAGTGAGTTACGAAACCGGCCCTATCATTTGGGGAAGTGAAGGCACCAATGGTCAGCACAGTTTCCACCAGCTGATTCACCAAGGCACCACTTTGATCCCTGCTGATTTTATTTTGCCCCTAAATGTACCAAACCAAGACGATACGCATCATGCGATGTTAGCGTCGAACTGCTTTGGTCAAACACAGGCATTAATGCAGGGTAAAACCTTCGAAGAATGCTTCGCTGACCTTGATGGTAAAGGCCTAGACAAAGACGCACAAAGCCAGCTAGCACAGCACAAAACAATGCCTGGTAACAAGCCTAGCAATACGATCATGTTTGATAAGCTTGACCCATTCACACTTGGCGCGTTGGTTGCAATGTATGAACATAAAGTGTTCGTGCAGGGTGTGATCTGGCAGGTTAATTCCTTCGATCAATGGGGGGTTGAACTAGGTAAAGTACTCGGAAATCAAGTACTAGCAGGCATTCAAGGTGAATCCGGCGACAACCAGTTCGACAGTTCAACTGAACAATTAATCGCCCGCTTTAGGGCAGCTAATGCACCAAAATAAGTAGCAAAAATTATTTAGCACAATTTTTGTGCAAATTAATTAGCTTACCACTGGCGCAGCCCAATCGTGCTGCGCCTTCATACTCTCCACGTTCACCGCGATTGTCATCGCACTGTCACAATTTGTTAATAAAAAGTAAAACTAACTATTTTATTTTCGATGTCGGTGTGATAAACATCAGTTAGAGTACTTTTCGTACTCTGGTTATTGCAGTTAGCGGTAGAAACAAGGAGATCTCTGTGGATAATTCAGATCTATTTGCAGTGCTAGACATACAAGAACGTCCAAAAACAAAAAGTAAGAAGCGCAAGTGGAGAGAGATTGAGGCTATTCAGGATAAATTCCGGCTTGAAAAAGAGCTCGCAGAATTCGATTCGTTCTACGATGTTGAGCTAGAAGACTTAGAAAGATAAACACGTTTCGGCCACCCCATGGGGTGGCCGAATTTGTTTATGCACTGGGCTCGTTGAAATGATTCAGCGACGCTTATACTTGCCACCTAATGGGAGATTTCCCTTGCTGGCTAAGTAGTGTGTTTGTCTGACTAAAGTGACCACAGTCAAAGAATCCGCGATGTGCTGATAGCGGAGACGGATGTGGTGCAGTTAGCACATGGTGTTTGCTAGCATCTATCCTTGCGCCTTTCTTTTGCGCGTGGCTGCCCCACAATAAAAACACCACACCTTGGTTATGGGTGTTAACAGCATCTATCACTGCATCAGTGAAAGTTTCCCAGCCCCACTTCGCATGGCTGTGGGCTTTACCCTGTTCCACGGTTAATACCGTATTGAGTAACAACACACCCTGCTCGGCCCAGGTTTGTAAATTGCCGTGTTCAGGAATGGTAAAATCGTTGAATTCCCTCGCCAGTGCCTTGTAGATATTCACTAGAGAAGGTGGCTTTTTTACGCCTTCAGGCACAGAAAAACTTAAGCCGTGGGCTTGCCCTGGACCATGATATGGATCTTGGCCTAATATCACGACCTTAACGTCGCTCAATTCGGTATAGGTTAACGCGTTGAATACTTGATCAGCTGGCGGGTAGATAGTTTTACCAGCATCGCGCTCAGCTTGAACTTTGGACATCAGGCGAAGAAAGTACTCCGCCTGTTTTTGCTCAGATAGCGAGTCGTGCCACGTGGCCATTACTCACCTTTTAGAATTGAGAACATGTGCGCTTTTAACGCCTCATAATCCGCAGGTAGGTCAACCGCTAGGCTGTCTTCACCCGCACAATCAGCAAGTGGTTTAGGCAAGCTTAAAGGCTGGCCTAATACATTCTCAACGGTTTCACGGAACTTAGCAGGGTGAGCCGTTCCAAGGAACATACCCACTTCACCTTCGTTAAGGTCATGGCTGACTGCGCGATAGGCAATCGCCGCGTGAGGCTCACTGGTGTAACCGAGTTGCTGAAGTTGGCGCATCGCCATTTGCGTGGTTTCTTCATCAACAGTTTCACCGCGCAAGCACGCTTTGTCGATATAACCTTGCTCAATGAGTGCTTCGATACGAGGCCAGTTATTCGGCTGGCTCACATCCATCGCGTTAGATAGCGTAGCCACAGTCGGCTTAGGCGCCCACTCACCGGTTTTCAGATAACGCGGTACCGTGTCGTTTAGGTTAGTGGCAGCAATAAAGCGCTTAATTGGCAATCCCAAAGACTTGGCAATCATGCCCGCGGTTAAATTACCAAAGTTACCGCTAGGTACAGACACCACCAATTGGTCGCGCTTGTCTTTCGGCAATTGCGCCATCGCTTCGAAGTAGTAGCACACCTGCGCAAGCAAACGGCTAATATTGATAGAGTTCGCTGAGTTTAGGTGCAAGCCTTCACGTACGTCTGGATCATCAAACGCCGTTTTTACGAGCGCCTGACAAGCATCAAAGTCACTCTCGACCGCAACCGTATGAATATTGCCACCCAAAGTCGTAAATAGCTTTTCCTGCAGTTGGCTAATTTTGCCTTTCGGGAACAAGATCACTACGTTGATGTTATCAATACCGTGGAAGGCATGGGCAACTGCTGCGCCAGTATCACCTGACGTAGCGGTAAGAATAGTGATTGGCGCACCGTCACTAATACGTGACAAGCACTGAGCCATAAAGCGACCACCAAAGTCTTTAAATGCCAGTGTAGGGCCATGAAATAGCTCTAATGAGTACACGTCGTCTTTGACTTTGGCTACTTCCGCAGGGAAGTTAAAAGCAGTTTCAACAATCTCTTCAATAACACCGTCGCCTAGCTCGTCGCCAATAAGCGCTTTTAGTACCGCAATACTGCGTGGTACAAAAGGCGTATCCAGCAAGGCATCAATATTATCCAGCTTGGGAATACTGGTCGGGAAGAATAACCCCTGTTGTTGACCTAAACCTTGCTTAACTGCTTGCGCGAAAGATACTTTTTCTTCCGCGACTTTTAGATTTACCAATTCCACAATCTATACCTTACTGATTTTCTTGCTGACTGCTCGCCCCTTGGGCAGGGATACGGCAGACATGACTAAAGCCATCTTCATTCTGAACATAATTGCTATTCAACCAGTCAGCAATCACATTCGCTTGTTTGTAATCGTCGCACACGGCAAATACCGTTGGGCCAGACCCAGAAATACCGAATGCCATAGCGCCATTTTCGGTGCTAAACGCTCGTGCTTCATCAAAGCCTGGCAGCAAGGATTTGCGATAGGGTTCTGCAATTACGTCTTGCATCACACTTGCAGCGAGCGCATGGTCATCTTGATACAAGGCGTGCACAAACACACCTAACTGACGACCAAATGCCAACGCCGTACTCATTTCCACTTGCTTGGGTAAAATATCCCGTGCGGCCGCCGTCGACACGCTAATGCCGGAATAACACACTACCCAATACCAGGTTTTCACTACCGGTAAAGATGCCGTAACAGCATCATCGTTGCCCGTCATTAGCGTCATGCCGCCTAAGTAACAAGGCGCCACATTATCATAGTGAATCGAACCACTGATTTGCCCTTCTAATTCGCCCATCATTAACAACAAGGTGTTCTCGTCGAAAGGCTTATCAAAGTGCGCATTCAAGCCATAAAACGCGGCAACAATCGAACTCGCACTAGAGCCCAAACCACTGCCGATAGGCAAATTTTTATGCAATGTCAGTTGAACTGGGTTCACCGACTTGCCACTTGTTTGCATTTTTTCGCAAAAGTAATGATAGCAGCGCGTCACGATATTGCTGTCGGCATCGCCCGGCAATTTGTGCGCAAACGGGCCAGTCACATCCAATTTAAAGGCGTCAGCATCGGCCACAATCACTTCATCGCCAAGTACACTGCCGTCGAGTGGCTGTAAAGCGGCACCTAATACATCAAAACCTAAGCTCACATTACCTATAGAAGCAGGGGCATAAGCGCGAGTTACTTTCATCTTTATTCCTTACAACTTAAAGCGCGGTTTGCTTCCACGGCATGGTACGTAAAATATCGGCAAATACGCCCGCAGCAGTCACGGTAGCTCCAGCACCATAACCACGAATAACATACGGGATCGGGTTGTAGTAATCACTGTGGATCGCGAGCGCATTTTCACCGTCTTTCACCGCCGCTAACGGGTGAGACAAGGGCACAGCTTTAATCGTAACTTTACACTTATCACCTTCAATCGAGCCGATATAGCGCAGTACTTTACCTTCTGATTTTGCTGTTTCTACACGCTCAGCTACAGCAGCATCCAGCTCTGGAAGTTGCTGCATAAAGGTGTCTACATCACAATCTTCTGCAAAGCCTGTTGGCAATACCGATTCAATTTCGATATCTGACAGCTCAAGGTTTAAGTCGGCTTCGCGGGCCATGATAAGAAGCTTACGTGCCACGTCCATACCGCTTAAATCATCGCGAGGGTCAGGTTCTGTAAAGCCATTCGATTTAGCTACTGATGTAGCTTCAGAGAGCGTCATGCCTTCATCTAATTTGCCGAACACATAAGATAAACTGCCTGACAAAATACCCTCGAAACGATGCAGTACGTCACCGGCGATAAACAGCTTTTGCAGGTTATCAATAACCGGCAAACCTGCGCCTACTGTGGTTTCGTACAAATACTGGCGATTGGTCTGCAATGCTGTATTGCGCAGCTTTTTGTAGTACTTCATCGAATCGGTATTCGCCTTTTTATTTGGCGTTACCACGTGGAAGCCCTGCTCCATCATATCGACGTATTGGCTAGCAATGGCTGCGTTACTGGTACAATCCACGATCACCGGATTAACCAACGCATTGTCATTCACAAAGGCATGCACACGCTCGATAGAAAACGCTTCACCGGCTTCGTTTAATTTCGCTTTCCAGTCGCTTTCTACTTCAACATTAATACCTGCACTGTCGAGCAAAAGCTTGCGGCTATTGGCAATACCATAAACACGAAGTTGAACGTTGCGAGCAAGCAATGTGGGTTGCTGCTTAGCAATCTGGCTCAGTAACTCAGCGCCTACCACACCACAACCAATCAAAAATACGTCGATGGTATGACGGTCAGAAAAGAAGTTCTGGTGAATCACTTTTACCGCTTTCTTGGCACGCTTGCTTTCGATAACGGTCGAAATAGAACGCTCTGAAGAGCCCTGAGCAATCGCCACATTATTCACACGAGCCTGCGCCAACGCGTTAAAGAAACGCGCAGCCAACCCTTTGGTGTGGCGCATACCATCACCTACCAAGGTTACAATGGCTAGGTCTGTGCGTACTTCTATCGGATCGAGCAATTGGTTTTGAAGCTCTAGTGCGAATGCGTCTTCTAATAATGTTTGCGCACGGGAAGCGTCTTTGCTGTGAATGCAAAAGCTAATGCTGTACTCAGAGCTTGATTGCGTGATCAAGCTGATTGAAATGCTCGCGTTAGACATGACTTCAAATACGCGACTGGCCATGCCCACCATGCCCTTCATACCAGGGCCGGCAACGTTAAACATCACCACGTCGTCGAGCTGTGAAATGCCTTTCACATTGGTCCAAACTTCACTCGCTTCATTACTGATAAGCGTACCCGGCGCAGCAGGGTTCAGTGTGTTGCGGATCAAACAAGGAATGTGATGCTGGGCGATAGGACCAATGGTTTTCGGGTGTAGCACCTTAGCACCAAAATAAGACAACTCCATGGCTTCTTGATAAGTGAGTTTGTCTAATAATACTGCGCCTTCAACCTGATTTGGGTCGGCGTTATATACACCGTCTACGTCGGTCCAAATCTCACAACAATCGGCATCGATACACGCGGCAAGGATAGCGGCGGAATAATCTGAACCATTACGGCCCAACGTGACTTTTTCGCCTTTTTCATTTGCTGCTACAAACCCAGGCATAATGAGTAGTTGGCTACCGTCAGTGACCACATCGTCAAAACGCGCTTTGCTCAAGCCAACGTCCGCGATGCTATCGAGGTATTCACCCTCAGCGAGAATATAATCAACTGGGTCGATAATGCGGTTAGCCACGCCTTTAGAGGACAAGATAGCGCTGAATAGGGTCACACTCACGTATTCACCTAGGCTCATAATGGCTGCGGTCACAGGGTCTGGCGACACGCCTAGCAATTTAATCCCTTTTAATTGCTTATCCAAACCCGCCAAATGGGTTTCGATAAAGTCATTCACCGCGCTAGCGTCAAAACCTTCTAGGTTATCTGTTAATTCAGCGGCAATACCGCGTAATAAGGTGTCGAGCTTGTTTAGTAACGGCTCGTAGTCTTCACCAGCAGCAGCTTGCTCACACAATGATGAAAGCGCGTTAGTCACGCCTTTGGGAGCAGATAACACAACAGCCGCACCGCCGGTTTGGTGGGTCGTCAAACTAATCTCGGTCACACGCAAGTAACGTGTTGCATCGGCCAGAGATGAACCACCAAACTTTAAGACTTTCATGGAATGCTCCTTCGCTTCACTTCTTGTTGATAGGCCTCGCTATCGAAAAAACAGAGGCTAAAAACTATGCAAAAAAAAACCCGCTCTTTTCAGGGCGGGTTTCTGGTATTTGTTTGCTTACGCGCACTAGCCAGCGACCGCCCTCAACGAGGTGGTAATAATCATGCCGGTGGTGCCAATAATCATATTCATGTCGTCCAATTTGCCGTATAGACGTCTATATGTCAATACAGAATTGGCGAAATTTTGATTACATTTTTATTATTGTTAGGTTTCGCAGTCTTATTATTGTCGTTTGATACACCGCGAAGACTGGCAAAGATAACGGTTTTTGACCCATTAATCAAAAGCATTTGCAGTTTACTGACCCCATTCCTTCGTATTTCTTACCCATGCAACAAAAGCGTCATCAAAACTTCATCACGTTTTCATTCCTTTGCATTAATAGTTAATTCAACACATGAGATTTTCGGTTCTACTTTGGCGGTCTATTCCAACACAATTACAACGCCTGATGGCATTACTCTGCATTACCAAGACGAAGGGAAAAAGTCGGCGCCCGCCATTGTCCTCATTATGGGACTGGGTGCACAAATGACTATTTGGCCCGATGAGCTTTATCAGGGCTTGGTGAGCAAAGGCTATCGCGTTATTCGGTTTGACAATCGCGATACCGGCCTGTCGACCCAACTCGATGAATTGGGCAACCCAAGTTTACTGAAAACCTGGTTAAGTCGTCGTTTGCCTATTACCCACTCGGTCCCCTATAAACTTGAAGATATGGCTGAAGATGTAATGGCACTAATAGACTCCCTCGCACTAAAAAAGGTGCACATCGTGGGGGCGTCTATGGGAGGCATGATTGGCCAGATTCTCGCTGCTAAATATAAAAAGAAGGTGGTGAGTCTTACCTCAATTATGTCCAACGTTTCTAGCGTTACCGAACGCAAACCCAACTTTAAGTTGTTATTACAGCTTGCTAAACGCCCTAAGCCCAGTAATCGGGAGGCGGCAATCCGCTATCACATCAAGCTAAACCGTTTAATTGGCAGCCCAGCCTACCCCTCTGATGAACGCACCTTGCACGAACAAGCCACACGTTCTATCGACAGAGCCTACAACCCCGCAGGGTTTAAACGCCAATTAGTGGCGATCACTGCCAGTGGCGACCGCCGCCATATGATGAAGAAAATAAAAGCCCCCACATTAGTGATTCATGGTAATGATGACCCCGTGATCCCCGTATCAGGTGGCAAAGAAACCGCTCGCGCAATAAAGCGTTCAAAACTCAAGGTGGTAGACGGTATGGGCCATGACTTCCCTCCCGCACTCATGTACAAAATGACAAACTGGATAAGTAAGCATGTGAAGAAAGCGGAAAAGCGGCGCAAAGAGAAAAAACGTCAAAAGCGTGGGAGGACAAAAGAAGCTCAGAGCAAAAAACTGATATAAATCACAGAAACCATCACTATTATTATCAAGCACTATCTATTCTTGGCTTCTGTGATATGTTCAATCTATCCCTACTTGAATATCACTAAGATGACTGACCAGCAACTCACTCGTAAAGTCGCCTATCAAATACTTCAAGGCTTTGACAAAAACTTTAGATGGTACAGCCGTATTACTCGCGGTGCTCAGGAACGATTTGAAAAAGGCCAATGGCCCGCTACACAACAAGCAACCAAAGACCGCATAGCCACCTATGAGCAAAGCTTAAATGAAGTCGTCGCCGATATTTACCATCAAATTGAAGTGCACCAAAAAGACATCGCGTTTTGGCAGGGCTTAAAAACCGCATTTACTTTGCAGCTCTCTGGACACCCCCAATTTGAGCTTGCAGAAACTTTTTACAACTCGGTGATTGGGCGGATTTTCCGCCACAACAAAATCGACAATAGCATTATGTTTATATTGCCGAGTCGTTGTTTTTTACCTGGACAAGACCGAGCAAAAGTCATCAATAGCTATGACACCACCAGTACGGTGCGTGAAATGTACGAGTCGATATTCGCCAATTACCGCTTCAACATACCGTTTGAAGATCGCGAGCGAGACATGCAACAACTCGACGATACCTTGCGTAAACGGCTTAATCGCGCCCAACTGTTCAGTGTAACGGCGGTAGAATTACTCAAACCTATTTTCTATCGCGGGAAGGCAGCCTATCTGATTGGGCGCATTTGTATGCCCGACGACACCTTGCCGTTCGTTATGGCATTGAGAACGACAGAAAAACGCGAGTTATACGTCGACACCCTACTCACAGAACGGGAAGACTTGAGCGTGGTATTCGGTTTCGCTCGCTCCTATTTTATGGCCGACACATTGTACCCGGCTGAAGTGGTGGCGTTCCTTCAAGAATTGCTCCCCAATAAAAAGCACTTCGAACTTTATATGGCGTTAGGTTTTTACAAACACGGTAAAACTGTGTTCTATCGCAACTACGTTGAGCATTTAGAAAACAGCGAAGATAAGTTCGAGGCGGCACCAGGGATTCGCGGCTTAGTGATGATGGTATTTCACCTACCCTCATACGGTGTGGTGTTTAAAATCATTAAAGACGAATTTGCAGAAAGTAAAAAGATTACCCGTCAGCACGTAAAAGACTGCTATAAACTCGTCAAAATGTCTGACCGCGTCGGCCGCATGGCTGACACTCATGAATACGTGAATTATCGATTTCCTCTAAACAGAATGTCGGAGGAATTAATAGAGGAACTCAAAGAGACCTGCGCGTCGAGCTTAGAGTTTACCGAAGACGAGCTGATCATCAAGCACCTGTACATCGAGCGCAAGATGACGCCGCTGAATTTGTTTTTACAGCAGGAAACCGACCCAGAAAAAATTCGCAACGCAATAGATGAACTCGGTCTCTGCATTAAGCAGATTGCAATGGCGAATATTTTCCCGGGCGATATGTTGCACAAGAATTTTGGCATAACCCGCCACGGCCGTGTGATTTTCTACGACTATGACGAGATATGTTTGATGCACGAGCGCAACTTTAGAGCACTACCGCAATCGGACGACCCTTATGCGCTAGATACTTTGTCGGTTGCCCCTAACGATGTGTTTCCACAGCAATTTGAACACTTTATTGTCGGCAAAAAGGTATTCAAAGAACAACTCAAGGCCCTTCATGGTGACTTAATGACACCCGAATATTGGCGCGGTGTTCAAAAACACATCGCTGAGGGTAAGGCCTGGCACTTTACGCCGTATAATCCGGCTAAACGATTTAAGAACGTGCGCGAAAGCGCAGCTGATTCAAATTAGCTAGGTAAGTAACCAGACGTTCGAGCAGTATTTGCTGCTCGTTCATTCATTGAGACTTCAAGCGAAATCAATGAGAATCGGGAGAAACCAGTTTAGATTTCTTTTTGATCTTACAATCTAAAATACGTTGAGTATTTTTTCGCCCTACGTAATAACATACGCTATAGGGATGCTTCCGCTCGAAGAATTTAGAGAATGCTTCTAACATGCTATTTCCTCCACTTTCTTATTAAGCACAAATTTAGGTTAGCACTTACTAAGCTGAAATTCCAGTCTATATAACGAACAATAATTTTATCTTCACGATAAACACTTTGAATCTTAGGAAAATTTTAAGATTGCTTTTGCATAAAAATTGTCACCTCGGCCATCACGATCCCAAATTTTCGAATGTAAGAGCGGTTCATCATTGTATTTGTGTCAAAAGCCCAAAACCAATCGTCAAACCCCACGCGATACTCGGTATCATCTATAGGTAAATCCATCTCATAGTGAAAGTGAAAGGCATTGTCATAACTGACACCCGTAGCCGGCGTGGCAATATCATTTGCTTGCCCAGTGTAAGTGCCGTCGGCATTTTTAGTAATCGTCCACTGGCGGGTCGCAGGCCCTTCGCCTACGCCATAGGTAAACGCTTCGTCAAGCGTGATCACACCCTCGTTTACGTTACCTTCAATATCCACCACAAACCGTTGTACAACTTGACCTGAGCGATTTTGAACTATGCCCCATGCTTTTACGTTGCCGTCGAAGAAGCGCTCAATATTAAACACAGGGGTTGTCTGCTGATAATCCTCGCCATCAATAGATACAGAACAAGCACTGAGCATCAATACGCCCACTATTACCAATACCACTCGCATATTATGCGTCTCCTTTTAAAAGCTGCTTTCTGAACTTGGGCTCTGAGGTATTTTCACTCAACCAGATGCCAAAGAAACAACGGGTAAAATCAGAGTCCTCAACCGAGCCGAGAAATTGCTCACCTTGATAAAATTGAGTATGGCCATTGTCGTCGGCGATCCCAGTGAGTACCGTGTTCTCTTCTACATCGGGAAAAAGCTCAGACATTTTTTGCAGCCACTGCGCCAGCTTCTCGTCGTCGTTCATACCTTGTTTGCGCATTTCTTCAATAGAGCGCTCGGCAATGGCCTGTGCATCGAATTCGCGTAAATAGGTAAGCGCGAGGGCATAAGGCTTGTTTTCCTGCCATGTACCATCTTGTGCATAAAGCGCCGCATCGTAGATATCCCAAAATAAAACAGAGAAGCGCCCACTCCCTACTATTTTGGCGTTAGGTACATATTGTTCGATAACCTGAGTTGGAATATTTGCCAGACACCATTGGCTCCAAGAAAGCAAGGCAATCACTATTAGCTTTTTCATTACAATGTCGATGAGATCAATTTAATCTATATACACGCGAATATTTAAAGGTGATCACTTTAGTCCCTGATTCTCATGTGCTAGCGTTGCGGTAGATTTGATTTGGTACTAGGTTTTCTCTTTGCTTGTCTCTCCCGCTCTCGAAAAAGTACTGTCGCTCGCGCTCCCCTCTCCACACATTGCCCTGTCACCTCGTTGGCAAGGCATAGAGCAGATCCAGCTGAAGATAAAAAGAGATGACGCTATTCACCCAATTATCAGTGGTAATAAATGGCGAAAGCTCGCATTGCCAATGCAACAACTGACACATGAACACTCTCCAATGAGAGGAATTATTAGCTTTGGTGGTGGGTACAGTAACCATTTACACGCACTCGGTTACTGCTGTCATCAGCTTCAGGTGCCTTTTATTCCCATTGTCAGGGGTAACTACACCCAACGTGAAACACCTATGCTAAAAGACCTACTAGAATGGAATATCAATCCGCTTTATGTCACAAAAATCGATTATCAAAAGCGACATGATCAACACTTTCTCGATGGTTTACGAAAGCAATATCCTCATTATGTGGTTATTCCCGAAGGTGGTAGCCAAGAACAAGCATTATATGGCATGGCCGCGATGATGACTGAGCTCAAGTCGGCGTGCGACTATATTGTTGCTCCTGTTGCCTCAGGTGGTACCTTAGCGGGTATTATTGCAGCGGCAAAACCTCACCAAACAATTATTGGCATCGCGGTATTGAAAGGCCAAGGATACCTCGAAGAACTGGTTGAAAACTTGCTGCCCAATCGAGGTTCCAATCACCCCAAATGGTGCATATTGCACGACTATCACCACGGCGGTTACGCCAAATCGTCACCGCCACTTATCGATTTTTGTCACAGTTTCATCGAAGAGACGAATATTGCTGTAGAACCCGTGTACTCGGGCAAGCTATTCTTCGCGCTACAAGATCTCATATCCCAGCGCTACTTCCACCAAGGAGCCAAGGTCACCGCGATTCATACCGGGGGACTACAAAGTGCAAGACAGTAAAATCACACACAGGCCATTTCGTTTGATTTTTAACCATCTATAGCCTAATTATTAATGGTGAACAACTCGATGGTGCTTTAAGCTTAAACGATAAACTTAATATTTTTTATCAAAGAGTTAGTGTCTGCCTACATATTAACTACACTTGTATTCAGACAACAATGTTACAAACTCATCGCCTTTTATTGCGACATTAACAATACCTACGACTGGAATTTTGTATGTTTAATCGCCACTTAATTAAAGAAAATGAAGCGCTGCGAGAAGAGCTAAGTATGTTAAAACAGGTTCGAGAGAGCCTGAGAGACGAGATGTTATTTGTTAAGCTTGACCATGAAGGCCGCATCGAAAAAGCTAATGCAATGTTCGCCGAAGAGCTCGGCTACCGAGATGCTGAACTCACGGGCAGATTGTTCACAGACTTCGTTCCTGAGATCGCAAGAAACACCGACTACTTTAGAAAGTTGGAGAACGCGATAAAGTCGAAACAGCACTACAGTGGCGCCATTGAGTTTACACGTAAAAACGGTGAAGAAGCTTGGTTGCGAGGTGTTCTCCAGCCCATTATTGATGCGAAGGGCAACCTACATCACTTTTCAGTTAACTTGAACGACCTCACGCGCACCATCGCGCTGTCTAAAGAGCATGAAGACTTGGTTGAAGCGTTACACAAGTCAACCGCAGTCATTGAGTTTGACTTAACAGGGCATATCCTTGTTGCTAACCAAGCCTTTTTAGGGGCTGTGAAGTACGGCCTGAAAGACATACAAGGCAAGCACCACAGAATATTTTGTACCGAAGCCGAAGCAAACTCAGATGAATATCAACAGTTTTGGGCAAAATTAGCTAGCGGGGAATTCGTTGCTGGACGTTTCCACCGGCTTGATGCGTATGGTAATACGCTATGGTTAGAAGCCACCTACAACCCTATTCACGATTCTCATGGCAGGCTTTACAAGGTGGTTAAATTTGCCACCGAGATCACAGAGCAAGTAGAACGTGAGCAAGCCGTTGCTAAAGCCGCAGATATTGCTTATCACACTTCTAACCAAACAGACGGTGTGGCCAGAAAAGGCAGTGCGGTCATTGACAAGGTTCTTGAAGAGATGTCTTCTCTGTCAGAACAGATGGACAAAGCTAAAGAAGGTATCCACGCACTCGATTCACAATCTCAACAAATTGCGACCATCATTAGCAGCATTAGCGCTATTGCAGACCAAACTAACTTGCTGGCGCTGAATGCAGCCATAGAAGCGGCTCGTGCGGGTGACCAAGGGCGTGGTTTTGCTGTGGTTGCCGATGAAGTTCGTCAGTTAGCGTCACGCACATCAGAAGCAACAGAAGAAATTGTAAACGTTGTAAAACACAACCAAACATTAGCCGCAGATGCGGTAGACCTTGTTAACAAAGGTGATGAAAAAGCTCAAACCGGGTTGTCATTCGCAAGGGAAGCAGGCGACGTCATTACAGAAATTCAAAAAGGTGCACGAGAAGTTGTCGATGCAGTAGGACAATTTGCCAATCACTTATCTAAATAATGCTCCTACATTGTCTTTAGGCGAAGGGGATCTCCCTTCGCCTACTCCTTTGCTAGTAAATTGATCCAAGCCGAAGTGAATCGCGTTGAAACAGCAACAAAGGAGGAAAAGTGCCACACCGAACATTTACCTACCCTAAACCTATCCAATCTTTGATTCAGCGTGCACTGGCTCTAGCCCAGATCTCACTGAAATTCAGTGATCGGCTATACCCTTTCGCCGCTATTTTCGAAGCGGGTCAAATTGGGTGCTTATTTACTGATGAAACCCATCAACACAGCCACAACAATCAACAGATGATAGAACACCTGCAATGGCGTATCATCGATAACACAGCCGATTCATATGCATACAGCTTGCTTGCCTACCATGCCGAAGTAGAGGTATCGAGTGGTAAAAAAGTGGATGCCATCGCCGTGACAATTACGGGGCCTGAACGAAAAGAAGAGATGTTGGTCTACCCCTATTATCGCCTCGATGGACAAGTGGTGTTATCGCCACCTATCACTGAGCAGTAAAGCTGTCATAATCGTCTATCATTATTGCAATAATTCGCGCTGACAGTGCTTGCCTATTTGCATTTCTCTGTTAGCATGCAGCGCAAAATTCTAACGCTATTAGGGATCATTTATTATGTCTCGAGTTCTTATTATTGGCGCCGGCGGTGTCGCGTCTGTAACAGTAAAAAAATGCGCACGTTTGCCTGAGTTTTTCGACGAGATTTACTTGGCAAGCCGCACGGTTTCTAAATGTGAAGCACTACAAAAAGAAGTCGGCGCAGACCGCGTAAAAGGCGTATTTGCCGTTGACGCTGATAATGCAAAAGAAGTTGAAGCTTTGATCAACGAAGTGAAGCCTGATCTATTGGTTAACCTAGCGTTGCCATATCAAGACTTACCGATTATGGATGCGTGTTTAGCCACAGGTACAGATTACCTTGATACCGCTAACTACGAGCCAAAAGACGAAGCGAAATTCGAGTACTCGTGGCAGTGGGCTTACCAAGATAAATTCAAGCAAGCTGGCATCATGGCTTTGCTTGGTTCTGGCTTCGATCCAGGTGTAACCAACGTTTACACAGCTTATGCAGCTAAACACTACTTCGACGAAATCCACTATTTGGATATTGTTGACTGTAACGGTGGTGACCACGGTCAAGCATTCGCAACAAACTTCAACCCAGAGATCAACATTCGCGAAATTACTCAACGCGGTCGTTTCTGGGAAAACGGTGAGTGGAAAGAAACCGATCCACTGAGCGTTCGCGAAGATTTAGACTACCAAAACATTGGTGTGCGAGCTTCTTACTTGATGTTCCACGAAGAGTTGGAATCACTGGTTAAGCACTTCCCAACATTGAAGCGTGCGCGTTTCTGGATGACCTTTGGTGATGCCTACCTCACTCACCTTCGCGTGTTAGAAGGTATCGGTATGACCAGTATCGACCCTGTTGAATTCCAAGGTCAGAAAATTGTGCCTCTTGAGTTCCTGAAAGCGGTATTGCCAAACCCAGGTTCATTAGCAGAAGGTTACACTGGCCAAACGTGCATCGGCACGTACATCACAGGTATGAAAGATGGCAAAGAAAAAACCATCTTTATCTACAACAACTGTGACCACGCGGTATGTAACGAAGAAGTTGGCGCGCAAGCGGTATCTTACACAACAGGTGTACCTGCGATGATCGGTGCCAAGTTGATGCTAGACGGCACATGGAAGCAACCAGGTGTATGGAATATGGAACAATTCGATCCAGACCCATTCATGGCATTGTTGAACGAGCACGGCCTGCCTTGGCATGTGATCGAATGTGACGAAAGTCCTTTCGCAAAATAAGACAGTAACGATCAGCTAAAATCGGAGATATAGCGTTGTCAGATCTCACTCAGAGACAAGATATTCCATCGCCTTGTTACGTGCTGGAAGAAAGTAAACTGATTAAAAACCTTGAGCTAATGAAGCGCGTGCAAGACGCATCTGGCGTGCGCATCATTTTAGCGCTGAAAGGGTTTTCGATGTGGTCGAGTTTCGATATCGTTAAGCAGTACCTGCACGGTGCAACGGCGAGTTCGGTATGGGAAGCAAAGCTCGCCAGCGAAATGGGTAAAGAAGTGCATGCTTATTCACCCGCTTACAAGCCGGCAGATATTGATGAGTTGAAAAACTTGGTCAATCACATCTCGTTTAACAGTTTAGGTCAATGGCAACGCTATCAAGACGCACTTGCTGGTATTTCTCAGGGCTTGCGTATTAATCCTGAACACCAAGAAGCTGACACGCCACTGTACGACCCTGCAGCGCCAGGGTCTCGCTTAGGCATTCGTGCCAGTGAATTAGAAGGCGTGGACCTGTCGGGTATTGAAGGCTTTCATTGCCACAACCTGTGCGAATGTGATTCTTTTGCCACCGAGCGCACGTTGAACGCGATTGAAGCAAGATTTGCCAAGTGGTTACCTCAGCTGAAATGGTTGAACCTAGGTGGTGGGCATTTGATGACTCGCGAAGGATACGATGTTGAGCATCTCATCAACACTCTGACAACCTTTAAAGCCAAGTACCCACATTTAGATGTGATCATGGAGCCGGGTTCGGCTGTGGCGTGGCAAACTGGCCCATTGATCGCCGAAGTGGTAGATATTGTAGAAAACGAAGGCAAAATCGCTATTTTAGATATTTCTGCCACTGCACACATGCCCGATGTATTGGAAATGCCCTATCGCCCGGCTATTCGAGATGCAGCTATGCCGGGAGAAAAAGCCTACGATTATCGTTTAGGCGGTAACTCTTGCTTAGCCGGTGATGTGATTGATACCTACAGCTTTGACAAGCCACTTGCTATTGGCGATCGCGTTCAATTTGAAGATATGATCCATTACACCATGGTAAAAACCACCTTCTTCAATGGCGTAGAACATCCGGGAATCGGTATTTTACGTGCGAATGGCGACTTCGATTTAGTGCGTCAATTCAGCTACGAAGATTTTAAAGGGCGACTGTCTTAAGCCGCCCTTTAATTTTCTACCGCTGATTACACAATCCCTCGACCACGGCAATAGCCGCTGTGGTCGACTTTGCTGCAAACCAATTCAGTGTCATCAAGCGTAATCACAAACTCTGTTTCCGGTTTCGCCACTACACTGTAGCTAAAACCATAAATTCGCGATTTCAAATCTAACGACACTTCAACCGTTCTCACTGGCGCAACGAGTTCATAAACGCCATCATCGAGATGTTCGTCTATGATATCAACTGACCAGCTACCGTGAGCAATATTGATTGATAACGTGTGAAAAGTGGTACTCATGATCTCTCCTTGCCTGCATGAACACAACACAACGGGTAATTAAACCCGCACAGCCACCGAGTCGTGACTGCACACTACTTTTGAATGGAAAGTCCCGCTTGATACAAGGCGTTCTTCTTCAAGGCATAATGCTCTGCCACGATAGCAGCTGCTTTTTTAAGCGGCAATACATCCATCAGTGTTTTTAGTAGCCCCATCGCATCTGCTGGCAAATCATCAGCCGCTGGCGTGATCCCCGCTACCATCACTACAAACTCACCTTTCTGGTGAGCAAGATCAGCATCGAGGTACGCAAGCACGTCTTGTGTTGTGCCATGCACGTAGGTTTCAAAGGTTTTTGATAACTCTTTGGCAATCACCAACTGACGCGTTTCGCCAAGTACCGTTTGAATATCGGTAATGGTATCGTGAATACGGCGCGGTGCTTCGTAAAACACACTGGTACACGTGCGATCGAGTAACACAGCGAGTGCCGTTTGTCGTGCGGTATGCTTAGCGGGCAAAAAGCCCTCAAAGATGAACCTGTCGGTAGGTAACCCCGACGCACTTAGCGCAGTAATAGCCGCGCACGGGCCGGGTAAAGCCACAACAGGAATATTGGCTTCACGACACGCGCGAACCAATACAAACCCTGGGTCACTGATCAAAGGCGTGCCCGCATCGCTAATCAACGCCACTGACTCGCCACCGGTTAAACGAGCGCATAGCATGGCTGTGCGTTTGTCTTCATTGTGATCATGCAGCGACAATGTCTTGGCTTGAATAGAAAAATGATTCAATAACTTTTGACTGTGGCGGGTATCTTCAGCCGCGATCCAATCAACCGATTGCAGCGTTTTAATCGCACGTGGTGACATGTCGTCTAAATTGCCAATTGGCGTGGGAACAATAAACAGCGTGGCCGTGTCAGACATTTACAAAAGCTCATCAATTTGAATGCGATAATGATACCATGCTAAAGGTCAGAATTTTTCACTAAACATAGATTTTCAATGCAGTTTCGATACACTGGTGTGGTAATAAAAGGACCGATACGGCTTATGAGATTGAATATGCGCAAATTGTTAGTGGCGTCGGGCTTTGCCCTACCGCTGGTTTTATCTGGTTGTGGATCAACCCCAAAAACAACGACCACTGCGCCAGTCAAATCGAATCCGGTGCAACCGGTAAAAAGTGATGAACCAGACCTTACCCCCGAAATACTACTTACTCGGGCGCAACAACACTGGGCTAAAAACCAAGACCTACAGCAGCGCAACACCTTATTGTTACAAGCTGCCCACATGTACATTACGCAGCAAGCACCACTGAAAGCGCAACAAATTCTACTGTCGCTAAAAGATTCAATTTCGCAAAATAATTTGGCTTGGTACCAGTTGCTACAAGCTCAGGTTTACCAAGATTCTGCATCGCCAGAAAAGCTATTGTCGCTGGTAACAATGCCATCAAGTGACGAAAGCATCACTCGCGAGCAAGCTCTGATTGCAGCGAAACAATACGCCAAACTCGGTCAATGGCTGGCTGCAGCTAATGCACTACTCACCTATAATGAAGATAGTGAAGAAACCGTTACCCAAGCGTGGCAGTGGATTACACGCGCCTATCTAGAAAATGAGCAACTCAGTGCCACTCAAGGGCGTAAGTTTACCAAGCTACAAGCCTATTTGGTGCTAAACGACCTAATTAAAGAAAACGGCTTAAACAGCCAACAGTTGGCTCAAGCCATTACACAGTACCGTGCGGTTTATCGCGGGCATCCGCTCACTAATTATTGGCCAACTTCTGTCACTAACGCCCTTCAGCTACCGGTTAATAACGCAGACAACTTAGTGGTTATGTTGCCACTGAGTGGCCGCTTGGGCGCAACAGGTATGGTAGTAAAAGACGGCATTTTGTCAGCCTATTATCGCAGTATTGCCGAACAAGGTAGTGCGTCAGCGCCCACCATTTCATTTGTTGATACGGTAGACCAACCCGTAGAGGTGTTACTTCAGGCGGCAGAAAACGCCGACTGGGTAATTGGACCACTATTGAAAGAAACCGTACAAGCTATTTCGGGTAAATTGCCAGTTACAACCAAACTGCTCGCGTTGAATCGACTAGACGAGTCGCCAATTGCTCCATTAAACGACACATTACCCGCGTCGCAAACGCGAGAGGCTTTTTTCGCATTGGCTCCAGAAGATGAAGCAGTTCAATTGGCTGAGCACATTTATCGCCAAGGTTATCGCGCTCCTGTTATTGTTTCTGCGCAAAGCAGCGTTACCCAACGTATGAAAGAGGCCTTTGATGCCGAATGGCACATACTCACTCAATACAGCAATAATGGGGTTTCGCTTAAATTAACTCATGTAGATTTTAGCGACACTAAGTCGTTAAAAGATGGCATAACCGCTGCACTTGACGTTGCCCAAAGCAACGACCGAATAGACGAAATAGAGTCTCTGTCTAACGAACGAGTGTATGAACAACCAAGAAACCGCCGCGATATTGATGCCATTGTGGTATTTGCTAATCCAGAGCAAACCGAATTGCTCAACCCAATGATTGAAGCCAGTTTAAGCCCGGTTGGCCGTGAGCCAACCCCTGTTTATGCCACTTCGCGTTCTGTCGAGTACAACAGTTCTCGTAACCAATGGCGAGATCTACAAAACCTCCGTTTTATTGACATTCCTTGGTTAGTGAGTGCTTATACCGATTCGACAGCACCAAATACCGAATGGCAAAACCTTGCATCAGAAAGTCGTACCTTATGGCCAAACCGCTCCACACAAATGCAGCGATTTTTTGCGTTTGGTGTTGATGCTTACAACCTGCTTCCCCATGTAGCTAACCTCAGCACACTGCCACAACTTAAAATTAGTGGCTTAACTGGCAAGCTATCCATTAACGAGAACGGTGAAATTATTCGCACCTTACCTCGTGCCATTATCGACAACGAAACCGTCAAACAAGCGAGCGAATAATGGGGTTACGGCAGCTGATAGGCGACGCTGCCGAACGCCGTGCTGAACGATTTCTGGTGTCGCAAGGTCTTATCGCTATTGCACAAAACTTCCGCACAAAACGCGGTGAACTCGATTTAGTCATGAGAGATGGCGACTATTGGGTGTGTATTGAAGTAAAATATAGAGAACAAGCCGATTTTGGTTATGCTGTAGAAATGGTCACACCGCGAAAACTTCAGCGGATCAAAGCTGCGTTTGAACAATTTTTATTAGATAATGGTCTAAACCCTGCAATGACGCCACAACGAGTCGATATCGTCGCGATTGATGGCAACAACCTGGAGTGGCTGCAGAATGTTACTGCTTAGCCTCTAACAATAAGACATCGCTGTTATGATTGAAAAAATTAAAGAAAACTTCACCGAAAGCATTCAAACCAAAATCGCTGCGGCCGAGGTATTGCCTCCCGCCATTGAAAAAGCGGCCATGATGATGGTTGAAGCCCTCATTCGTGGCAATAAAATTCTAAGCTGTGGTAATGGTGGTTCTGCCGGTGATGCCCAGCATTTCTCGTCAGAAATGTTGAACCGCTATGAACGCGATCGTCCAAGCTTGCCAGCAATTGCCCTTTCAACAGATACATCAACCCTCACGTCTATTGCCAATGACTACAGCTACGACGAAGTGTTCTCTAAGCAAGTCAGAGCACTAGGACAACCGGGTGACATTCTTCTGGCTATTTCAACCAGCGGTAACTCTCGCAATGTGATCAACGCCATGGAAGCAGCACTGTCTCGCGACATGACCATTGTGGCTTTAACCGGTAAAGACGGCGGTGAAATGGCGGGGTTACTCAGTGAGCACGATGTAGAAATTCGCGTACCGTCGAACCGTACGGCTAGAATTCAAGAAGTTCACCTGCTCGTCATCCACAATCTATGTGAAAGTATTGACGATAGCTTATTCCCTGCACACGAAGGCGATGAGGAATAACGTGAAATCCATCAAGGCTTATTTTGGTTGTGCTATCGCCCTCGTGGGCTTAACACAATTACAGGGATGTACTGTACTCGCTGTAGGCGCCGTTGGCGCTACAGCGGCGTCGGTTGCCAATGACCGTAGAACAGTAGGCACCCAAATTGACGATGAAAACGCCGAAAACACGGTGAGTTTTCGCTTAGGCAAACAAGCTCAATTAAAAGACGAAGCGAGCATTAATGTTGAAGTATACAACGGCGTTGCATTACTCACTGGGCAAGCACCAACGCAGGCCTTAATCGAGCAAGCCGAAACCGTTGTACGCTCGGTTGAATACATCACCAAAGTTCACAATCAAATACGCCTAGGCTCACCAGTAAGTTCTGGAGCAAGTGACTTGTGGATCGCCTCGAAAATACAAACACGTTTTATTGCGAATGAAGCAATACCCGCCATGCAAATCAATGTGATCGTTGAAAATAAAGAAGTATTCCTAATGGGAAGAGTCACAAATCAAGAAGCAACAAAAGCGGTAGACGTGGCGCGGAATATTAACGGAGTAAAACGCGTGATCCGCGCTTTTGAGATCATGTAACTGCGCAATACTAGTGTTTTCGTATTACTCAGGAATTTTTCACCAAGTATATTGAAAATATTATAATTTTTAAAAAATTAGCTTTTATTAATATAACTAATGCAAACTAGAGGGCGTTTATTACCTCAACATTATGTATTGATAAGTTAATCGTTCGAATAAAAGCGACGAAAAACATAAAAAACAGTAGTGGTGTACAAAATAACACCATTGAAAAATCCAGTATTAATAACCGAACTTCATATACTTAAGACTAAATTCAGCATTCTGTAACGCTTAATAATCGCATTAACACCCCATTGCGCTTATATCTGAGCATCAAGCTCGATTTTTAGTTAAATTGCGTTCACTCGGTAATCAAATAACTCGCACGGCCTTGACGTTTTACGTCATACATTAATTCGTCTGCTTTACTCAATACGTCTTCAAGAGTTTGGGTGGATGATTTCACGATCACAGTACCGATACTTGCTGATATCTGACATTCTTGCCCTTCCGCTATTTGAATTGGCTGCTCAATCAAATCGAGTAATTGACGGCACAGCTTTGCAAGATGTACATCTTTCGCATCAAACCGGCTAAACCCTACAACAAATTCATCTCCTCCCCACCTGACCCACACATCAGAAGGTTGATCAAAAACTACCTTTAGCCGATTTGCACTCTCTAACAAAACCACATCTCCGGCTTCATGCCCAAAGGTGTCATTTACCGGCTTAAATTTATCTAGGTCGATCAGCATGATCGCGGTGAGTTCAGCGTGATCACTCGACGCAACAAGCCCTCGCAACTTAGTCTCACCGCCATGTCGGTTCAGCAACCCCGTTAACGCATCGTGATTTGCCAGATATTTGGCTTTGGTCTCTCGCTCTTTTCTCTCTGTCACGTCGTTGAGGATCACTTCAAATAACAAATCAGCCCCTCGCGGGCTTGCACGATCATCATTGATCGAGGCAAACAAACAGTTTAACCAATGCTTTTTGCCGTTCAAACGCACAGATAAGTCTACGGTGATAGGCGATACAACTGAATACGACGCTAAATCACTGATGATTCGATAAACCTTATGCGGTTCTTCGAACATTTTAACGAGTTCGTCCATGCTCTTCCTACCGCCCACGATCTGCTCAAATACAGGGTTCATTAACAATACGCCGTTAGACAGCGAGACTAGCCCAATCCCTATCGACGCTTTATCAAACAAAAGACGGAAACGCCGTTCTAATTCTTCGGTACGCAAGCGCAAAGTACGCTCGGCTGTGAAGTTCACTTTTACGGCGCTGATCAACGCATTGGTGCCTTTCACTAAAAAGCCAATTTCATCTCGCTTGTTGTAGTGAATATCTATCTCTTTTAATTGCTCAGGGTGTGTAAGGTCGACTTCTTCGAATGCGTGGAATAACTTAACTAAAGGGCGAGATAAAAACTGATACACAACAAAATACATGGTCATCGTTAAACACAACGAGACCATCAGCATCTCTAACGCGCTGTGTCGGGCGTCATTAAACGCCATCTTTTGGATAAACTCTTCATCGGGGTAAACGTCTAATTTCCCCGTTATTTCGGTATCGATGAAGGGGTGACGCAAGGCTACGGATATTGGCTGAATGCGCGGCAATAGATTACTCTGGGCCACAACGCGATTTTCACTAGTAATGCGGGCGGCTATCACCATATCGTTATGCAACAAACTATTCGTAATTTCGTTAGCGAGTTCTTCATCATTCACATAAACAGCCACCGATGCCGTTTTTGCAGTGCTCTCAGCGATTTGATTGAGAAAGTGATGACTAAATCTTTGTTGTTGAGTATGAGATAGCTCAAATACTATGTAGCTGCCAATTAAAGAAACAACAGCGCCAACTACGGCAATCACTACAGCTAACCGCACATGGAGTTGTTCTTTGAACAAACGATTCTGCATTAAATAAACTACCGAAAGACAGTGCTAACATTAATGCTTAGCACGTTAATATTACGTTTTTGGTCGTTGACTACGCTGAAATCGCTCCCCCATAAGCCATAACCTGTACCTGTGAGTTGATAACGGGTGAATTGCCCTTTCACCGCCCATTGAGGTGCTATATCCCATCGAACACCCAGTGCAATCGATGTTTGGTCTAGCCGAGACGTGTCGTAAATGTGTTGAAATGTACCTTGTAGCAAGCCCAACGTTTCTGCTGTAGGCTGATCAGGAATTTGGTCATACCGAGGTGGTGGCACGGTAATCTGGTTTTCGGTGGTTTTAATTTCAGAGTACGTTAGATAAGGGGTAAAATTCCCAACGATAAAACCCAAACTGCCATAACCGTACACCACATCGCCAGAAAAACCCCAATCAATGTCTAAATGCGCCAATTCCGTCATCACAATAAATTGGCCATCGTTATAGCTGTAGCCCAAGGCAGAGTACTTAACGATTTCGTCTTTGAAGTCGAGAGATTGGTAAATACCCTCCGCTTCTGGCCATAACGGCGCGGGTATATCACCGAGAGCATTTCGCAAATCGCGGAAACCGGGGAAACTGGCGCGCTGCCCTTCAAACGCACTGAATGTACCTTTTACCATCCAAGTATCAGCTTCGTAAGTTAAAGACGCTGTCGCCACAGACTTGAACGTCAGCATAGAATGGAAGTCTAAATTGAGGATATCCGCTTCGCTTGTTCCCACTGCCAAAGTGGCTTGCACAACCCCACTGTCTAAAGATTGTCGGTACTGTAGTTCAGCGCCGTCCACATAGGATAAATACGACGATGTAGTGTAAAATTCGGTTGGCGGTGTGGCCCACAAATAACTGTACCCCACCTCCAAATATTCCGACAAAATATACGCGTTGTGGTTCATGCGCCCGACACGTATCGACCAATTTCTCGCGAGCTGATAACGCAGAAATGCCAATTCTATGTAATCGCCAATACTATCGTGCTCACTGTGATCAAATACGCCTTGGAGTACCATGTCTACTTTGTCGCTCGCTTGGTAATTCACCTGTAGACCAAGTAGCGACTCAGTTTTCAAATTCGTGCCTTTTTCCGGCCACCGATCGATAGAAGTACGAAACACCAAATCATCACTGTTGCTGGTTGTTGCTCCCAGCGTTAAAAACCCACTGACATCGACGGTTGCAAAAGCAGAAGGCACAAAAAATACGACCCATAAGGCAACGCATACCCCTGCACTGCGAACAGATTTATTCCAAGAGTAAGACAACTTTCACCTCCTCTGAAACCTGATCTGCCGGCACATAACTGATCAAACTGGTGTTGGTTTCGATAGACGCGATACTTTGAGCAATGTCATTGACTTGTTCAGGAGGTTTAGCTCGACCTGAAAAAAGCAGCCGCGACCAATACGCTGAGATTTGTCGTTCCGATTTGTTCACCAACGCTTGGTAGAAGTCTTCACGCATAAAATAACCGTTGGGGTAATCCAACGCTTTCACCTTTACACCAGAGTCGAGTATGTCGAAACGCCCCATAAAGATATCAATCACATCTTTGCGCGATAACGTGTCTATTTTACTTTGCTTCGACACCACAACCGCAATGGGTTCAGCGAAGGCACATGCCGACCCTGCCGTCATTAAAAAGCAAAGAAATAACAATGCCCGAGTCGATGAGAAAGAACACGTCATAGGAATAGAAATATACGCCCTAAAGTAAACTCGCCAGTGAGAATCGTTGAATTTAATGCACAAATTTCAATCGATATGATAAGCGTAGTCGAGGTCAACGATTGTGCAATTGGTGTTTGTGATACAAGGGCAAAAAATTAGCCATTATGCCGTTCATTAATGATGGGGATGACTGCACTATTTATTGTGATATTCGCATTCATGCCCCTCCCTATGTATTCCCTTACACCCAACATTGTCGACAATACACCCCTTATTTATTGACCAAAACCAAATTAAGCGCTAAATTGTCGACAGTTTATTGAATATTGAGAATATATAAATTGGTGTTAGTCAGCCACGAAACCCCGGTCACAAATGCCGACAAAACGTTTTATCGCCTGCGTAGCGATATTGTCGAAGGCGTGATATCCGCTGGGGCTAAACTCAGTGAAACAGAATTGTCGACAAAATACGAAGTGAGTCGCGCGGTAGTGCGTGAAGCCATCAATCGGCTTGAGGCTTGCCACATTGTCGAGCGCAAAGCCAATGTAGGCGCCCGTGTGGTCTCACTGACCCCTACCGGACTTGTGGAATTGTACCAAGTACGCGAAGCGCTCGAAGGTATGGCGGCTCGTTTGGCCGCCAAGTACATGACCGACGAAGAAATTGAGCAACTCAAAGCCCTACTCGACCATCACTATCAAGAGGTCAAGAGCGGCGAATCCTATTATCAAGAAGCTGGCGATGTGGATTTTCACTACCGCATTGTCGTTGGCAGTAAAAATCAGCACCTTATCGACATACTTATCGACGGACTCTATCACCTTGTACGCATGTATCGCGTGCAATTAGGCATGGCAGGCCCACGGGTTTCCACTGCTTTCGATGAACACCGTCACATTGTTCAAGCAATCGCAAACCGTGACGAAGAGTTAGCAGAAATGCTGATGCGCCGTCATATTTTGTATTCCAAAAATAATATTGAACGCAAACTCCTCTCTACCCAACCCTAATATAGTGAGACAGATGAATGAGCGCAGGAAAGAAATTCAGACAAGCCCTAGCAGACAATCAGCCACTGCAAATTGTCGGCACCATTAACGCATATTCGGCCATCATGGCGAAACGCATTGGCCATCAAGCTATCTATCTGTCTGGCGGTGGCGTAGCCAATGCCTCATACGGGCTACCCGATTTGGGCATGACCTCGCTCAATGATGTGTTAGCCGACGTAGACCGCATAACCTCTGCGTGTGATTTGCCACTATTGGTAGATATCGACACCGGTTGGGGCGGCGCATTCAACATTGCTCGTACTATTCAAGGCATGGAAAAAGCCGGTGCGGCAGCGGTTCACCTTGAAGACCAAGTCGCACAAAAACGCTGTGGACATCGTCCTAACAAAGAGATCGTCTCCATTGAAGAGATGGTCGACCGTATTAAAGCAGCCGTAGATGCACGTAGAAATCCTGACTTTTTTATCATGGCGCGCACAGACGCCTTTGCGCAAGAAGGGCTAGAAAAAGCCATTGAGCGCGCACAGGCTTATGTGGATGCTGGCGCTGATGGCATTTTTGCTGAAGCTGTTCAAACCGAGGAACATTACCGCGCCTTTTCCGAAGCGTTAAACGTGCCTATTTTGGCTAATATTACCGAATTCGGCAAAACCGAATTGTGGAATAAAAAAGAATTGGGCGACTGGGGCGCCGCCATGGTGCTATACCCTCTCAGTGCATTCCGGGCAATGAATAAAGCGGCTGAAATGGTATATCAGTCTATTCTAGAAAATGGCGATCAAAAAGCCGTGGTCGACAGCATGCAAACGCGCATGGACTTGTATGACTACCTTGGCTACCACGATTACGAAAACAAGCTCGATAAGCTGTTCGCCGAAGGCAAAAACAAATAACAAAATTCACTCTTTACCCTACAAAAAATTAGTGGAGACCAAGACAATGGCAAAACAACTCAGTGGTGCAGGATTACGCGGTCAAGTTGCAGGCAAAACCGCCCTTTCAACTGTGGGTGTATCTGGCTCTGGCCTGACCTACCGTGGTTATGACGTAAAAGATCTGGCGAATAACTGCGAATTTGAAGAAGTCGCTCATCTCATTCTACAAGGCAAATTGCCTAATCAAGCTGAATTAGAGGCCTATAAAGCCAAGCTCAAATCGTTGCGTGGCTTACCTGATGCCCTAAAAGAAGTGCTTGAACGCATTCCAGCCAACGCACACCCAATGGACGTACTTCGCACAGGCTGCTCAATGCTGGGGAACTTAGAGCCTGAACAAAATTTTGAACAACAGCACCAAGCTACTGAACGCATGCTAGCGTGTTTTGCCAGCATCATATGCTACTGGTATCGCTTCTCTCACGACGGTGTACGTATCGACGTAGAAACCGATGACGACTCCATTGGCGGGCATTTCTTGCACTTGCTACACGGCGAAAAGCCACGAGAACTGCATGAAAAAGTGATGCATGTGTCTTTGATTTTGTACGCAGAACATGAATTCAACGCCTCAACCTTTACTGCGCGAGTGTGTGCCAGCACCTTATCTGATATGCACTCGTGTATTACGGGTGCCATTGGTTCACTTCGCGGCCCTCTTCACGGTGGTGCCAATGAAGCAGCGATGGCGATGATTGAACACTACACCTCACCGGATCACGCCGAGGCTGAAATGATGGGCATGCTTGAGCGTAAAGAAAAGATTATGGGCTTTGGTCATGCGATCTACTCAGAGTCAGATCCCCGTAATGAAATCATCAAAGAGTGGTCTGAAAAATTAGCCAATGACGTAGGGGATACCGTACTTTACCCTGTGTCAGTGCGCTGCGAAGAAGTAATGTGGCGTGAGAAAAAACTGTTCTGTAACGCCGACTTCTTCCACGCCTCTGCCTACAATTTTATGGGTATTCCAACCAAATTGTTTACGCCAATTTTTGTGATGTCTCGCTTAACAGGCTGGGCTGCTCACGTCATGGAGCAACGGGCAGATAACCGCATTATCCGCCCGTCGGCAGAATACACAGGTGAAGATCTTCGCGCCGTTGAGCCTATCGCGTCACGCACCTAATACCCTTTGGTGTTTGCTCAGTGTGCCAAGCACTGAGCAACGTCTCCTCTACGCTTTGGAGCACCTATGAATACAGAATTCAGAAAACCCTTACCCGGTACCCACATCGACTTTTTCGATGCCGAAGAAGCTATCAATACTCTTTCTCCCGATAGCTACAAAACACTGCCATACAGCGCCAAAGTATTTGCAGAAAACCTCGTTCGCCGTTGTCCACCTGACCGTTTGAATATCGCTCTGTCACAGATTATCGAGCGCCAACAAACGGAAGATTTCCCTTGGTATCCGGCTCGCGTAGTCTGCCACGATATTTTAGGCCAAACTGCGTTGGTGGATCTTGCAGGCTTACGCGATGCCATTGCAGAGAAAGGCGGCGATCCGGCTAAAGTGAATCCGGTTGTGCCAACCCAATTGATTGTCGACCATTCCCTTGCGGTAGAGCACGCTGGCTTTGAAAGCGACGCGTTTGAAAAAAACCGCGCTATTGAAGATCGCCGAAACGATGATCGCTTCCACTTTATTAACTGGACCAAAACCGCGTTCAAAAACGTTGATGTGATCCCACCTGGCAACGGCATCATGCACCAAATTAATTTGGAGAAGATGTCCCCAGTCGTTCACGCCAAAGATGGTGTCGCTTTCCCTGATACCCTAGTGGGAACTGATAGTCATACCCCTCACGTTGATGCGTTGGGCGTGATAGCCATTGGTGTAGGTGGTTTAGAAGCGGAAAACGTGATGCTAGGGCGCGCGTCTTATATGCGCTTGCCCGATATCGTTGGTGTAGAACTCACAGGCAAAGCACAGCCCGGTATTACGGCTACTGACATCGTGTTAGCCCTAACTGAGTTTTTGCGCAAAGAACGCGTAGTATCAGCGTATTTGGAATTTTACGGCGAAGGCGCATCGAGTTTGACCCTTGGCGATCGCGCTACGATCTCAAACATGACACCAGAATACGGCGCTACCGCTGCCATGTTCTATATCGATCAGCAAACTCTCGACTACCTCACCCTCACAGGGCGTGAACCTGAGCAGGTGAAATTGGTTGAGACCTATGCCAAACAAACGGGCTTATGGGCAGATGACATGGTTGAAGCCAAATACGAACGCGTATTAACCTTCGATCTTTCAGCTGTGGGCCGCAACATGGCAGGACCATCTAACCCTCACGCGCGTCTTCCAACTAATACCCTAGCCTCGCGCGGGATTGCTGCCGAGTACGAAGAAAAAGACGGCGAGATGCCTGATGGCGCTGTCATCATTGCTGCTATCACTAGCTGTACCAATACGAGTAACCCTCGCAATGTGATCGCAGCTGCTTTGCTCGCGAAAAAAGCCAACGCTATGGGCTTAACCCGCAAACCTTGGGTGAAGTCTTCCCTTGCGCCTGGTTCTAAAGCGGTAAAACTCTATTTAGAAGAAGCCGACCTATTCGGCGAGTTGGAGCAACTCGGCTTCGGCGTAGTTGCTTTTGCCTGCACTACTTGTAATGGTATGAGTGGCGCACTAGACCCCGTAATCCAACAAGAAATCATCGACCGCGACTTGTACGCTACCGCCGTATTGTCGGGCAACCGTAACTTCGATGGCCGTATTCATCCCTATGCCAAGCAAGCTTTCTTGGCTTCGCCTCCCTTGGTTGTTGCCTATGCCATTGCGGGTAGTATTCGCTTCGACATCGAAAACGATGCCTTGGGATACAACGCAGAGGGTCAGCCCATCTTACTCAAAGATATCTGGCCAAGTGATGAAGAAATTGATGCAGTGGTGAAACAGAGCGTAAAACCAGAGCAATTCAAAAAAGTCTACGAACCCATGTTCGACTTGTCTGTAGACTACGGCAAAAGTATTTCGCCATTGTATCCATGGCGCGAGCAGAGTACCTATATTCGCCGCCCGCCCTATTGGGAAGGTGCATTGGCAGCCCCGCGCACGCTGAGTGGAATGCGACCATTAGCCATATTGGGTGACAACATCACCACAGATCATTTGTCACCATCAAATGCGATCTTAGCAAGCAGTGCAGCAGGTGAATACTTGGCTAAAATGGGGTTACCAGAAGAAGACTTTAACTCCTATGCTACTCATCGCGGCGATCACCTAACTGCGCAACGTGCAACCCTCGCCAACCCCAAACTATTCAATGAAATGGTGCAGGAAAATGGCGAAGTGAAGCAAGGTTCATTGGCACGTATCGAACCTGAAGGCAACGTGGTACGTATGTGGGAAGCGATTGAAACCTACATGGATCGCAAACAGCCTTTGATTATTGTAGCCGGGGCAGATTATGGCCAAGGGTCTTCACGAGATTGGGCTGCCAAAGGCGTGCGCTTAGCGGGTGTTGAAGTGATTGTGGCTGAAGGCTTTGAGCGTATTCACCGCACCAACTTAATAGGCATGGGCGTATTGCCGCTGGAATTTACCGGTGACACCAACAGAAATACACTCAACCTCAATGGCACAGAGTTGTATGACGTGGAAGGTACGCCAGCTCCCGGCGCAGCACTGACTTTAAAAGTCACGCGTACGAGTGGAGAAGTGGTCACAACAACAGTGAAATGCCGCTTAGACACCGCCGAAGAAGTCTCAGTCTATGAAGCTGGCGGCGTGTTACAACGGTTTGCGCAAGACTTTTTGGAAGGGAATGTGTAATGGCTAGCCAACCACAAATAAAGATCCCCGCCACCTATATGCGAGGGGGCACGAGTAAAGGCGTTTTCTTTCACGTGCCCGACTTACCTGCAGCGGCCCAAGTGCCCGGCGACGCCAGAGATAAATTATTATTACGCGTGATCGGCAGCCCTGATCCCTACGGTAAGCATACAGACGGTATGGGCGGCGCGACGTCGAGTACCAGTAAAGTGGTATTATTAGAGAAAAGCCACCGTGATGGTTTTGATGTCGACTATTTATTTGGCCAAGTGGCTATCGACAAACCTTTTGTAGACTGGAGCGGTAACTGCGGTAATTTAACCGCAGCCGTGGGCGCATTTGCGATCAACCAAGGTTTGGTCGACCCAGCCCGTATTCCCCAAAACGGTATTGTTGAAGTACGTATTTGGCAAAAAAACATCGAGAAAGTTATTGTTGCTCATGTGCCCGTAACAGAAGGTGAAGTGCAGGAAACGGGCGACTTTGAACTCGACGGCGTAACCTTCCCCGCAGCCGAAGTGACTATCGACTTTAACGATCCGGTGTCACCTGACGAAGCCCTCTTCCCTACCGGAAACCTTGTCGATACGATAGATTCACAAGATTGGGGACCGTTGGATTGCACCATGATCACAGCGGGTATTCCCACCTTGTTCGTCAACGCCCAAGATATCGGCTTCACTGGCACTGAGTTACAGTCAGACATCAACGAAAACCCCGAGCTGCTGGCCAAACTCGAACGATTACGGGCTTTGGGTGCATTGAAGATGGGGCTGATTTCCTGTTTAGAAGAAGCACAAACTCGACAACATACACCAAAGTTAGCGTTTGTGGCGCCACCAGCACAATACACCTCCTCTAGTGGCAAACGGGTGGCGATACAAGATATCGACTTACTCGTGCGCGCCATGTCGATGGGTAAGCTCCATCACGCCATGATGGGTACGGCGGCTGTCGCTATTGCCGCCGCAGCTGTGATCCCCGGCACACTGGTCAACCAGGTTGCTGGCGGCGAAGAAAAAAAGGGGGTGGTTTTTGGCCACCCATCTGGTACATTACGTGTTGGCGCTAGCGCGCAACAAAATGATAACAACTACCAGATTACCCAAGTCAGTATGGGCCGCAGCGCTCGAATATTGATGGAAGGCTGGGTGCGCATCCCGGCAGACAGTTTTTGCTGACAAACCCAACCATCGGGCTTCGGCCCATCAGCAAAGCCCAAAACGAGACCTAGTGTCTCGTTTTTTTTCTGCCCTGTTTTTACTTTAGAATCACATGCAGCAAGGCCTTGTTCCAAAAGCAGAATTTGTACCGAAAATCAAAGAAACGGTGTAAAAATTGCTTCTATTTTTCTACTAAGTGTTGGATGGTAGAAGCTAAATGGATGTTAGTTGGTTATTAGTCGCTGCGATGCTCGTGTTTTTAATGCAAGCGGGCTTTCTTTGTCTCGAAACGGGTAAGATCCGCAGTAAAAACAGTATTAACGTTGCCGCTAAAAACCTTTCTGACTTTATTATTGCCGCCATTGTATTCTGGATGTTTGGCTTCGGACTCATGTTCGGCGACTCTTTTTTGGGTTTGTTTGGTACAGATCAGCACTTTTTCGGTGCAAACCATTCACCTTGGCAGTTCAGTTTCTTCTTTTTTCAAATGATGTTTTGCGGCACCGCCGCCACCTTGCTTTCTGGTGCCGTGGCAGAGCGAATGAGTTTCCACGGCTATATTTTTGGCACCCTGATTCTCGCTTGTATTATTTACCCAGTAGTCGGGCATTGGGCGTGGTCTGGCGTGTATAAAAACGATAACCCGGGCTGGTTGGAATCTCTTGGTTTTATCGACTTCGCTGGTTCCAGTATCGTTCACTCTGTAGGGGGCTGGGTAGCCTTGGCGGCCGTGATCATTATTGGCCCGCGATTGGGCCGCTACGATCCTCACAAACAACTACCGGTAGGCAACAACCTTCCCATGTCAGTACTCGGTACCATTCTAATCTGGCTTGGCTGGTTTGGTTTTAATGGCGGCAGCACCCTTTCGTTAACCGACGAAGTTCCCAAAATTTTGCTCAATACTTGCCTAGCTGCCGCTTGGGGCGGCTTAGCCTCTTCAGTTATATTTGTTGTTCGCAACCGCTATGTCGATGTCACCTTTATTATGAATGGCGTTATCGCTGGGCTGGTCTCCATCACGGCAGCCGCTCATGCCGTCACGCCTGCCGCTTCTGCGGTTATCGGTATTGGTGGCGGTGTCATTCTCTATGTTGGCACATGGATAATGGATAAATACCAAATTGACGACGTGTTGTCGGTAGTACCTGCTCACTTATTTGCCGGTATTTGGGGCACGTTAAGCGTCGCCTTTTTCGGTGATCCCAACATACTCGGTACAGGGCTAAGTACAATAGAACAATTACGTGTACAAGCTTTAGGTATTGTGGTTATTGGCGCTTACTGTTTTACCATTAGCTATGTATTGTTGAAGGTGATAAATCACTTTGCAGCGTTAAGGGTATCGGCTCGACACGAAATGCTCGGTATGAATATCTCAGAGCACCATGCGACAACGGAACTGATTGATCTACTATCGTCAATGAAATCCCAAGAGCGACAAGGAAACTTTACCGACCCTGTACCTGTGGAGCCATTCACAGAAGTCGGCCAAATAGCACGCCAATACAACCGCGTGATTCATCGGGTACAAGACGAAATGTCACAGCGCGACCGTGCCATCGACTCTTTCCGCTCCAGCGAAAAGCGAAAAAGCGCCATTTTAGATTCCTCAATGGACAGTATTATCACCATCGACTTAAACGGCGCGATCATTGAGTTCAACCCAGCTGCAGAGCGCACCTTTGGCCGCCACAAAAATCAGGTCGTCGGCAAGAACTTTCTCGACTTGTTCATCATCGAAGAAGACCGCCCAACCGTAAGGGAAAGCCTGCATCACAAGTTTGCAGCCTCCACAGGACTATTAATAAACCGTCGCAATGCTATTGTGTTACAACGCAGTGTTGGAGACGAATTTCCGGCAGAAATAACCATTACTGGCGCAACTTTCAGCAGTGGCGAACTCGCCAATGAATTTACCCTTCACGTACGTGACGTTACCCGTCAGCGCAAGTTGCAAACAAAGCTTAAACAGCTCGCCTATAGCGACCCACTCACCGGCCTGTACAATCGTACCTACTTGCTTGAAACTCTTGACAAAACTCTGAGTAAATCGCGTATCGAAAACGCACATGTTGCGGTTTTCTTCCTCGACCTCGATCGCTTCAAAAAGATTAACGACACCCTTGGCCACAAAGCCGGTGATGAACTATTAATGGAGGTGGCGGCGAGATTGTTAAAAGTCACTCGCGATTCAGACACCATTGCACGTTGGGGAGGCGATGAGTTTGTGATCCTCATGTCGGGTGATCTAAACGAACGAGTGTGTGCTACCACTGCTATTAAAATTTTAGAGGTGATGCGCCAACCGGTAATTCTGAGTAATCGCGAACTCAAAATTCCTACCAGTATTGGTGTAGCACTGTCAGAAGACGCCGAAGCTTTGCCCGAGACCCTAATTCAACAAGCGGATATCGCCATGTATTTCGCTAAAGAAGACGGCCGGGACAACTTCAAATTATTCAAACCTGAAATGGCGAACAAAGCTAACCAGCAATTTGACAGTGAGCAGGAACTTAGAATTGCCATTGACATGGGCAACCAATTTGAAGTGATGTACCAGTATAAAGTGGATCACGACTCCACACTGGTGGGTTTAGAAGCATTGGTACGCTGGCGACGACACGATGGCAGTCTAACATCACCGCTGGAATTTATTTCAATTGCAGAAGAAGCCAATCTGATTATCCCTCTCGAAGAACAAGTCATAGAAAGCGTTTGTATTCAACTATCATCGTGGCGGGAATCAGGTAAGCAGTTAGTACCTGTTGCCATAAACTTGTCTGGGAAACACCTACTGTCAGATAACCTCATTGCCTTTGTCAGCCGTATGCTTCACGAATACGAACTGCCCGGAGAACTCATTGAGTTTGAAGTTACTGAAGGGGTGTTTCTCACCGATATGAACCGCTGTATTCAAGTACTTCGTCAACTCAAAGCACTGAAAATAAAAATTGCGATTGACGATTTTGGCACCGGCTACTCGTCGCTGAATTATCTCAAAAGTTTGCCATTGGATATCTTAAAAATTGACCGCTCCTTCGTAGATGAATGCGTAGAGTCGAAAGAAGACAGTAAAATTTGCTCAACCATTATTCACCTTGCAGATAGTTTAGGGCTACAAACCGTCGCTGAAGGGGTTGAAACCGTAGAGCAATACCATTTTCTAAAACAAAAAGGTTGTACCTTCTTCCAAGGTTACTACTTTAATCAACCGCAGAGTGCCGACGTCATCACACAAAAACTCACTGCAAATTCGGCATGGGTGTAAACGGACCTTTTAGGTGCATTTGAACCACTAATACGCACCTCATTAACGCATACAACCCATATCCACTGAAATAATTGTACTATTTGGTCAATAAATATAAGGCCTAAAAGAGTGGGAACAGAACTTGCTGATACGAGACACATTTCTAAAAAGAAAAGGTGTTTATGAAAGCATTTATCGAACAGATGCCAAAAGCAGAACTTCACGTTCACATTGAAGGCACACTAGAGCCCGAACTCAGTTTTGCACTGGCGAAAAAAAATGGCATCGACCTTCCCTACGATACGCCCGAGGCATTAATCGCCGCTTATGACTTTTACGATTTGCCCTCTTTTTTAAAAATATACTATGCCGGCATGAGCGTATTAATTGAGGAAGATGATTTCTATCAATTAACTTGGGCCTACTTAGAAAAAGCGGCCTCACAAAACATTGTATACACAGAAATATTCTTCGATCCCCAAGGCCACACTACCCGAGGCGTTAGTTTTGATACGGTGATCAACGGCATCAGACGCGCCCAATGTGATGCAGAGGAAAAGCTAGGAATTAAAAGCCAGCTTATTTTATGCTTTTTACGAGACATGTCGGCAGAGTCTGCGATGGAGCACCTACTGATGGCTAAGCCCTATTTGCCTTGGTTAGTGGGTGTAGGGTTAGATTCTGACGAAAGAAATAATCCACCTGAGAAATTTACCGAGGTATTTAAGCTAGCCAAAGACTGGGGCTTAAAGCTAACGATGCACTGCGATGTGAATCAACTGAATACCCTAGAGCATATTCGCCAAGTAATTGATGACATCAAAGTGGACAGAATCGATCACGGTGTTAACGCTTTAGAATCTGACCTGCTTTGCGAAAAAATAAAACAAAACGAACTTGGCTTAACCGTTTGCCCCGTTTCCAATCGCTTTGTTGTGCAATCACTGACCTCTAACGAAATTCGCACCATGCTGAACAAAGGCATGTTGGCCACCATAAACTCAGACGATCCAGCTTACTTCCGTGCTTACCTCAATGAAAACCTCATCGAGTTACAGCAAGAAGGTAACTTCACTAAATCTGAACTCAAAACACTGATGGCCAATGCCTTTACTGCTACGTGGTTGCCCGAAAGTGAAAAGCAAGTGTACTTAAATAAGCTTGCGGCATTTGACGCGTAGCGCCCCTTCCCTGGGTTGTTGATATAACATCAACAACATTCCTTGATCCCGGGTTTATCCCGGGGTCCTTTTCGTACTTATTGCGTAACCAGTTCCTTTTCAATCCATTCGGTAAACTTGGTTTTGTCGGTGGATAATCGACTTTGACACTCAGTGATCATATCAATGACATCATTGTATTTGTCTGTAAAACCCGGAATGTCATGCCAGTCTGCAAAAGTAGACGCCATATCCTGTGCTATGTCTAACGAACACGCCGACATCATGTTGTAAGCAAACCACTGTAAACCGTCTCCCGAAATTGCCGAGCGTATCTCTTGTTGATGTTGCTTGAAGTACGACAAAGCAAATGCGCGGTGCGAGGGGAAAAACGTAGGAAACTGGAATCGATATGAAACATCAATGTCACTGCCGATATCAGATAATAAAAAGTCATAGTAAGCACTAATAAGCGCCGGTTGCTCCACCATTCCAAGCGCATCAATTAAAGACTCTTGGTGGCTACCTTGGGTATTTTGTATCGCGTGTTTTACTTTTTCGAATACTTGCTCACCGCCGTGTTTTACCGCCGTTGCGACAAGAGGATACACATAACTGGGTTTGACTTTTCCTTCGGTCAACGCTTGGGTGTAATGTGAAGCTGCATAACTAATTGCACGAGGTTCATCAAGATAGACACCGGCTAATTCAAGCCACGCAGGCCCAGCAAAATACTGTTCCGCTTGTTGCCATTTAATCTGTTGGATTCGAGGTAAGAGCTTTTGTTTGAGAAGCTGTGCATAAGGCTCGCTCAAGTCTGCTGGCACCCATTCGATGTACTGGTTGATAAACTCATTCACAATCCGTTTATCCACATCGGGCACTAAGCCCGGTTGAGCTAGTACTGAAAGTAAAGTTTGACTGTATGTCACTGCATCCAAGATATCGACATGATTTAACGTAGATAGGTTATCCAGCCACAAAATTTGCTGCCGAGCGCGACGTTTAGCGAAGCTTTCTGCTCCTATTTGCTGGTCTGCGCGCTGATACAGAAAATACCCCACTCCGTCTGGGTCGATCACAGTTGCGGTTTGATTGTCAGGTACATCCACAGTTAACGACGCTGTGTTCAGCCAATAGCGTTTAACAACCGATTGTTCGTCATAACCGAATTGCACCGACACAGGGATAGACCACAGCGCAGAGGTTTCTCCGATCACGGATGATTGATGAAACGTCAGTTTGCCATCGGTGTGCTGAATATTAATCAGTGGAAAGCCCACTTGTGTAAGATAGGGAGTAAATATCGATGAGGTATCTGGATACGCGTGATTAAACACAGACAATACATCTGCTGTGGTCGCAGTGCCCATCCAATGTTGCGTCAACAACTGGTTCACCGCTTCGAGTAAGTTTGCCTCGCCGATTAGCGACTCTAACATTCGCAGTAGTGCATGGCCTTTATCGTAAACCAACTGGCCGTAACCATCGACATCATGCACCGTTTGTATACGGCGCACTAGCGGTAACATCTGCCACAAATCAGATTCCATTGCCGCACGTTGGGGCATGCTGCCACACAAAGGTTGCTTTAACACACCACCCACCACTTTGACCGCAGCCCAGTCAGAGAATGATTCTTGTAACCAAAGGTCGTTCCACCACGCCATCGTTACGCCATTGCCAAACCAATTGTGGGCCATTTCATGAGCAATAAGTACGGCCATTTCACACTGACGTTCAGCGTCTCCTGATGCAATATCCATAATAATGTCGTCGCTCAAAAATATAAGCCCGGCATTTTCCATCCCTGCACTGTTAAAACCGGGAACGGCAACAAAATCCAGTTTTTGGTAGGGGTATTCTGGGGTGAAAAGTTTATCTAACGCGGCATAGAGTGTCGGTGTCAGTAACGCTGCACTTTGTATTCTTTGCTGTGTACCCGGTACAACATAAAAATGGCTGGGTACAGGCATATCAGCAATCTCAACCGCGTCAAATTTACCTACCGCTAGGGCGAGAATATCGGTAGGAATCACCTTGGTTGGCGCAAAGTGCCAGCGCGCTTCTTTACCATTAACCGTTTTAGTCAAAACGGGCGAGTTGTGAAGCACTTGCAAGTGAGCGGGAGCAGAAACTGTAAACTCAAACACTGTTTTAAGACCCGGTTCATCCAGAGCCGGAAATACGGTTCGCGCCTGCATCGCCTGCATTTGCGTGAAGAGATATGCTTCTCCCCCGACCTGCTGATGATACAAACCCAGCTTGTCGTCTCTCGCATTGCCGTTAAAGTGCAAAGTGATCGAAAACGCCCCCGTTACCGCTTCGGGTAAAGTGAGGGTGGCAATATCAAACCCATTAGCCTCGGGGAACGCGAACGCCGTGGTTTGCGCTTGTGTATTCAGCGATGCCGCAAACACCGTGAGGTTTTTTGCATGCAGTTGTATCGATGACGTGGGGCTAGATGAAGAAAAATAGAGTGTAGTACTACCAGAATATTGTTTAAGCGGCGGCACAAGGTGCAATTCAACCGATTGCTTGGTTAGTGTTGCAGTATTGTGCAAACGATAGTCCTCGGCATGGGCCAATGAAAAAAGGCCCACCACCAAAAAGAAAAACAACACGACTGCTAAACGTTGAAAAAAATAAATATCAAAACTCCTTTTGCTTACAAACTAGCGGCCACTACATCCATGACTTCTTCGACTTCTCAGTCGTATAAAGGGTATCGTTAGCTAATGCATAGGCCAGAGATTCAGCAATAAAGGGGATTTTCACCTGCCCACTCGCCAACACAAAACTAATAGATGCAAGCTGCTTTCGCGCCATCAGGATACTCTGGCTCACTTCCACTTGTTGTAACTTATAACGAGGAAAACAAGAGTAATCTACGCCCAGCATGCCTTTTCTGACGTAAATGTATTTGTCGTCCCATGCAATCCCCAAGCGACGCCAATAAAGGAAGGTCAAGCCAACCACCACCAAAAACACGCCAATCACGATACTCGTCGGCTTCCACGACTCAGCGAACAACGTAGTGACAAACAACAATGCAAAAGGCGGAACGACACGCAAAGCCACCATATGAATAAAATACCGTACATTTACGCCTTGAAATTGGGCGCTATACAAGCCGTTGTCTGGCCACGCATCACGCACAAGAGCCGCCGTTTCTTTCATCGTGACCGACGGCACCATCAAGCTATTTGCACTTTCCAAACTCGCTTGCTGGGCCTGTTGATGATGGCCTGAGGTGTTTTGCTTAAACACCAGATTCACTCGCCCCAAAATCACGTCAAGCCAGTCTTGTTTGCTCTGGATCAGTTGGAGGCGTGAGAGCCGCATACTGACTTCCTGCTTGGTAAACAAACCGCACCGTCGAATATAGCGATTGCCCTGCCGACTCAATTGATAGTCATAAAACATAATCACTGCACCGCCCACAGAAATGAGCGCCATAACCAACATCAGAATCATCACAAAAGAAATAGCAAATAAGCCAAATTGCCACCAGGCCAGCGTATTTTCACTGACCATTTTTTCGATATCTAATCCCATCGAGCCTAAGGTTTCTGCTACCCAAGAGAAAAAGCTGTCGTACATTGGCGCTGCCACACCCAATATGATCCATACACGATTATTGGTGATACCGTGGATCACAAGGTCAATGATAGAGCGTCGATTTAACACTACTTCGCTTTGAGTCTGCGATGGGATTGCTTCGGCATTGCTTTCAGCATGAGTCGATAAATCAGCCTCATGGGTTTGGTCAACCTTGGCTTTCACTGCCAAAATGTATTCTTTCAGTGATTTGGCATAAGCAGCTGGCACGGCAACAATACGTGCTTCTTCATTTTTAGAACCGGCTGTATCAAGTGTAACAATTTGATGCATTGTTAAGCGGTAATACAAAGGGAGTTCCAGCTTAACGTTTTGTATGCGGCTAAAAGGCAAGTCGATGTGGCGCTTATTAAAGATGCCAGATTTTACTTCGACGTGCTCTTCTCCCAACCGGAATTGATAAAACCAATAGGACAATAAACCACTTAAGGGAAACAATATTGCGATAGCAATCCCGCCCTGAATCCAATAGGGTTTGTTAGCCATTATCGTATCAAAAGAAATCGCCAAAGCAGGGATCATGTAGATCGCGCCATTCAACAAGCCTTTCAAATGACTAAATGTGAAATACAGAATGGCGATTGGAGACGTACGACGCCAACTCTGTAACTCGTTGAGCATATCTTGAGTATCACTTGAAACCGCCATACTCTACCCCGCGTTCAGATCTTTGTGATCGAGGATAAACTGTCGCAATTTCTCAGCGGTTTCTTGAGGTAAACCAGGGATTGAGAAAGTATGTGATGCCCCACCTGCGGAAAATACCTGCAGGTCGGCTAAACCCGCCATTCTGTCAATTGGGCCTCGTTTCAATTCTACGTGCTGTACACGCAAAATAGGTTGGCAAACTTTCTTTCTGAAAATCCAGCCCTTAGACAATAACAGGTCTTGCTCTCGCAACGCATAACGTATGCGCTTGTCAGCAAAAAAGTGATACACAAACACCCACGCCATCACAAAACTAAACACACCAAGCACAATGGGAAAAAACGTTTGCATCGGTTCTGGTACAGCTTTGAAAGGGTTGTATCGAACGGCGGTGAAAATGATCGACACGAGCGCCCATATTCCAGCGGTTAGGGCTAGATTGCACAAACGATATCGCGCAGAGATGGCTTCGGTAGGCGCCTCTTCCATAGCAGGAATGGTATCAGTAGAAATAATGTTATTGCTAAAAGTTGTTGTCATTACTTACGTCCCTGTTGCAACGAAGGGGGCATTGGCCCCCTTTAGTTTAGACTGATTGTTGAGCTAATCTTGGCGTAAATACGATTAATCATCAATCATTTGTTCGTTCAACCAACTATGCAACGCATCCATATCGTGTTGTACAGCCATTTGCAGTTCTTCTACCCAGTCGTGAACATTCTGCCACCATGCGGGGTGGTCTCCTTGCTGAATTTGGTTTGCTATGCGCTGCACACGAGCCAGCCCCACCGAACCCGCAGCTCCTTTTATTTTATGCGCTTGAGAACACACTTCTGATTTTTCATCGGCGGTAAGGCTCAATTGCAGTATTTCCATATATTCAGGCATTTTCTCTTGGAATACTTTCACACTGGCGCGAACCATGTCTTCACCAATGGTATCAACCAACATTTGTAGTAATTCCATATCGAAAATATTAGTCAGCGCTTTGTTGCCACCAATAGACTTGTCGTTGACTTCGGCTTGCTTGATGGTGCCATCGCTGTCGGTAAACAAGCTATTCAAAACCTCAATAACTTTACTTTTCTTCACCGGTTTCGCAATCACGTCGTCCATGCCGTTTTGTAAGTACTCTTCCCGTTTCTTAATCACGTTTGCGGTCAGCGCAACAATAGGCGTTTGCATCACAAGCTCTTCTTCATGCAAAGTTGCGGCAACATCAAAGCCCGTCATATCGGGTAATTGAATATCCAGTAAAATCAGGTCGTACTGGTTTTCTCTGGCTTTATCTATGGCTTCTTGCCCAGTCATGGCTACATCAACCTTCTGCCCGAGTTTTTCCAGCAACGCTTTAGCAACCATAACATTCAACTCAATGTCTTCAACCAATAGAATGTTCAAGTCCGTGACTTGTAGTTGCTGCACTTGCATTGGGCGACGAGAAATTTCAAGCGGTAACTCGATCACAAAACGGGTACCACGACCAACCGCGCTACTCACACTAATGGTGCCTTTCATCAACTCGACCATTTGCTTACAAATGGCTAAGCCAATACCCGTTCCTGTAGCCGACTGATGATCTGGGTGGTCGACCTGATAATACATAGCAAAAATCTTATCAAGTTCTTCTTCTGGGATCCCAACGCCGGTATCCTCTACAATAAAGGTTACCAGCGACATGTTGTCGTTAGGACGCGTCGCAGAAACGGTTAAGCTCACATGCCCTTTTTGCGTGAACTTCACCGCATTGAACATGATGTTCCACAAAATTTGTCGCAAGCGCGTACCGTCAACTTCGACCAAATGTGGCAATGGCTCGTTGATATTGGTGATTAGCTCTAGAGATTTGTCACCCGCCAACAAGCGAATAATACTGCTTAACTCTTCGGTAAAATCGCGCAGAGACACGGTTTTTAATGACAGCTCAAGTTTGTCGCGGTCGAGCTTATCGAGGTCAATAATGTCGTTGAAGATGTTCCCTAAGGTAATCGCACTGGCGTATATCGTACTCACCCAGTTAAATTGTTCTTCGCTTAAATCTGTATCGCGAAGCATTCGGCTAAGCCCAACAATACCGTTCAGTGGCGTACGCAACTCGTGGCTAATTGTTGCAATAAAGCGGGTCTTGTCTTGGCTGGCTTTTTCAGCGGCATTCTCGGCCTGCTTGCGCTTTGTCATGTCTCGACCAAACGCTAATAAGCCTAAACGATTGCCGTCTTGGTCGAAGAAAGGTACGCGACGCATTTCAAAATAGCGGCGCTTCCCATCTGCAAAACGCAACCACAGCTCATCGGTGATACTGGCATTGGTTTCCAGAACTTCGTGGTCACTGGCCACAATTTGACGCGCTAATTCTTCTTCGTACACATCATGGGGAGTAAGACCCAACAATTCCTCTTCAGTCATTCCCACTAGCTGTTCAGCTACGCGGTTACAGCCGGCAAAACGGCCTTCTTCGTTGCGGTAGTAAATTAAATCAGGGGATGCGTCGATAATCGAACGCAATAAAGTAGACAGTCGACGGGCCTGTAATTCTTGTTCAGATTTATCCTGAATCTCTTTTTCTAGCTCTTTAAAAACAGTTTCACGCTCTTCTTGCGCCGCTTTACGCTGTTCTATTTCATGGTTGAGCTGACGAATATTACTTTGCAACTCTCGATTCAAAAACACATCTTCTTCGCGTAAGTGCTCTAACTGACTCACCACATCTTTAAGGTTTGTACGTGAGTTTTCTAATTGTTTTACCAGTTCACTGAAAAAATACAGCACCCAAGGTGCCGACAACATGGTTAAGATCACTGCGCTAATGAAATCGTCTGGGGCGACTTCACTGCCTAAACTCAGCCGGATGACATAAGAGCCCCCTACGGTAAAACCTAGGGTTAGCAAAACAAACAAAATGCTTAACTTAATGGTGCCTATACGTTTCACAAATTGAGCAAAGCGAATCGCCCAAGAATCATTAGGAGTATCTATATGCATTGGTTAACTATTGTAGTGAATACTTGACGGTATCCTAGCAGGTAAACTTATGACATAACATCATTGCTTTTCGTCAAAATAAGCGCACAATAGAAATTCAAATTAAAAAAACATCCCATTGCCGAACACTATTTGTGTCAATTCGACTTCGCAATGGCGGTTTGATGTTCTGTCCATCTGTGACTTAACAGCATTTCAAACAAGAAGAGTGTGACTCTTTATTCATATTTAATAGATAATTATTCTCATTTGCATTTTCATTTTTAAATTCAGACGCGAGGTAAAAAATGAGAATTAAGCCATCAAAAACAAAACAACATCAATACATAAAAACACCGTAAGAGATTGTTTAAAAAACATTATTTTAAGCTTTGAATAAATCGCGACAGCGGCTACCAACTTTGTAATTGATTTTGCTATTTAATGTCGGTATGTTGTACGGCCCGCTTGGTAAACATGCATAAAAATGCGGTACACGACTGGTATCCTCTAATAATAATAAACGACAATAAGACGCGATTGTCTGGGCGCCATTGCCCGGTAGATACGTCACATAATAATAATTTGTTGTAGTGGCCTAACCTCTGCGCAAAAACACACAACAAGTACCTTGCCCAGTCGAAGGTTGAAGGAGTTATGAGATGAGTTTATACAATCCCACCGATTCTCGGGATAACTGTGGATTCGGCTTGATCGCCCATATTCACGGAGAGGCAAGCCATTCACTGGTTGAAACAGCTATTGAAGGTCTGGATCGAATGCAACACCGTGGCGGTATTGCAGCCGATGGTAAGACCGGCGACGGCTGTGGCCTTTTATTGCAAAAACCCGACGCATTCTTCCATGCGATCGCCGACGAAAATGGCTGGAAACTCAGCAAAAAGTACGGCGTGGGTATGATTTTTCTTAGCCAGGACACTGAACTCGCTCAAGCAGCACGCGACGTGCTGAATGAAGAGTTAGAAAAAGAAACCTTGTCTGTTGTTGGTTGGCGTAAAGTGCCAGTCAATAAAGACGTGCTTGGTGAGCTTGCATTGACAGGCGTACCCCAAATCGAGCAGGTTTTTGTTAATGCGCCAGCAGGATGGCGTAAACGCGACCTCGAGCGCCGCTTATATATGGTGCGTCGTCGTGCAGAAAAACGTTTGGAAACCGACCCCGACTTTTACGTGGCTTGCCTGTCTGGCCTGGTCACTATTTACAAAGGCTTGGTCATGCCAAAAGACTTGCCTGCGTTCTATGCCGATTTGGCCGACGAGCGTTTGCAAAGTGCTATTTGTGTATTCCACCAGCGTTTCTCAACGAATACATTGCCGAAATGGCCTTTGGCTCAGCCATTCCGTTTCTTGGCACACAATGGTGAGATCAACACGATCAAAGGGAACCGCGACTGGGCCAAAGCCCGAAGCGGCAAATTTGCCACACCATTGATCCCCGACTTAAAAGACGCAGCACCATTCGTGAATACCGAAGGTTCTGACTCTTCATCGTTAGACAATATGCTAGAGCTATTCCTGGCTGGCGGTATGGACTTGTTCCGTGCCATGCGCTTGCTAGTGCCACCAGCATATCAAAACAACGCGACGATGGACCCTGAACTACGTGCGTTTTACGAGTTTAACTCAATGCATATGGAACCGTGGGACGGCCCTGCAGGTATTGTAATGACCAATGGTCGTCACGTAGCCTGTAACCTAGACCGCAACGGTTTGCGCCCAGCTCGTTATGTGTTAACCAAAAATGGCTTTATTACCCTTGCCTCAGAAATCGGCATTTGGGACTACAGCGAACACGACGTAGTTGAAAAAGGCCGCGTTGGTCCCGGTGAAATGCTTGCCGTGGACACTTACACAGGTAAGATCTGGCGTTCTACTGAAATCGACGATGAATTGAAAGTACGTCACCCATATAAAGAGTGGCTAGACAAACACATTCGTCATCTTACCCCTATCGAAAAACTCGATGCTTCATTGATTGGTCAACGTGTCTTCGACGACAATACAATGAGCATTTATCACAAGCTGTATAACTACAGCTATGAAGAAATTCATCAAGTGATTAAGGTATTGGGTAAAGACGGGCAAGAAGCCGTAGGTTCGATGGGCGATGACACGCCAATGGCAGTCATGTCGTCGAAGCACCGTACACTTTACGACTACTTCCGTCAGCAATTTGCTCAGGTTACCAACCCACCCATTGATCCATTGCGTGAAAACCACGTGATGTCATTGGCGACTTGTATCGGGCGCGAGCAAAACGTCTTTAGCGAAACCAGTGGTTACGCTGACCGCGTGTTGTTCAACTCACCCATATTAATGTACACAGACCTCAAGCAATTACGTGAATTCAACCCTGAGAACTATTACTCAGAAGTGGTTGAGTTGATGTACTCGCAAGAAGAAGGTTTGAAGAAAGCCATTGAGCGAATTTGTAACGAAGTGGAATACCTCGTTAAACAGAAACGCGCTGCCTTTGTGATTCTTTCGGATCGCAATATTAAACAGAATCGTTTACCCATCCCTGCCGCGATGGCGGTGGGCGCAGTGCAACGTCGCCTCATTGATAAAGCATTGCGTTGTGATGCAAACATTGTAGTGGAAACCGCTTCTGCCCGAGACCCTCATCACTTCGCCGTGTTGATTGGCCTAGGTGCGACAGCTATTTATCCATTCCTCGCTTATGAAACCATTGAGCAGCTTTGTGATAAAGGCGATTTAGACATCACACCAATGCAAGCAATGTTGAACTACCGTAAAGGTATCAATAAAGGCTTGTACAAAATCATGTCGAAAATGGGGATCAGCACTGTTGCCAGTTACCGTAGCTCGAAACTGTTCGAAGCGATTGGTATCAACAAAGACGTGACTGAACTCTGCTTTAAAGGCGTACCTTCGCGTATTCAAGGTGCAGGTTTTGAAGATTTCGAACAAGACCAAATTAACCTTAATCGCATCGCTTGGCTAAAACGCAAATCGATTAGCCACGGCGGCTTGTTAAAATACGTTCACGGTGGCGAGTATCACGCGTACAACCCAGATATCGTGAAGAGCTTGCAACAAGCTGTTGTGTCTGGCGAATACACAGATTACCAAACGTTTTCAGCGTTAGTGAACGGTCGTGCACCAGCACAATTGCGTGATCTATTAAAAGTCACACCTGATGCCGAAGCTATTGATATCAGCGAAGTGGAGCCTGCTGAAAGCTTGTTCCCGCGTTTTGATACTGCGGCTATGTCGATTGGTGCGTTGAGCCCAGAGGCACACGAAGCGCTAGCCATTGCAATGAACCGCTTGGGTGGCCAGTCTAACTCTGGTGAGGGCGGCGAAGATCCAAAACGATTCAACACTGAGCGTAACTCGAAAATCAAACAAGTGGCGTCTGGTCGCTTTGGTGTCACACCCCACTATTTGGTGAATGCGAACGTTATTCAAATTAAAGTGGCACAGGGTGCGAAGCCCGGTGAAGGTGGTCAGTTACCCGGTGACAAGGTGAACAAGTATATCGCTGAACTGCGTTTCTCAGTGCCCGGCGTTACGCTTATTTCACCACCGCCCCACCACGATATTTATTCAATCGAAGATTTGGCTCAGCTCATTTTCGACTTGAAGCAAGTTAACCCTACTGCGCTTATCTCAGTGAAACTGGTATCTGAGCCAGGTGTAGGGACTATCGCTACGGGTGTTGCCAAAGCCTATGCTGACCTGATCACCGTTTCTGGTTATGACGGCGGTACGGGGGCAAGCCCATTAACGTCTGTGAAATACGCCGGTAGCCCATTTGAGCTAGGCCTAGCGGAAACACAACAAGCGCTAGTTGAAAACGGCTTGCGCCACAAAGTACGCGTACAAACCGATGGCGGTTTGAAAACGGGCTTAGACGTGATTAAAGCGGCAATCCTCGGTGCTGAAAGCTTCGGTTTTGGTACTGGTCCTATGGTGGCGTTAGGTTGTAAATACTTGCGTATTTGCCACTTAAACAACTGTGCGACAGGTGTTGCAACGCAGGATGAAAAACTTCGCGAAGAGCACTACATCGGCTTACCCGAAATGGTGATGAACTACTTTAAGTTCATTGCTCAAGAAGTGCGTGAAATTATGGCTTCAATGGGTGTGCGCAAACTTGATGAACTCATCGGCCGCACTGAGCTGCTAGCAGTTATCGACGGTTATACCGCGAAACAAAGTAAGCTCGACCTTTCGCCATTATTAGAGAAGCCAGAAGCAGCAGAACATACGCGTTTGTTCTGTTCACAAACCACCAACGCGCCGTTGGATAAAGGTTTGCTGAACGCTCAAATGGTTAAAGACGCCAAAGCCGCCGTAGAGGCAGGTAAAGGCCTGTTGTTGAATTACCCAATTCGCAACACAGACCGCTCTGTTGGCGCTACCTTGTCTGGTGAAATTGCCAAGCGTTACGGCAACCACGACATGGAAGACATGCCGATTACTGTTCGCTTCAGAGGAACATGTGGCCAAAGCTTTGGTGTTTGGAATGCCGGTGGTTTGAACATGTACCTAGAAGGTGACGCAAACGATTACGTAGGTAAAGGCATGACCGGCGGTAAGCTGGTGATCCACCCTCCCAAAGGCGTGACTTTCGATACACACAACAGTGCCATTATGGGTAACACCTGTTTATACGGTGCAACAGGCGGTAAGTTATTTGCTGCTGGCCGTGCTGGTGAACGTTTCGGTGTGCGTAACTCTGGTGCCATTGCAGTCGTTGAAGGCGCTGGCGACAACGCTTGTGAATACATGACTGGCGGTATTGTTGCTGTATTGGGCGGAATTGGCGTGAACTTTGGTGCCGGTATGACAGGTGGTTTTGCTTATCTTTACGACGAGCACAATGACCTACAAGACCGTGTTAACCCTGAACTGGTTGAGATCCTCGACATTGAGCAAAAAGGTATTCTTACCGAACACCTTCGTGGCTTGATTAACCAGCATTATGAAGAGACAGGCAGTGAGCATTCATTGTCCTTGTTGACTGATTTTGCGAATGCGTTAACGCGCTTCAAGTTAATTAAACCGAAAACCAGTGATGTGAAAAACCTGTTGGGCCACATTAGCCGTTCAAGCGCAGAATTGCGCGTACAGGCACAATAGGAGGGGGTAACAAATGGCAAAGAACGTTTATCAATTTGTTGATGTAGAAAGAATTGATCCACCTAAAAAGCCAATCGTGGTGCGTAAGTCTGAATTTGCAGAGATTTACCAGCCATTGAGTCAATCACAGACAGAAGGTCAAGCCGATCGCTGTCTGGACTGTGGTAACCCCTACTGTGAATGGAAGTGCCCCGTGCACAACTACATTCCACAATGGTTAGCATTGGCAAACGAAGGCAAAATTTTGGAGGCAGCAGAGCTGTCTCACAAAACCAATAGCCTGCCTGAAGTCTGCGGCCGCGTATGCCCACAAGACCGTTTATGTGAAGGTGCGTGTACTCTGAATGATGATTTTGGCGCAGTAACAATTGGTAGTATTGAAAAATACATCACCGATACGGCGTTTAAAATGGGCTGGCGCCCTGACATGTCAGGCGTTACATGGACTGACAAAAAAGTCGCTATTGTTGGTGCAGGCCCTGCTGGCCTTGCATGCGCTGATATTCTAGTACGCAACGGCGTAAAACCCGTGGTATTTGATAAATACGACGAGATTGGCGGCCTGCTTACGTTTGGTATTCCATCGTTCAAGCTTGAAAAAGACGTGATCAAACTGCGTCGTGAAATCTTTACCGAAATGGGTGTTGAGTTTGTGCTCGGCACCGAAATAGGCAAAGACATTCCTTTCGAGCAACTACTGAACGATTACGATGCCGTATTCCTTGGTATGGGTACCTACAAGTACATGAAAGGCGGTTTTGACAACGAAGGCGCTGAGGGCGTATTCGAAGCGCTACCTTTCCTTATCGCGAATACAAATCGCGTCATGGGGCTTGAGAAAGACCCAAGCGAATACATCGATATGCAAGGCAAGAAAGTGGTAGTACTCGGTGGTGGTGATACCACCATGGACTGTGTACGTACTTCTATTCGCCAAGGTGCTGATAAGGTGACTTGTGCTTATCGTCGTGACGAACAAAGCATGCCAGGTTCACGCCGCGAAGTGGTTAATGCCAAAGAAGAAGGCGTTGAATTTGAGTTCAACGTAATGCCTTTAGATATCGCGGTTGACGAAAATGGCAAAACGGTTGGCGTAAGCATGGTTCGCACAGAAATGGGCGCACCCGATGCTCAAGGTCGCCGTCGTCCAGAAGTGGTTGAAGGCTCTGAATTTGTAATGGAAGCCGATGCAGTGATCATCGCCTTTGGCTTCCAGCCTAGCCCAGCCCCTTGGTTTGCCGAGTACGGTATCATTCTAGATGAGAGAGGCCGTGTTCGCGCTCCAGCCAATGGCCAATTTGCTTACCAAACGTCAAACCCGAAAATCTTTGCCGGTGGCGATATGGTTCGCGGCAGCGACCTAGTAGTGACAGCAATTGATGAAGGCCGTAAAGCGGCTGATGGGATCATGGATTACATCGGCGTGTAAGCGCTGTATTCAAATTGCGATACGCGAGGCGTTAGTTTTACGCAGCCGTATATAAAACTTATCAAGCACGATTAACACGACTTGTCGTTAATCGTGCTTTTTTATGCGCTTAATTATTTTCATTACAATTATCTAAGTTTACTTTCCTGGGGCCTCCCCTATTCCACCCCCTCAAATTTACCCTTATCTATGTATACATTTACGCGACAAAACCGCAAACGCAAAGAAATGCAAAGAAACGTCAAGCGGCAATTTATCAATAAACCCCTTACAAAACAGCAATATAAAATCCAATAATGAAAACCATTCGCATTAACGTTGACATTACCTTTACAAAACTTATCATGTACCCCGATTCAAAACACCGACATAAAAACACACTCACAAAAGGACATCTCAATGAGAATGCGCCAAACAAGTCTCGCCATCGCCATTAATGTAGGCATGGTTTCTATGGTTTCTGCCAATGCAGTTCCCGACTCCGAGAACATCGAACACTTAGTGGTGACAGCCACTGGATACGAACAAAAAATCACTCAGGCTCCTGCCAGTATTTCAGTGATTACAGCGGAAGACCTCAAAGCGCGTTCATTTACCTCTCTCTTGGATGCGGTGCAATTTCAGGAAGGGATTGATATAGGTACAACGCGAGACAAAACAGGCCAAGGCAGCGTTAGTATGCGTGGCCTAACGGGTGAATATACCCTGCTACTCATAGATGGTCGTCGCCAAAATAACCATGGCGATATATACCCCAACAACTTCGGTGGTAACGCCTTTAATCACATGCCACCACTGGATACCATTGAGCGAATCGAAGTCATTCGCGGGCCAGCTTCTACTTTGTATGGCGCTGACGCTCTCGGCGGTGTTATCAATGTCATTACCAAGAAGCATCGCAGCGAATGGGGCGGTAATATTACCTTCGGGCGCAGCCTGCAAACTAACAACGACTTCGGCAACGACATCACCACCGACTTTTCGGTAACAGGCCCGCTGATTGATAACGTATTGAGCTTGGGCATTCGTGGAAGTTTATACGAACAACAAGCGTCAACACCACAGTTGGCACCAGCGATTGATCCCAATGGTGTAGAGCACATGCGCTCGCTGGGCTTTGGCGGTGGCGGCCGCACTGTTGACAACAACAGCGAACACTATGGTTTCAGCTTAAACTATACCGCAGCAGAAGGTCATGAATTTGGCTTCGACTACGACAACTCACACCAAGAGTATGACAATACGCCAGAATACAACCTTGAAACTGGCGAAATCATTTACCCACTGGGTACTCGCGATAGCATTGAAAGTATCTGGCAGAGTCGTCGAGGCCAAGTGAATCCGCGTGCTGGCTATGCGGCTGAACAAGAGTTTGACCGTGAATGGTGGGCTTTAACTTATGATGGAAAATGGGACTTTGGTACCCTTGCCGCCTCACTGTCTTTTGTCGACACCCAAAACAATGGACGTACTTTGCCGCTTAGCGTGTCAGAACGTCAATTGCTGCAACAAATGTACGATGGTACAGGCGATTATGAAGGCATGACCGAAGAGGCGCGTCGCGACCTCGCTGAAGATACTTTTTTACCTCGCCCTGCTCGCCCACTCGATAGCCAACAATATACGTTTGATTTGCGTTTAGATATCCCGATCCAGGACGTTGTGGGCGATCACAACTTGGTATTGGGTACACAAGTTATTGACGGTGAGTTAAAAGACGGTGTATTTGGTCTGGAGTCTGGCTCGCCCGGCGCAGTGCAGGAACAAAAGATGTACTCATTGTTCCTCGAAGATAACTGGAGTTTCATCGACGATATGACAGTGACCGCTGGTTTCCGTTATGACAATCACGATGTATTCGGTAGCCAGACCTCTCCTCGCATCTACGCGGTTTACAATATTTCAGATTATTGGACAGTGAAAGGCGGTGTTAGTACGGGTTATAAAACACCAGAAACCACCGATTTGTACGATGGCATTACCGGCTTTGGTGGTCAAGGTACCAGCCCATTTGCAGGTAACCCTGAGCTCACCCCTGAAACGAGTGTTAACTCAGAGATCGCGCTGTATTGGAGTCGCGATGCCCACAGTTTCAACATTACCTACTTCAAAACTGATTTTGACGACAAGATCGCACGTGGTGATACGGTACAAAGTTGTGCGACAACCGGTGGCGTTCGCCCTTGCGTAAACTTAGGGGAATATGATGAGTTGGGTTATGACACCTATAGCCAAAACATCAATATCGACAAAGTAGAACTGCAAGGTGTGGAAATTGCGGGTCGGTATGGCATTACTGAAGATTGGTCGCTGTATGCCAACTATACGTGGACTGACAGCGAGCAAAAGAGCGGCTCTCAAATTGGCCTACCACTTACCAATACCGCAGAGCACATGGCCAATGCCAACCTTACTTGGGATATTAACGCCGACTTGAATGTTTATCTGCAAGCAGAGGTTCGTTCAGATAGATACCGTGGCTACGACTCTACGTTAGATCGCGAGCTCTATTTTAAAAATTACACCATGCTGCATTTAGGTGCTCGCTGGCAACTCAATGAATACGTAGTCGTAAATTTACGGGTAAACAACTTACTCGATAGAGACTTTACCACTTATTCTGTGACCTATGACGATCTCAATGGCGATGGCCAATTTGAATATCTCACAGGCCGAGGCGTGACCAGTGAAGTGAACTTTACTGACGACTATAACGTTAAGGACAAGGCCAGAAACTTTTGGGCTGGTGTGACGGTGAGTTTTTAATTCATTGAATTAACAAAGTTTGCCAAAAGCGGTCGTGGAAAACACGGCCGCTTTTACATTTTACTCCGGCTATTCAACAGCCTCTTGAGCAACGTTTAATGGTACTTTACGACGACGAGATTGCCCCAGCACCACACCAGACAAAATCAAACCGCACGCCATCAACTGACTACTTGTCAGGCTCTCATCCAGCAACCAAAAAGCAAACCCAATGGTATAAACAGGAATGAGATTACTAAAAATAGTCGCCTTGGTCAGGTCCATTTTGGTAATCGCGATGTTGTATAGCAAATACGCGCCTAGCGTGACGCAAACACCTAGAAAAACAATAGCATACAACGCTGGCCCCAGTGTCAGCGTGGGCACGCCCTGAGAAAACGCCAAAGGCATAAAAAATATCGTTCCCGAAAATGCCTGTAATGAGGTTAATACCAAGGGCGTATAACGAGTAGACAGCTTCTTTAAACACACACAATACACCGCCGAACACGCCATAGCGGCCAGCTCCAGACTATTGCCCAAGATAGGGTTACTGGCATGCTCATTTTCTTCGGCCGCCCAGCTTAACCAAACAAGACCAATAAAGGCGACAAAAAAACCAAACTGGGCCGTGGCAGTCATGCGCTCTTTGAGGAACAAGAATGCGAGTCCAGCCGCCATTGGCGGTAAAACGGCTGTCACCATACCCGCTTGCGCTGCCGACGTATATTGCAGTGCCATCGCCTCAAAGATGAAATACAAACAAGGTTCAGCCACAGACATCAGTAACAAGAGCTTCCAATCTCCCTTGTGATACTTAAAACTGCGTAGCCCTTTCCACATTAATAAAAAGCACACACTTGCCACAACCATGCGAAGAAATATCACCCACATAGGTGAATATTCCGCGAAGGCGATTTTGAGAGCAATAAACGAACTTCCCCACAACATAGTGGCGATGAGTAATAAAATTGGAGGTAGCATGTACAGATTTAACCCGCTAACGTTGACGACGCGGGATAGTATCAGATAACCCTGACCAACAATACCTTGTTGGGATTTCACATACCTATTACGAGCCTAACTACATTGCGCCATGCAGGGCCAGTATCTATAGTTTTTGTAGTGGTAGCGAAACAAGACAAATGATGAAACGTAAACTTTCAATAATCGTGGCAATGATACTAGGGCAAAGCGCACTTTTAGCCGCCGAAACAATGCCAGTTGGCCCCAAAGCCACAACCTGCCCGGAACAATTTCACGGCGTGAAGTTACACCAAGAGGCCACTCAGTGTCAGCGATTTGACACAGATTTTCCGGTAAGCCTTGTGTATTTTGTCAGTGACACGCCCAATTCACTGGTAGCTTTTTATCTCGCTCATTACCCAGACTTATCAGCCAAAAAACCCGTCAACCACCGTACATTACTGGTCAGCCAAGATGGTCTGCGCCGAGTTATTGTAAGCCCAGATAACAAGGGCGCCCAAGTTGACGTGTTACTGATGAAAGAGCCTGCACCGCCTTCAATCTAATTGGCACTGCCTTTGCAATTCCATAACCAAAGATAAACAGGTCGCCTTATCTGTCATTAAATTGACGTTCGGGCATCAACACATCGAGGAATGGTATGGAACTGGCTATAATTTTAACTATGTTACTGATTGTTGTGTCGGTAGGTGCGTTAAAGCTCGCCGACAGTGGCGTGGCCTTCCCATTTAGAGGTAAGCAGCAACTTTTTACCCCAGTGGAACACGCTTTTCTGCAGCTGCTTGAGCAAGCCGTTGGGCATGAATTCAGAATTATATCGCGCGTGAGGCTCACCGATGTATTAACCGTACACAAGCACGCTAACAAGCGTCAAGCGAGAGCAGCGCAACTACGTGCAGGAGGCAAACAACTCGATTTTGTACTCTGCACCCGTCAAGATATGACACCTATCCTCGCCATTGATCTCGTGCACAAACAAGGGAAAGAAGGCTATAAAACCCAACGCGATTGGTTTGTAAGTGGAGCACTCGACGCAGCTGGCATTCCCCACGCCCGCATTAAAGTCAAAGCCGGTTACAGCGTAGACGACATCCGCGAGTGCGTTGAAAACAAATTGATCCCCATGCGTAAACGTCAACAGCGTATGGCTGAAGCTGCAGAAACCTTTACCCCAGCGCCAAATAAGCGACCAACTCGCCCGTTGCGCTCAAGTCGACCACAAGTAGGCCCGCAAGCCGCATAAATACGGTCGCAACATCACAAAGACAACTCAAAGCCATGCATTGCATGGCTTTTTGCTTTAAGCATTGGTATTCCCGCATAATTCCACTAAAATCCTGCCTTTAAACCAGATAAAGAGAAGACTATGAAAATTGGTATCTTAGGTGCGATGGAACAAGAAGTTGCGCTGCTAAAAGCCTCCATTGAAAATATGCAAACCACCACTCACTCACACCTGACTTTTTATCATGGTTCGTTATACGGCATTGAAGTAGTGGTAGTGCAATGCGGTATTGGTAAAGTGGCGTCTGCGGTTGCAACAACGATGCTAATCGACCACTTCTCTCCTGATTACGTGGTTAACACCGGTTCTGCAGGCGGTTTTGATAGTGCGTTAAATATTGGCGACTTAGTCATAGGTACAGGGGTACAACACCACGATGTCAACCTGACACACTTTGGTTATGAGCTAGGACAATGCAGTGGTATGCCTGCCGTTTATTCTTGCGACGAACGTCTGATTGGCGCAGCCGAAGAAGCCGCCGAAGAAATTGCTGATATAAAATCAAAACGCGGTTTGATTTGTACTGGCGATAGTTTTATCGGTTCAGATGAAGCCGCCGCACAAATTCGCGAAGCCTTTCCTACGATGAAAGCATGTGAAATGGAAGGTGCCGCCATTGCGCAAACTTGTCACATACTGAAAACACCTTGCTTGGTGATCCGCAGTTTGTCAGACATTGCCGGCAAAACTTCAACGGTCTCTTTTCAATCTTACTTAGAAACCGCATCAAAAAATTCTGCCCAGTTGGTTATGGGTATGATCAAACATTTGGCAGCCTAAGTATTCTCTTCGCACCATGGAAGGTTTATTAACGTCTGGACCATTGCAAGTCGCAATCACCCTGCTGGTTGTGGCATTGCTCGACCAACTTTGGCAAATACCCGCCGCGAGTCACCCACTCACCGCCATGCGTTTTTTAGCGCGTAGAATGGCCGACAAGGTGTTACCCGCTCAAGACAGCCCAGTCAGTCAGCATTACATATCAGGTTCACTGGGCTTTATTATGCTCGTTGGCCCATTAATGTTGATCTTGGTGTTCTTTATTTTTGTTGCAGAGCATCAATGGTTCTTTGACGGTGTGCTGCTGTACCTTGCCCTAACCTTGGGCAGCACAACTAAACGTATAAAGCGAATTATTCAGTATTTAGGTGACGGCAAGAAAATGCTAGCCAGAGAGACCTTAGCTCAACTGGTGGCTCGTGATTGTTCTACCTTGTCAGATATCGGTATTGCTAAAGCTGCTATTGAAGCGCTTCTGCTGAGATATTATACCCAGTATTGTGGTGTGGTATTTTGGTACTGTCTGACCGGCGGGCTTGGCGCGTTATTTTATCGCCTTGTCCTTGAATTTTCCTACACGTGGCATTTTCGTCAGCCCGGTTTTACGCACTTTGCCAAACCAATTCGGCTACTGGCCAAGTTAATGAGTGTTGTTCCTCAATGTATTGCCGCTTTTATCATGTTATTTGTGTCTGATGCGTTTGGTGCGATTAAAGCCCTGAAAGCTGCCAAGGTAAAAGACATCACTTCTCTGTTATTAGCCAGCTTCGGCGGCGGTCAGGGAATATTGCTCGGCGGCCCCGCCATTTATCACGGTGTCAAATACCGTTACCCTCGCGTGGGTGGGCCACGCCAAGTAAAATACTCAGACATGACCTATTGCTACCGTGCGGTTATGCGCCACTTCTGGCTATCTCTTATTCTCACGGCATTATTTAGTGTGATTATTCTTCAACTAATCTCAACATATTGATAACTACTTCCCACCAAGGCTTGTGGTAAAATCTCTGTATCACACCAAATTTATACATGAATAATGAGCATTGATATTTCCACACCGGCTATGTTGTTTCCAGCAATCTCTTTGTTATTGCTGGCGTACACTAACCGTTTTCTTACTTTGGCGAATTTAATTCGTCACTTTTCGAAAGACGATTACAACGACAATACAACTGCCCAAATTCGCAATTTGCGCCGTCGTACCTTTTTAATTAAGCGTATGCAAGAAGCTGGCGTGATTAGCTTTTTCTTGTGTGTGTTGTCGATGCTAGCCATTTACCTCACTTATCAAACGGTGGGCAACTGGTTATTTGGTGCAAGCCTTGTCGCGCTACTTTACTCTCTTCTGCAGTCTGTGCGAGAAATTAGAATTTCATTAGAAGCGCTTGAAGTGCATTTGGAAGGGATGGATCTCGACCTTAAAAAGAAAAAATAGCACCAGACAATACGTGCTATTCACTTCCATCAATCTTGTTGTTGGCATGTAAATTTGACCGACAATGCCAACCTAAAGAGCTGGTTAACATGAGTCAATTGGTGAGGGTTAAGCAAAGCCATGCTTTGCCCTTGCTCGGCACAATATTGGGTAGCCGTCGCGATCATTTGGTGTTTCAACGAAACTCTGTCGTTACTATGATAAAAGCGTGAATGACCGCCAATTAAAAATTCATCACGCAAACTCACCATCACGCAATCCTTTTCTATCAGTGCATTCCACACTTGTACTGCCAATAAACTGAACAATCCAATGGCCATGGAAAAAGTGGCTAATTTCTCTGTATTGAACATTTTTTCGTTGCCTAATTACTAACCCGACACTTGATGACATAAGTTATATAGTATACGTTATTTAAAAATAACACTACAACAATGGCAAAAAAATGCGACTCCGTACCCTATCTAAAATCGCCTTCGCGGTGGCGTCAACGATTACCCTGTCTCAGTCTTACGCTGCAACCAGTGAATTCGCAGACACCGTATACACCTATAACGCCGATAGAGAGGCAATAGATAGATTTTACGCTGTTCACCTGTCTAAAGAATACTTTGAGCGCGAACTCACCATGCTGGACGACTGGAAACAAAAACTCGCCGCCATTAACTTTGAAAATCTCAGCCGTGAAGCGCAAATAGACTACCTTCTTCTCAAAACACAGGTACAGCACGAGAGCAAAAGCCTCGCAGAGCAATACAAGCAATTTCTCGATGTGAGTAGCGTGGTCGACTTTGCCGAGCCTCTCAATCGCTTTATTTCCCAGCGCCGTCGGGGAACACAACCCAACAGCTCTCAGCTAGCCAAAGCCTTTATCGCCGCATCAGAAGCCATTACTCATAAGCGCAACGCATTAAAAGAGCACCCTTTCGAAAACTGGCAACAAGCCAAGCTCGCCGCGGATGTGGTTGACTCGCTGCAACAAGGGTTAGAAGAAGCGTTTAATTTTTATAATCACTACGACCCTCAATTTACGTGGTGGATGCAAACACCTCACGCCACACTAAGCCAAGCCTTTAACCAATACCGTGAATTTTTAACTAGCAACTATCGATCTAGCTCGGTTAAAGACGATGGCAGCGGGATTATCGGCCATCCCATCGGCAAAGCAGAAATAGAGGCCCAACTACGCAGTGAATATATCCCCTACAGCGCAGAGGATTTGATCGCCATTGCCAAAGAGCAATTTGATTGGTGCAAAGAAGAGATGATTAAGGCCTCTCGCGAAATGGGCTTTGGCGACGATTGGCGCGCGGCTTTAGAACATGTAAAAGACACCTACGTTGCGCCCGGTATGCAGCCGCAAACCATTAACGATTTAATGACTCACAGCGTAGAGTTTGTCGAACAACGAGATTTAATTACCTTGCCGCCGTTGGCAAAAGAAACATGGCGCATGATCATGATGACGCCAGAACGCCAGAAGATTAATCCATTCTTCACTGGTGGCAGTCGCATTAGTATTTCCTACCCCACAGAAGACATGAGTCACGATGACAAGCTCATGAGCATGCGTGGCAATAACCCAAACTTCTCTTATCCGACGGTTCAGCATGAATTACTGCCCGGTCACAACCTTCAGTACTTCATGGCTCAACGTAATATGCCCCATCGCCAGTCTTTCAGAACCCCATTTTGGACCGAAGGTTGGGCCTTGTACTGGGAAATTGTGTTGTGGGATAAAGGTTTCGCCACCACACCAGAACAAAAAATGGGCATGTTATTCTGGCGCATTCATCGCTGCGCAAGGATCATGTTCTCGTTGCAATTCCACCTTGGGCAGATCACTCCGCAACAAGCCATAGATATGCTGGTGAACGACGTTGGTCATGAGTATGCAAACGCCGAGGCTGAAGTACGCCGCTCCTTCGCCACCAGCTACGTCCCTTTGTATCAACTCGCGTACATGATTGGCGGTTTACAGTTTTACGCCCTGCGCAATGAAATGCTCGAAAAAGGCTGGACCGAAAAAGCCTTCCACGACCGGGTAATGGCTGAAAACTCCATGCCTATCGAGCTATTACGCCTCCTGATCCAAGACAAGCCTATTCCGCAGGACTATCGCACCCAATGGCGTTTTTCCACCGACTTTAAAGCACAATAATAAAAATAGGAAAATAGTATGACCACCCACCGACTCCCCAAAGGTTATGAAATCTTGTTGGTCGCCGCCGCCATTATTGGTGTGATCTTTTTGTTTGTGAATACCTTGGGTATCGCCATTCAATTAGCACTACTTACCAGTTGGTTTATCGTAATTGGCTTTGGTAAGTTACTCGGCTTGCATTACGACAAGATGCAGCACGGCCTAACCACAGGAATAGCCCAAGGTCTAGATGCAATCCTCGTACTGGTAGCGGTTGGCGCGTTGATCGGCAGTTGGATGGCAGGCGGTATCGTACCGAATATTATTTACCTTGGTTTGTCGGTGATGAGCCCTTCGATATTCCTGTTAGCCGCTTTTATTATTTGTGCGGTAACCTCGCTGGCAACAGGTACCTCATTTGGTACTGTGGGTACAGCGGGCATTGCAATGATAGGCATTGGCGCTGGGTTTGATTTCCCTCTCCCGTTGGTGGCAGGCGCGGTCATTTCAGGTGCTTATGTAGGCGACAAGCTTTCTCCCCTGTCAGACACCACAGTTATGACAGCCTCACTATGTAAAGTAGGCTTAGTCGACCACATAAAGTCGATGCTGTACGTAAGCACACCTGCAGTGATCCTATCTGGGATCTTATTTACCCTTGTTGGGTTTCAATACGGCCACGATGGAAGTACCGCGAAAGCCGCTGAAGTCATGAACGCCATTGCTAATGAGTACACCATTGCTTGGTATATGCTTCTTCCCGCATTGGCTGTCATAGCGTTGCTGATGGCGCGATTACCCTCTGTTCCCGTCATTTGCTTTGGCGCGGTACTGGGTGTTTTTTGGGCCATTATTTTTGAACAGCTCCCCGCTGTTGACGCTATCTCCACATTATATTCTGGTAATCATATAGACTCCCCGGTGACTTTTTTAAATTTATTGCTCAATCGCGGGGGCATAGTTTCAATGTTAGAGGTTATTGTACTTGTCATACTTGCGTTGGGCTTAGGTGGCTTGATGGAAGTCACTGGTGTCTTAAGTACAATTGCTAATGGGTTACAGAAATGGGCGAACAACTTGGGTCGCTTGGGTACCTCTACATTGTTAGCCGGTTTCCTCGGTAATGTATTAGGTGGCGCCGCCTATGTCTCGCTGATTACGGCAAGTACCATTACCGGAAAAAATTACGACCAGTTAGGTGTCGACAGGCGGGTACTGTCACGCAATACAGAAGCTGGCGGTACGGTAACTACGCCAATGGTACCGTGGACCGACGGGGGTGTTTTTATGGCAACAACCTTAGGCGTTGCGACTACCGCGTATCTACCGTATTTGTGGTATCACTTTTTTGTTTTATTTATCTCAGGCTTGTATTGTTATGCCAACTGGTTCTGTTTTAACAAAGTCAGCGTCGACACCGCATCGAGTCAAGGATCACCACACTCCGCTCCGCAAATAACCACAAAACAGGCCAAACAGGCTAACTAAAGGGACGCAAGATTGAAATTCACTGCATTATTATTAGGTTCACTGGTAAGCACGACTTTAAGTGTTACCGCAGCGCCGACAAAACAAGATTTTGCCCACTCAGTGGGGTTGAGAGAAAATTGGAAAACACTCACTGAAGACGTGGTGTTTCCAGTAACCTGGACACAAGACGGCACATATATTACGTATAGAAAAACCGTTGAAGGCGGCTTTGCTTATTACAAGGAAAATGTGCAAACCGGTGAAGCGGTATTAGCATTTGATCAGAATGCCATCGCCAACGCACTAACAATCGCGACTGGCGAAACCACTCACGCCAATACCCTTCCCTTCGACCAGTTTTATCTTACTGACAGCCAAATCAGCTTTAGCTTTCATTATGAACCTTGGCAATGTGCACTTGATGGCAGTGAATGTCACGCGATTGAATACTCAGGAAGACCTAAAGCCGATGGCGTGGTTCGCGACTTACGCGTGGATGTATCGCAAACCAAAATCCCATCTCCCGATGAAAAATACACAGTTGTTCAGTCTGGCTACAACATTGCTATTAAAAACGACGGCAAAACGGTAATCAGCACCAACGACGGAACCAAAGACAATTTTTATGACATTGAATCTGTCTCTTGGTCACCTGACAGCCAAGCGCTTGTGGTGGTAAAAGTTGAGCCTGGTGAGCAAAGGTATGTTACCCGTGTGCTCAGTTCACCAGACGATCAACTTCAGCCCAAAGTGATCACTCAGCTTTACCCTAAACCCGGCGATCGCGTGGATCACGACCAACCCATTCTGATCGATGTCGCGACACACAAAACGACAATCATTGATGAATCGCTGTTTTCAGAAGCCTACATGCTAACCCAGTTCTATTGGCGTGAAGATAGTCAAAGCTTTGCCTTTCACTATACTCAACGCGGGCACCAAGATGAGCGTTTAATTGCCGTTGATCGCTCCACAGCCAGCACAAAGGTGGTTATTGATGAACAAGCCGAAACCTTTGTTTATCAGTGGTATGGCTTTTTCCACGATGTACAAAATAAAGGCGAGGAAATTATCTGGCGCTCAGAGCGTGATGGCTGGGCTCACCTGTATTTAATCGACGGCAAATCAGGTAAGGTAAAACAGCAAATCACAAAAGGTGAATGGCCTGTACGTCGAGTACTTCATGTTGATGACAGCAAACGCCAAATTTACTTCGTCGCCAGTGGCATGAACCAAAGTGAAGACCCTTATTTTGAGCACGTTTATCGAGTGAATTTTGACGGCAGCAAACTCACTGAGTTAACACCTGAACACGCCTCTCATCAAGTCAGTTTCTCACCGGACATGCGTTATTACGTCGATGTGTACTCTCGTGTAGATTTACCTAATGTCGCAAAATTGCGAGATACGACTACTGGTGAACCGATCCGTACCATCGCCACAGGGAAAATGGATAAACTACAACAAGCGGGTTACGTACCGCCAACCCCTTTTGTTGCCAAAGGTCGAGACGGTAAAACCGACATTTGGGGTTTGATCGTCAAACCAATCGATTTCGACCCCACTAAATCTTACCCCGTTATTGAAAACATCTATGCTGGCCCGCACGACAGTTTTGTGCCTAAAACCTTTTGGCCCTTTGGTTATCACTCAGGTGGAGACAAGGTGGTTGGCATGCAAGCTTTAGCCAACTTGGGTTTTATCGTGGTACAAATGGATGGCATGGGCACAGCCAATCGTTCGAAAGCTTTTCATGACGTTGCGTGGAAAAACTTAGGTGATTCGGGTTTCCCAGACCGTATTTTGTGGCACCAAGCAGCGGCCAAACAATTTAGCTGGTATAACATTGCTGACGGCGTTGGTATTTATGGCGCATCAGCGGGAGGGCAAAGCACGTTGGGCGCTTTACTTTTCCACCCAGATTTTTATACCGTTGGCGTTGCGTTTGCAGGCTGCTATGACAACCGCATGGATAAAATGAGTTGGAACGAGCAATGGATGGGCTACCCAGTAGACCAATCTTATATTGACGCATCAGGTATGGAGCACGCCGCCAACTTGCAAGGTAACCTGTTGATTATCAATGGCGAACAAGACAGTAACGTCGACCCTGCATCGTCAATGCAAGTCGTGAATGCGTTGATTAAAGCGAACAAGACATTCGATTTGCTCATTGTGCCAGGTGGAGAACATTCTACCGGCCGTTCAACCGGCCCGATAGACTACATCCAACGTAAACAGTTTGCCTTTTTCGTTGAACACTTGCTCAAGCAACCTGTTCCAAATTGGAATAATTAAGCAAAAAATGTATGAGAAGAAAATATTTTGTCTATGGTATACAATATCCTTACAAAAACGCTTTTATAAATATCAATAAGTACGCTGACACATTGCCGTAAATAAAAATAAGGTCAGCGCTGGAGTGCAATTAAGCATGTCAATTGTTGTAAAAACACTGTCTGAACAGGCATACGAAATTATAAGAGAGAGAATACTCTCAAATGATATCCTCCCCTCAGAGCCCATCCGTCAAGATGCGTTATCTAAGGGTTTGGGCGTGAGCAAAATACCACTGCGCGAAGCGTTAACGCGTTTAGAGCACGACGGTTTGTTGTTGTCTCACCCAAACCGAGGATTTTTAGTTAAACCACTGTCGGTAGAAGAAGCGGAAGATGTGTTTCATTTGCGCATCACGATTGAGCCTGATGCCGCTGCAGAAGCGTGTAAAGTAGCTTCAGAAGAACAGCGAGAGAAAGTCTCCAAAATCTTCAAAGAGCTACAAAACTTCGCCGATGAGGTCAGCCCTAGAGCCGTGACGATCAATGGTATGTTCCATCTTGCGATCACCGACTGTGCGAAAAAACAAGTTACGCAAACCTTACTTGAGAATTTGCACTTATTGTCTGAACGTTATGTACGTAAACACCTTGAGCCGCCCAATCGTGAAGCTGACGCGTTCCACGAACACCAAAAAATCTACGATGCTTGGATGGCGAGAGACGCAAAACTGGTGAAAAAATTACTCAAAGAACACAACAAGGGCACCTTGGAAGATTTGAGAGAACAGTTGAAATAGCACTGTTTAGCATTAGAAACCGCTCGACTGAGCGGTTTTTTTATGCCTGTAATTTATACAAAGTCTATTGCTGCACCGGATCTTTTTATATAGTATACGATATATAAAAGAAAATATTAGATAGTGCATGTCGGAAAAACAACAAATAGCAGTCATCGGGGCCGGTGTGGTTGGACGAACCATCGCACTCAAACTACAGCAGCAAGGCGCTCAGGTAACTTTGTTTGACCCCAGCACCGCTCTCGACGCACCATCGTGGAATAACGCAGGCCACATTGCCATTGAGCAAATCGCGCCTCTCGCCTCAATTAACGCCATCATGACAGCCTATCAACGGCTCTTCGCATTCGGTGGCGCACTCGACTTTGCGCTGACATCTCCAGGGGTAATCCCATGGATTGGACAATACCTAAAAGCATCGTTGCCTAAACAGTATCGCTTCGGCGTTAAAAAGCTGGCCGAACTTATCAGTATGGCCGACCCAGCATGGTCTCGACTGGTTGCTTCCATAGACGCTGAAGATCTCTATCAACGTGCAGGCCACTACGTACTGTGGGAAAGTAAAAAGTCGGCGCTAAAAAGCACAAGAAAATGGTCAGCCACCGATATTGGTAGTTGCCACTTTTTACCACTAGAAGGGGGTGAGTTATCGGCTGCGACAGCCCCATTGAAAACCCCAGTGTTTTCAGGGATACGCTTTGTTGGTACGGGCCAAATCCAGTCACTTTCCCGATTGGCGGTACAGCTTGAGCGAGCGTTTCTTTCTGCAGGCGGCACCATAGTTAATGAAAAGGTTTGCCCTTTAACACTGCAACACCAACAAGCAGCAGCGGTAACCGAGTCAGGAAACAGCATAAAAGCAGACCATTTTGTGGTCAGTGCCGGTGTTCATTCAGCCGACCTCCTTGCCAATATTCATCCACAGATTCCGTTAATTGCCGAGCGTGGTTATCACATTGAAGCAGAGGTAAGCGAAGCAGCATGGCCGAGCACGCTTCCGCCGTTGGTGTTTGAAGACCGCTCGATGATTGTGACCCGCTATGCCAATACCTTAAGAGCCTGCAGCTTCGTGGAGTTTGCCCATAAAGATACGCCGCCAGATCAGCGCAAGTGGCAACAACTCATAGCCCATTGTCAGGCGCTTGGCATTCCTCTTAATCACCATGCCAAGCAGTGGATGGGAGCACGCCCAACATTGCCCGACTATCTCCCAGCAATTGGCACAAGTAGCAAAGCCAGCAATCTAAGTTATGCGTTTGGCCACCAGCATTTAGGCCTCACGCTCAGTGCCGCAACGGCAGAACTAGTCGCCAGCTTACTTCAACAGGGTGACGCAGGTAGCTTGGCATCTGGATTGTGCGTGGAAAGATTTGAGTAGCCAGTAAGGTGAACAGCAAGTATTTGAGTCTAATCTCAGATCCAGGGTTGTTTTTATATCGTATACTATATAATATCTATAAAACTTAGAAAACAGGATACAAAACCAATGAGTATGAAAGATTCACAATGGACAGGCGTGTTCCCTGCCGCGACAACCCAATTTAAAGAAGATCTATCAATTGATTACGATGCCACCCAAAAAGGTTTTGAAAATCTGTTAAACGACGGCGTAGACGGCCTGGTTATTATTGGTACTTGTGGTGAGAACAACTCGCTAAAAGCGGAAGAAAAGCGCAAAGTACTAGCATCAGCAGCAGAAGTGAAAGGTAGTGCACCGATTATTTCTGGTGTGTCTGAGTTCACTACAGAAGCCGCCATTCAATTTGCTAAAGATGCAGAAAAGATTGGTGCCGATGCATTAATGCTACTTCCGGCCATGGTTTATGTACCTACAGAAGAAGAACTCGTAGCGCACTTCAAAGCCGTTGCAGCAGAAACCTCTTTGCCTATCATGCTGTACAACAACCCAACGTCTTACCGCGTGAACATGAGCGTTGATTCATTGGCGCATTTGGTTGATGTGCCCAATATCGTGGCGATCAAAGAAAGTGCTGCTGATACTCGCCGCTTCACCGACATCATTAATGCCTATGGCGATCGTTATAAAGTGCTTGCTGGCTTGGACGATGTGGCGCTTGAAGGCCTAATGCTAGGTGCGTGTGCTTGGGTATCTGGCCTAACGTCTGCTTTCCCCCAAGAATCTGTTGAGATCGTAAAGGCATTTAAAGCCGGTGATATGGCTCGCGCATTAGAAATTTACCGTTGGTTTATGCCTTTGCTTCACCTTGATGCAGGCCACGATCTGGTACAAGCGATCAAACTTGCTGAAGAGATCATGGGCCGTGGTAGTGAGCGCGTACGTATGCCTCGTTTACCACTAGCTGGTGCTCGCAGAAAAGCAGTTATCGACATGGTTGAAACAGCTGCCGCAACTCGCCCAACCAAAGCTTAATAAGAGAGCCACCATGCGTCATACCTATTTTTGCATTGATGGTCACACTGCCGGTAACCCTGTAAGACTAGTTACTGGCGGGCACCCGCTGTTAAAAGGTGAAAGCCTCAGTGAGATGCGCCAGGATTTTATGGCGAATTTTGACCATATTCGCAAAGGCTTGATGTTTGAGCCTCGCGGACACGACATGATGTCTGGTGGTTTTATTTATCCAGCTAAACACCCTGAAGCCGACTTTGGTGTGATTTTTATTGAAACCAGTGGTTGTCTCCCCATGTGTGGGCACGGTTCAATTGGGATCATCACCTTTGGCTTAGAACATGGTCTTATCACACCCAAAACACCGGGTACATTGATAATGGAAGCCCCCGCAGGCCTGATTTATGTGGACTACCACATGGTTGGCGACAAAGTAGAGTGGGTAAAATTACGCAATGTGCCCAGTTACTTAGCGGCAGAAAACATCACTGTTGAGATCCCTGAGCTGGGCGAAATCAGTGTCGATATCGCCTATGGTGGTAACTTCTACGCGATAGTTGAACCACAACAAAACTATAAAGGTTTAACATCGCTTACCGCCTCACAAATTCTCACATACAGCCCGCTCATTCGCGAGGCTGTGAGAAAACAGTTCCACCCTGTACACCCAACAAATCCTTCTATCAAGGGTCTCAGTCATGTTTTATGGACTTGCGATCCAACCAGTCCTGATGCCCATGGACGCAACGCGGTATTTTATGGTGATAAAGCCATCGATCGCAGCCCCTGTGGCACGGGAACATCAGCACGAATGGCACATTTAGCAGCCAAAGGCCGCCTGAAAGAAGGCGATACCTTCGTGCACGAGAGTTACATTAAAAGTCGCTTTTACGGAAAAGTGGAGGCATTGACCACACTTGGCGACTATCCGGCAATCATCCCATCTATTCAGGGGAGTGCATACACCACCGGATTCAACCAAATATGGATAGACGACCAAGAGCCTTTCCCTGAAGGGTTTCAGGTTATTTAACCTTTAAACAAGCGAGGAAGATATGCAAGTCATTACACTAGGACACCACATTGGTGGACAAGCAGTCACAGGCGCGCCCGTTCTACATCAGTACAATCCGTCGAAAGAAGACGATCTACAAGTGTCATTGCCTGAAGCTGGCGCAGAGATCGTTGATAAGGCTGTTGAAGCAGCCAAAGCTGCATTCGATACATTCCGCGATCAAGGTATCGAAGCACGTTCAGACGCACTCGCACGCGTACAACAACTCATTATGAAAAATAGTGACGCATTATCTGAACTCATTGCCCGAGAAACAGGAAAAACCCTCGCCGATGCCAAAGGTGAAGTGGGTCGCGCTGCGCGAATCTTCGGCTTTTTCTCAGGTGAAGCATTACGTATTGTAGGTGAGAGATTAGAATCGACCCGCAATGGCGCCATGGTAGAAGTCGAATACGCGCCTATCGGCGTTGTTGGCCAAATCACACCGTGGAATTTCCCTATTGCGATCCCTGCTTGGAAAATTGCTCCGGCACTCGCCTACGGCAACACAGTTGTATGGAAGCCGTCTGAAATTTCATCGGCTACCGCACAAGCATTAATGGCGTTGATTGAAGAAGCCGGTGTGATGCCGGGTGCCGTGAACATGGTATTGGGCGCAGGTGAGACAGGCGCAGCCTTGTGTGCACACGAAGGTGTAGATGCACTCAGCTTTACAGGTTCAAAAGCGACGGGTAAAAAAGTACGCATGGCGGCAGCTGAACGCGGTATTCCAGTACAAACCGAAATGGGTGGTGTGAATGCGCTATTGGTCTTGAAAGACGCTGATCTTGACGGCGCGGTTGAACTGGCATTGAACGGGGCATTTTTGGCTGCTGGCCAACGCTGTACCGCCACATCACGTATCATTGTTGATAATGCCATTGCTGATGAGTTTGTTGCAAAACTCACGACTCGCGTAAAAGAAACGACGGTTGGTGATGCCACTGCGCCGTCAACGCTGATCGGCCCACTTGCTAGCCCGAAACAAAAAGCTTTGATTGCGGATCAAACCGCTACAATGGAAGCCCATCCTGGAGCAAACTTGGTCTTCGGTGGTAGCAAGGTCGATATGCCAGCGTGTTTCTTTGCGCCGACCTTGTTCGACCATGCCAAACCTAGCGACCCCATTGCCAAAGAGGAAATCTTTGGTCCCGTGGCTGCCGTCTTCCGTGTAGACGGTTACGAAGCGGGTTTAGCCATGCTCAACGATAGCCAGTACGGCTTATCGGCGGGGCTTTGCACTACGTCGCTAAAATATTCTGAACACTTTAAACGCTATGCCAAAGCAGGCATGTTGATGATTAACCTGCCAACAGCAGGCATTGATTATCACGTTCCTTTTGGTGGCGTGGGCGATTCTAGCTACGGCGCTCGTGAACAAGGTCGTGAAGCAAAAACCTTTTATACCTATGTAAAAACGACTTACCTCAAAGCGTAAAACCGTTTCTCCGTTGGGGGTGCATGCTTTTCATGTGTGTGTGCACTCCCACTTCTTTTATATCGACAAGGAGTGTGGTTATGTTGCAAAACGCTCGTGTATTTCCCCTATTCTGTTTACTTTCCATTTGTGCCTTTACACTGTCTCCTCCCGTGTCTGCAACAGAGACACCAGATTGGGAAAATCCCGCCGTATTTGAGCGCAATACACTGCCACCACGCACCTTTTTTCACCTTTATCAAAACCCTGCTCAAGCAAAGTTAGAAACACCGGCTCTCTCGCCTTATTATCAATCATTAAATGGGCAATGGCGGTTTCATTTTACTACCACACCAGAAACCCGCCCCCAAGATTTTTATAAAAACGACTATGACACCAGCCAATGGCCCACCATTACGGTGCCCAGTAACTGGCAAATGCAAGGCTACGATTACCCCGTTTACACCACCTCTGGTTATCCCTTTCCAAGAAACAAACCTTATATAGACCACAGCTACAACCCTGTGGGATCTTACAAGCGCGAATTCACATTAACGCCAGAGTCATTGAACAACAAAATCGTGTTGCATTTTGGCGCAGTAAAGTCGGCTTACTATGTATGGGTTAATGGACATAAAGTGGGATACGCTCAAGACAGCAAGCTTCCCAGTGAATTTGATATCAGCCCTTGGGTGAAGTCAGGCACAAACTCAGTTGCCGTTGAAGTATATCGTTGGAGTGATGGCAGCTATTTGGAAGATCAGGACTTCTGGCGCTTGAGTGGCATTCAAAGAGATGTATTCCTGCAATTCTTGCCGCCTGAACACATTTGGGATTACCACGCAGTAGCTGGCTTAACCCAAGATAATCAAAACGGTACATTTGCTCTCGACGTTGATGTGCGTCAGTTAGCTACCTCGCCAACAAGCGCAACCGCAGCAACACAAAACAACATCCAACCAAATTTAAAAGTTGAAGCGGTGATATTCGATGGCAACACGCCTATTTGGCAGCAATCACAGCGCCTCGATAAAGCACAAAGCGAAACATCATTGCACTACAACACCACCATTGAAAATGTGAACTTGTGGTCTGCAGAAACGCCCTATTTGTACCACCTTTACCTTTCTGTTTATAAAGATGGAAAGCGCACCCAAAGTATTTATCAACCCATTGGCTTTCGCACCGTAGCACTGAAAAACGGTCAACTACTAGTCAATGGCAAAGCCATTTTGATAAAAGGCGTCAATCGCCACGAGCACGACCCAATCACAGGCCAAGTCATTGGCAAAGCTCAAATGTTGGCCGATATTCAATTGATGAAACAGCACAACATCAACACGGTGCGTACGTCTCATTACCCCAATGATCCGCTTTGGTATCGCCTCGCCGATGAGTATGGTTTATACGTGATTGACGAAGCCAATGTCGAAGCACATGGGTATGGTTACGACAAAGATATGTCATTAGGCCACGACCCCATGTTCAAAGCTGCGATCATGGATCGCATGCGCGGTATGATCGCCCGCGATAAAAATCATCCGTCGATTATCTCTTGGTCCATCGGCAATGAAATTGGGCCGGGCACTAACATCGCCGCCACTTATCGCATGGCCAAACAACTCGACCCAACCCGTATCGTTCAGTACGAAAACCGCCGAACGTGGCACAAAGAAAAAATGACCGATGTGATTGGCTGGATGTACGCCGATCTTGAAGAAATTAAACAAAAATACGATGGTCACTTCCCTGAACAGCCGTTTATTTGGGTGGAGTATTCTCATGCCATGGGGAACAGTAATGGCAACCTCAAAGAGTTGTGGGAGTACGTGCGTGAAAACCCGCATTTCCAAGGTGGCTCGATTTGGGACTGGATGGATCAAGGTCTACAAAAAGTCCTACCCGACGGAACGGTGTTTTACGGCTACGGCGGCGACTTTGAACCTGAAGGCGTAGAGAATGCTGGGAACTTTTGCGCCAATGGGTTGATCGGCTCAGATCGCGTTCCTCATCCTGCTCTCTACGAAGTGAAAAAAGCTTATCAAAATATCCAGATAGCCTTGGCAACACCGACGTCACTGCGGATCACCAATGAGCATTTCTTTACCGCTTTATCGCATTATTCTGGCTATTGGGAATTACTTGAAAACGGCAAGGTGGTAATGAAGCACGCCCTTCCCCCGCTATCTACCTCGCCCCAGCAATCTGAAGTGGTTCAGCTTACTGAACTCGCACAATTCACATTAGACGACGATAAGGAATACCTGCTCAATGTGAAATTCAATCAGGTTAACGCCACGGCAATGGTGCCTGCTGGCGCAGAAATGGCCTCTGAACAATTTGTATTGCATACACCCGATACCGTTTCAGTGCCGACTCACCTTGCGGAAAACGCCTTACACATGGAGCAAGATGCGCATACGCTAACCGTGAGTAATGACGATGTTAACCTTACCTTCGACATGACAAAAGGCGCACTCAGCCAATATCAATACCAAGGCACATCATTAATAAAAGCGCCTTTGCTACCGAATTTTTGGCGAGCGTTAACAGACAATGACTACGGCAATAAGTTTGGTGATATCACCGCGGACACTTATCAAAACGCACTCGAAGGGGCCAAGGTCACCCAAGCCGATATAGACAACACCAGTAATGAATTTACGATTCATTTTGTCTTGTCATTACCCAAGCTAGACAGCGAAGCACTGATCGATTATCGAATTTCGTCCGAAGGTGAGGTGACGGTGAATTACTCGGTAGCCGTACCAAAAGACAAACCTGAACTGCCGCGATTTGGTATGGTATTTCAAATGCCTGACGGCTTTAACCAAGCGAAGTGGTATGGTCGAGGGCCGTTCGAAAACTATCAAGACAGAAAAATGAGTGCGGATTTAGGGATTTATAAGGCTGACGTAAATGAGCTGTACACCCCTTATATTCGCCCACAAGAAAATGGGAATCGCAGCGATACCCGTTGGCTAACTATCACCGACGCGAAGGGGGTTGGGCTGCGAATCACAGGTAATCGTCAGTTTGATTTTACCGCTCATCACAATACGATTGCCGATTTTGATTATCCCAAGTATGAGGTTAACCGTCACACCAGTGATATTCAGCCTCGTCCGCTAACAGAAATTTGCATCGACAAACAACAACGCGGTGTGGGCGGTGACGATAGCTGGGGGGCGTTGCCTTATGACAACTACCGCCTGTTGCCGGCAACACTTGAAGGCCCGTTAACGTTTTCATTTACACTTAGCCCTGTCGCACTCTAATCGATGGGTATGGATCACCAAAAATAAAACAAATAGAAAGGCTCAATATGTTTAAGGAAATAACGTCGTCTCCCCTCGCAGTGTGTGTGCGAAAAGCCCTATTCATTGGGGCCGCGAGCAGTGTGTTATTGCTCGCTCAAGGCTGCAATGACAGCGCCATTGACTCTCCTGAATTTGCACTCCAGCTCGACCCGGTTTCAAAAACCCTAATATCTATGAAGCCTAAAAATGGGGAAGCCGGTTTTGATTTTCTTCCTTTCGAACATCAAGAAAACCGCACGGGTGACGGCTACTATCAATTGGGCGATATTGATATTCGATTGCGCCAATCCAATACGTCAGACTGGCAGGACTTTTCGAGTGCATTGCACTACGGGCCAGTTGAAGAACTCGTCGCCAGTAGCAATTTAAACAGCGCTGATATTAGCGCCGACTTGGGTGATATTCCGCTCACCGTAGTACGCGACTGGGTGGTCGAAGACGGCCATTTACTCCTTAAATTTACCCTTAAAAACAACACGACCACTGACTATGAAATTGGCGGACTTGGGCTGCCTATGGTTTTCGACAATGTGGTGAGCGGCAGAGAGTTAGACGAAGCGCACCAAAAAGCCAGCTATGCCGAAGCCTACATGGGTGAAGATGCCGGTTACGTTCAAGTGGTTCGGTTAAACGGCCAAGGCCCTGCACTGCTTGTCACGCCTGAAGAAAATGCACCTTTGAAGGTTTGGAAACCCATTCTCGATGAGGTAAACCCAGACGAAACACCCAAGATATATAACGACCCAACACACCGCACTCATACCTTTGAAGGTTTTTACGATTGGATGATATTCAGCAAAGGCTTTGCAGATAACGAATGGCAAGGTAAACCGCAATGGAACACTCCCACTTCCCTCACTCTGAGCGCAGGAGAAACCTATACGACATCAGTGCGTTTTTCACTGGCCCCATCAGTAAGAGAGGTTGAGCAGACATTGGTGGAGCAGTCTCGCCCTGTTGCGGTAGGTTTACCTGGTTATGTAGTGCCGACCGACTTACCTGCCAGACTGTTACTCAAAGCGCCGAGCGAAGTAAAAACTATAGATATTACACCTGCAAACGCATTAACTCTCACCGAAGTAAAAGGCCCTAACGGCTGGAAAGAATACGCGGTAAAAGGTAATCAATGGGGTCAATCACGCGTCACCTTAACTTACGCAGATAATTCAACCCAAACCATTCATTACTTCGTCACTGAACCCATGCGCAAAGCAGTCTCGACCATGGGCGACTTTCTATTCAATCAGCAGTGGTTTGAGGGTGAAAACGACCCATTTAAACGCGGCCCATCTGTAATGAGCTACGACAATGAAACTCAATCTATCGTGCTACAAGATCAAAGAGTATGGATCGCAGGCTTGAGTGATGAGGGTGGCGCTGGTTCATGGCTAGCTGCGGTAATGAAGCAACTCGGCCAACCTGATGCAGACGAAATCAACAAGGTCATGCGTTTTTACGATGAAGTCATCGACGGGCGTTTACAATACACCAGTGGCGATAACCAATTCGGCGTGAAAAAGAGCTTGTTCTACTATGATCCTGAAGCGCTTCCCGATTATGACTATGATCAGACTAAAGACTGGACAACCTGGGCATCGTGGAACAAAGAAGCCGCCGATTCCGTGGTTCGTTCGTTCAACTATGTGCACGTTGCAGCCGCTCAATGGGTGCTGTACAAACTCGCTCGCTTCCATCAAGGGCTTGTTACCAACCACGATTGGCAGTGGTATTTAAAACGTGCTTGTGACACCTCAATCGCGATGGTTGAACTCGCACCGACCTATGTTGAATTTGGGCAAATGGAAGGCGATGTTTTTGTTGAGATCCTCAACGATCTTTACGCCGAGAACATGTTAGATGACGCCAAAGCACTTGAAGCTGTGATGCGCAAGCGCGCCGAGCATTGGGCCAGTTTAGCATACCCCTTCGGCAGTGAAATGCCTTGGGATTCCACCGGCCAAGAAGAAGTGTACGCGTGGATGCGTTACTTCGACAAAACCCCACAAGCGGAACAAACCCGAGAAGTGATTCTTGGTTACGATTTCACATTACCTCATTGGGGTTACAACGGCAGTGCCCGCCGATTTTGGGATTTCCTCTATGCCGGGAAAAACAGCCGTATAGAGCGACAACTCCATCACTATGGTTCCAGTATTAACGCGATCCCGTTGCTAGATAGCTACCGTAGAAACCCAGACGACTTTTATCTGCTTCGTGTTGGCTATGGCGGCATGATGGGCAGCTTAACCAATATTGATGAGAAGGGTTTCGCCTCGGCCGCATTCCATAGCTTCCCAGATTACATGGATTTCGACCCGTATACCGGTGACTATGGTTCTAGCTTCTTTGGTCATGCTTATGAAATTGGCAGTTATGCCGTCGACCATCCTGAATTCGGATGGGTAGGTTTTGGTGCTCAAGTACAAGATCAAAGCCAACATGACGCGATCATCATTACGCCCAAAGATACATTCGCAACCCGCATGTATATTGCCCCGGCAAAACTCTGGCTTCAACTCGACGCCGGTAAATTCGAGCAAGTGGTCTACCACCCTAGCACGGGTAGTGTAGATGTGAGTTTTGCTGGCGCTACTCAATACACTAACGCGGCCATGCTCAAAATAATGTCTTACGGCGCACAATACGCTGTCGACAAAGCCTTACCGGTAAAAGCAGGGCGTCATGAAATTGCTCTGTCTAGTACGGGGGCAACAGTCACACTCAAGCGCTAGCGATTATTGTTGATACTGTTGATGTCCGCCGAAGTCTTAAACGCGGACATCAACGTCATGGCTTAACAAAGCCCCGTTAGTCAGCCGCGGTTAACGACGATAACGGAACCGTTCAACAAAGACTTTAAACGCTGGTGATGATTGCCTTCTATTGGGGTAATAAAGATGAAAACCAGAGAAATACGGCGACCAGTCGGTCAATATTGAACACAGCTTGCCTTCGTTGATATAGGGCGCGGCTAATTGTTCAGGTACGTAGGCTAGTCCAATACCGTCAACAGCAGCATTGAGTACATGCATAATACTGTTGAACACTAACTTGCCCTTCCCCCTTACGGTGAATTCTCTATCGCCTTCTTGAAATTCCCACGCGTAAATATTGCCGTCTGGCCGATGTCGAATATCAATACACGAATGGGAAGTCAGTTCATAGGGAGTTGCGGGTGCAGCATGTCGTTCAAAATAATCTGGTGAGCCGACAACCACTAAGCGCATTTCAGGGCCAATCGGCACAGCAATCATGTCTTGACTAATCGCCTCACCAAGTCGAATACCTGCATCAAACCTCTCGCTCACAACATTACTAAAACCGTAATCAACGTACAGCTCAACCGTGATATCAGGATAATCTCTGATAAACGCAGACAACTCCGATCGTAAGCACAGCTCAATTTGATCGTCAGTACAAGAAATACGAAGTGTGCCCGCAGGTTTATCCCGCAACTCCCCCAACGCTTCAACTTCGTCATTAATACGGTCAAATAACGGCGCGAGTGAAGTGAGCAACCGCTCACCAGCCTCGGTTGGCGCAACATTTCTGGTGGTTCTAGACAACAAACGAAGCCCTAACCGCTCTTCTAACACTTTCATTCTGTGACTTAGTGCAGAGGGTGTCACTCCCAATTTGGCTGACGCTTTAGTAAAGCTCTGATCTTGTGCTACGGCTAAAAACGCTTGGAGGTCATCGACTTTATGCATACTCATTAATGAAAAAATCTCAGCAGTCTTTATAGATTACACCTACTAATCAAAGTTATCAGAGTGTGTCAATATCTTTCGACATTTCCGTGATGAACAACATAGTAAAAACGAGGGCGCTGTTCATGAAAGATAAACATGTGGATCTGTACGAGCAAACAGACAAGATCCCATTTGCCAGATTAGTACACTTCTTTAATCAGCAGTTACGCAAATAACGGTACGCTATGAATTCACATGAGAATACCCGTGTAGTGGCCTCTGTCGATACACACGCCAGCGCCAATGAAGCCCCCGCTTATTGGAGCGGCGTATTTGCGATGACGCTTTGTGTCTTCGCACTTGTAGCGTCAGAGTTTATGCCCGTGAGCCTTTTAACGCCGATAGCCCAAACGCTCTCTGTAACAGAAGGCATGGCAGGACAAGGTATTGCGATTTCAGGTGTATTTGCCGTTATTACCAGCCTTTTTATCACGTCAATAACACACGGTATCAACCGCAAAACATTGCTGTTAATACTCACCGTAATGATGGGGTTGTCTGGTGCGATTGTTGGCATGACAACTCACTACGTCACCTACCTGATAGGGAGGGCGCTCATAGGGGCCGTTATCGGCGGTTTTTGGTCGATGTCTGCTGCAATTGCCATGCGATTAGTCCCTGAAAAACAAGTTTCTACTGCGTTGGCCGTGTTTAACAGTGGCAACGCGCTGGCGATTGTTATTGCGGCTCCACTAGGCGCTTACTTGGGCGCGGTCATAGGTTGGCGCGGTGCATTTCTTTGTTTAGTGCCGATATCCCTTCTCGCGTTATTGTGGCTTAGCATTAGCTTACCGTCTCTGCCTGATGACAAGCCCGACAACAAGAGAAATGCATTTGCGACATTCGCGCTTTTGCGAAGCCCAGTGGTAATAATCGGCATGCTGTCTGTGGGTATATTTTTTATGGGTCAGTTTAGCCTTTACACCTACGTTCGCCCCTTTCTTGAAAGGGTGACGCTGGTTGATGTTAACTCGCTATCTTTTATCCTTTTGCTAATTGGTATCGCTGGACTTGTGGGTACACTCTTGGTCAATATTCCGCTCCAACGCGGGTTTTATCATACCCTCGTGGCGATACCGTTATTCATGGCCGTTATTGCGATTGCATTAACGCAAGTTGGGCATTGGGTCATTCCCGTTGCCATCGTTCTTAGCCTTTGGGGCTTAGTGGCTACTGCTGCACCGGTTGGCTGGTGGGCATGGATCGCAAATACCTTTCCAAATGATGCAGAGGCGGGAGGTGGCTTAATGGTTGCCGTGGTTCAATTGTCAATTGCGCTGGGGTCAATCATAGGTGGCGTGTTTTTTGATACCTACGGTTACCGACTCACGTTTCTCATTAGCGCATTACTTTTGATAGCGGCAGCTTGTTTAACGTTTTGGACATCCAAACTAACAAAACGCGTCATGAGTTAGACACCAAAAGCCTTAGTGCCAAGCGATACATTGCCCTACTTTTCAACATACTGTCAGTCTCGGGTAAGCCTCTGTTTGTAATATGGAAACAAACAGCTAGAGGACAACCAGATTGAAGACAAGCTTGGCAGTATTCACATGGCTCAGTATGGGCATACTTTCGTCACATGCGATAGCACAACAAGCGCCATCGCCAGTCGCCCCTTGGTTACCAGAGCAAGCGTCTCACGCAGAAATTCGTTACGACCGAGCGAATCGCCCAGTCATCGCCACTGAAATGAACGGTAAAGGCCCCTACTTCATGGTGGTTGATACTGCTTCTCAAGCCACACTCATGGTGCCTCAGTTAGCCAAGTTACTAGGGCTTACAGCCTTAGATAGCGATATGACTATTAATGGCGCAACAGGTGCGGTAAAGGCACAGTTTTACCCTGTCGACCGCTTTACCAGCCCGCTATTTGATATACGTGATGTGGGTTTATTGGCATTACCTAATCCAGGGTCTACACAGGCGGCTGGCATTATAGGTATGGATATGTTTATCGACAAAGCGCTGGCCTTTCACACCCACGAGCGATACTTAACCACTTACCCAACGGGGCAGGTTCCGGGTAATTATGCCACGTTAAAAGCGCACGATTCTGCCTCAGGTTTGCTAACTGTGACAGTTCAGATCAATGGTATTGATGTTCCTGCACTTATCGACTCCGGTGCCGCCGCAACTATCGCAAATGAAGGCGTTTTAGCGGCGTTAGGCTGGAACTTTAATGATGAGCACTTGGTCGATGACGGTGAAATTGCCGGAGCCACCAGCGATGTCACGTCAATCAAAAAAGCAACCATCCACACCTTGCAACTCGGACCGATAAAACTCAGTGACGTGCCGGTACGGTTTACCCCGCCGCGAGGCGAATCACGCCCCGAACTGATTTTAGGTAACGATATACTGAACCTATTTAATGGTTATGCTTTGGACTTTCCGGCTCAAGAGTTTTTGATTTTTTATCCGCCAAAAAAGTCGCCTCAACACTAGCCTCATCGCGTTTTAACAGCCGCCATTCCTGTACCGCCACTGGCGTATATGAAACGGGGGCTGTGTCTGCCGCAACAGGCTGAGACAGCACTACACGATATTGCCCCGCACGAGTAGGCGCGAAAGTCAGTACAACCCAATTATCGGAACGGGGGGAATTGGCAACCGCCGAATGCGCTAAATCGGTCCACTGCCCTGCAACCTTTGCTTGAAGTGTTATCGAAGTAGGATACTTTGTTGATACACCGTCTTGCCACAAGTTAATTTCAGCTCGACTGCTACTCTGTGGCGACTCAAAATCATACTGTAAAAACACCTCTTGCTGTGTTTCGTTACCCTGACTTCGCCATATTTCAGGAGGAAGCGGATTGTGTCGGACTTTCTCGTCGTTCACCGCCTTGAGCCAGTATTTTATTGGAATAGGCCAATTTGACACCGATATGCGCGCGTATGGAGCGAGGTTGTTAGGGTCGACAATGTGACTGGGATTTACAGACGTCGGCGTAACCAGTTTGGGTTGATGAGGGAATACCGACTCATCCCAATACAATTTATCATAAGCAACACTGCGCCTGAAGTGTCCGCCCTCTTCGCCATCGGCGGTGTGATAAAACAACCACCATTGATGATCAACGTTAATAACACCAGGATGAGAGGTTGTGGAACTAACGGGTTTTAACGTTACGCCACCGTAAGTCCAAGGCCCTAATGGGTTGTTTGAATACGCCCATGCAATACAAGCGTAATAAAGAGTTTCGGAGCATTCGGATTGGTGCCCGTCTTCGGCATTATTGGCCGCGTAAAACAAATAATAGGTGTCGTTTTTTCTCACTAACCAAGGAGCTTCAAAAAAGTCTTTCGCGCCGTTTAACGTTTTTACTTCAGACGCCAGCGCAGTAAAATTATCGCTAAGTAAAGCACCACGTAATTCACCAAAAGTGCCCCAAACCATCACCCACTCTCCCTTTTTGTTTTTAATTAACGTGGGATCAATATTCTGCAAATTATCGGCATTAGGAGTCGCTTGACTCACTAACGGTTCGCCGATCAGATCTCGCCATGGCCCAGCTAAACTCGTAGCTACCGCGACGCCAATAGCGAAATTATCTTCGTAGTGCTTGTGTTTAAGCACAACAGGGGCAAACAAGTAAAAACGTTGGTCGTTGCCTTGAACAATTTGAGATGCATAGGCGCGCGCGGGCTGTGCCCAATCAAATACCTGCTCTGGGCTGATGGGTTGTTGCAATTGCTGCCATTGCCTTGTTTCCAGATTAGTAGATTTAAACAGAAACCAGTTTGGCATAATGAAGTCATTTTGATCGGGCGCTGCCATGTCATGACCCGTGAGTAAATACACCTCATCGCCAACAACAAAGGGAGCCGGATCAGCCGTGAACACAGCGGCATTTTGTAGTAATGGGTTACTTGCTGAAATGGCCTGCCAGGAAGCTGAACGATGACAACTCACTAGCGCCAAGCCAAATATCAAGAAAAGGTATTTCATCATATAAAAAAAAGCTCTGCTAGGGAGGGCAGAGCTTTACCTTACTGAACAGAGTTGTTTTAGAAGCTAGCAGTAAAACCTACGAAGATCTGACGACCAAGTGGGTCGTACACACCAGGATAGGTATTACCGTTACCGAATGAAGAAAGCACATTCGATACAATCACGGGAGGATCGCGATCTAGCAAGTTATTGATACCTGCACGCATGACAATGTTATCCGTAATGGAAACATTACCCGATAAGTCGAGATAGCTATATGCGCCAATTTCAGCATTAACAATGTATGTTGAGCTAGACGCCAAGAACTCGTTGCTTTCGTTGCTAGATAAGCTCACTTCGCCGAAATAACGCCACATCAAAGAAAGCTGAGCATCACGCCATGGTGTAGTCCACGTTGCACGCGCATTGTGACGCCATTCTGGTGTTGGCTGACCACATGTAGGGCCATAAAGTCCTTTACAGTCATACGTACCTAAACCGGGTTGAGGCTCTGTTACCATTTCATCTAACAAAGTTCCCATGAAGCCAAAGTTAACGCTTCCCCAATCGCCAAGGTCCATATCGTATACAACGTTCAAGTCATAACCCGATGTTTGCAAATAGCCTGTGTTCAAGGTGGTTGAGGTGATGTAACCATTCGCACCAAAAATAGAACCCGCGCTATCACGTGTAACAAGATCACAGTAATAGCTGTCGCCAGTTGCAATACACTGATTCAGGATAAGCGTAGGGTCAATTGAGCTAATGTACTGATCCACTTTGATGGTGTAGTAATCCAATGACACGCTCAAACCATCGATAAAGTCAGGAGTAAAAACTAAACCATAAGTAAAGGTATCAGCTTCTTCAGGTTTGAGGTTGGGATTACCACCATACATGTAGCCGCACTGATCAGCAGGACATTCAACAATGTTGGTGTACTGAGCGCTTGTTACCCCAGTAAGGGCACACTCATCTGCGGTTGCTGAAGGTGATGAACCAGCGCAAGGATCTGAACCTGAGTAAATCGACAAGCCTTGTGAAGAGAAGAGCTCACTGACGTTTGGCGCACGAATAGCGTGGTTAAAACTAGCACGCAAACGCAAAGCATCGTTTGGAGAATAGGTCATTTCAACTTTGTAGGTATTAGCACTGTACTCAGTTGAGTTACCGGCATCGTCACTGTTCGTGTAAGAAGAATAACGATAACCCGCATTAATACCTAAATATTGTGCCCAAGCCACATCTTCTACCAATGGAATATCAATTTCGGTATACAGTTCTTCTACTTCGATTTCACCGTAAGAGTCTTCAGTGCCGTATGATTCTGATACTTCATCAGCTTCAAAGTCATACACTTCTTTGCGGCTTTCATAACCCACTACGATTGCTGGGCCAACATTCGCCCAAGGTGAGGAAACACCGTAGTAATCTAGGTCGATTTGGCTATACGCGCTCAATACATCAAGGGTTTGGGTACTTTCTGTTGAGCTGGTCGTTAAGATGTAGTCATACGCTTCATCTGAAATACCATTGTAGGCGAACACGTCAATAGGCACACAGTCTTCATCACTGCCATTAACGACAGACTGACACACTATTTCACCGTCTTGTTCTACTGCAAGCAAGGCATTAGCGGCTTTGTCTGGGTTAACATCGTTATAAAACGACTCTTGATACAAAGCAACTGTACGTAGGTAGCTAACGTCATAGGTAATGCCGTCAGTCAGGTCACCACGTGTACCAATATTAAAACGATAATCAGTATGGCGCAGGTCATCACGACGAGGGCGTGCATTTTCACCATCTAGACGATAAGCAACGTAGGTGTCGATAATAGTACTGCTTCCCGCTTCGCTGCCACACAACAATTCGCGTTGTGAATCACTCATTAGCGGGTTGTCACAGTTAATCGCATAGCTGTCACCGAACCACAAAGCAGAAGGTGCGATCTGAGAATAACTGTGATCGTCCATGAACATAAAGCTGCCGTACACTTCCATCGTGTCGCTAACGTCATAATGGGTCATCATACCCGCAGTGTAACGACGGTCCATACGCTGGATATAGTTTAATGGCGTGTAGTTATAAAGATATTCACTACTGTAATCATCCCAGGTTTTCTCTCCGTCTTTGGTGTTGTTGTAAGAACCACCCGCATTCTCACCACTTAACACTTGGAAACGGCCCCATGGGTTATTACTTGACCCACCACACGCATAACCGTCTAGGGTACTGTTAGCACTGATTGCACAAGCAGAATAATCACGCTCACTTTGTGTTACAGGTTCTGTACGACGAAAGCCACCGTAAAATGTGATGTTACCTTTGTCATCGGCATAGTCGGTACCGGCCGCAAAGTTAAAGTCGTACTTTTCACCATCGAAAACACTGCTATCAGGTGTTTCGTAGTCATAGCTTTGCACCAATGAACGAATCGCTTTGTTATCATTATTGTGCTGATATCCGCTTGCTTGTACGTCAAAAATCACACCGTCTAGGTCGTCTTTTAATACAAAGTTGACTACCCCTGAGATGGCATCAGAACCATATACAGCCGACGCACCACCGGTGACAACATCGATACGGTCGACGAGTGCCGACGGAATAAAGTTGACGTCCATCCCCATTGTTGGCAACAAGCGCTGGCCATTAACTAAGGTCAATACGCGGTTCGACCCTAGGTTACGCAAGTTAATATTGGCGGTGCCGTCTGAGCCATTAGACACGTTTTCGTTCGCATCTGGAGTGAATTGCGGCATTTTGTTCAGTACCGATTCAACCGATGTTGCACCTTGGAAACCAATTTCACTGTCATCGACAACTGAAATTGGGCTATTACTTTCGAATTCAGCTCGTTGAATACGCGATCCAGTCACAGTAATACTTTCAACTAGTGATTTACTGTCTCCATCCGCTTCCTGAGCCTGCACCGTGATCGAGGGGGCAGCGCCCAACACTGCACTAAGCAGCACCGCTCCCTTTTTCATCGCAGTTTTAGTTTTCATTGTTTTCCTCACACTTGTTGCTTTTGTTTTTTTGCTAACAGGAGTCATGAACGAGCACTCCCTGCCACGTACAATAAACGCACAGATCCACATTGCATGTCAAATATATTATACGATATTATTTATAATATAGGCTGTAAGGGAAATAATAAATCAAACTAAATAAATGAAAAATAAGGATTATTACCCATTCTCAAAAGATTAAAACGGGAGCGTAAATTTTTATAAATGAGAAATTTTTATTTTTTTGCTAGATCAGAAATAAACGAGGAACATAAAAAAGTGCTGCGGGATCGCTCCACACAGCACAAACACACATGAAGGGAAACTCCAGTGATCTTTACTGGTAAGGAGACTCTCCTCCTTCCTCAATAAATCGGTCGATACGCGCATTCAGTACCGTTAATGGTACCGAGCCAAGTTGTAAAACAGTGTCGTGAAAGGCTCGAATATCAAATTTGGCACCCAGTGCTTTTTCTGCTCGCGCGCGCGCCTCTACAATCGCCATTTCGCCCAAGTAGTAAGACAACGCCTGACCGGGCCACGCAATGTAGCGATCTACCTCGGTTGTAATTTCATGAACCGACAGGGCCGTGTTGTCTTTCATAAAATCTTGCGCCTGTTTGCGGGTCCAGCCTTTGGCATGAATTCCTGTATCTACCACCAGACGCGCAGCTCGCCACATTTGATAACTCAACATACCAAACACTTCGTAAGGCGTGTGGTACATGCCCATTTCTTCGCCCAACTTTTCGGCGTATAACGCCCAGCCTTCTCCATACGCAGAGATATAGCTATTGCGTCTAAACTCTGGGATGGCGGTATTTTCTCCCGATAACGGCATTTGGAAGGCATGCCCTGGTGCAGATTCATGTAGCGTGAGCGCCGGTAAGGAGTACAGGGGGCGAGAAGGCAAATTATAGGTATTCACTAGATAGATACCGGGGCCACCGCGACCAGCGGTATAAAAAGGCGCAACGTCGTCAGGCACAGGAACGATGGCAAAACGGCTTCTTGGTAAATGCCCAAACCAGTCACTCACTTTGCCGTCAAACTCTTTTGCTATCCACGCCGCTCTATCCAACAAGTCTTGGGGCTTTTTCACATAAAACTGTTCATCGGTACGCAAGAAGTCTAAGAAAGCTGTAAGATCGCCGTCAAAATCCACTTCCTCCATTACTTCATACATACGCGCCTTGATCGCCGCCACTTCTTTTAGGCCTATGTTGTGTATCTCATCTGGTGTGAGATCCAGTGTGGTGTACTTCTCAATTTGAGATTGATAAAAGCGTTTGCCATCGGGCAAATCGTAGGCAGCCGTTGAACGCTGTGACTCGGGGATGTATTCATCAAGCATGAAGTCTAATACTGCTTGGTGTGCAGGGATCACAGACTGTTTGATCGCTTTTTCAGCTAGCGTGGTCAGTTCGCTTTGTAGTGCATCGCTAAAACCAGACGGAAAGTTAGTAAAAGGCGCAAAATACACGTTATCTTCCACACTAGCACTTTGCACCACTGTTGCTGCGGTGGCTTCTCTTCCCTGAAGGGCAATAAAAGGCGGCGTAAAACCACGAGCAAGGCCCGCTCGCATATTGTCTATTTGTTGCGAGAAATACCGCGGCATATCATTAAGCCATGCGATGTAATGACGATAGTCTTCTTCGCTGTGCAAGGTCGTTTGTGCCATGTAAGCAAGGTCGCCCCAAAATGACGTATCACCCGATAGCGGCTTTTCATAAAGCTTGTAATATTGATCAGAAAGTAAGGTATCTATTTGATATTGATAAATCGCGTAGTTAACCTTGTTATTGTCGCTCAGTTTGCTCGCATCTATTTGCGCTAATGCCTTATCGATATTTTTCCAATAAGCCGTTCGTGCTTGTTGTGTTTTAAGGCTCACGTCGGGCAAAGACGAAGGTACCGCCTCTACCATGCTGTCTTCATTCACACTGAACTGCTGCTGACGCCACGCCCATTCCTTTTTGTATACTGCTTCAAATTGTTCATCGGTTTGATTGGCGAAAGCGCCCCAACTGGCTGAGGAAAAAAACAGTACCGCTGCAACGCTCTGCGACACACGCTTCAAATTATTCATAAAACGACTCCTTGATTTCGACACCTTTGACGTATATCGTATACGGTATAACAATAAAACTATTTCACTGCTAGTGACGCCCCTGAGCGGTAAAGGGCGAATTCGAAGAACAAAAAGGAAATCATTTATGTGTCAGCTCTGCGACAATCACCCTACACGTAGACAGGTGCTCAAAGGCATGTCGTCTTTGGCTTTACTGTCAGCAATACCGCTTACTGCCTGCTCACAACAACCACAAAAAATCATCGAAGGTGTGTCACTACCTACATCGGCGAAAGCGGTGCCGCTCAATAATGTCAGGCTATTAGCCTCAGATTTTAAAAAGGCAGTTACCGCTAACACGGGCTACTTAATGGCACTAGAGCCCGACCGCTTCTTACACAACTTCCACGTATTTGCTGGCTTACCTGCCAAAGGCGAAGTGTATGGCGGCTGGGAAGGCGACACGATTGCAGGTCATAGCCTCGGCCACTACATGTCAGCGTTGGCCTTACTTCACGCACAAACAGGCAGCGAAGAAGCCAAGCAGCGTTTAAGCTACATCATCGACGAACTAGCACGTATTCAAGACGCTCAAGGTGATGGCTATGTCGCTGGCTTCACGCGCAAAAGAAAAGACAAAACCGTGGTAGATGGCAAAGAGATTTTCCCAGAGATCATGGCTGGTGAGATCCGCTCGGCGGGTTTTGATCTCAATGGTTGTTGGGTACCGTTTTACAACTGGCATAAACTTTATGCGGGCTTGTTTGATGCACAAACCTATTGCGGAATCGATAAAGGTATTCCCATTGCAGAGAAGCTGGGTGGCTATATAGAGAAGGTCTTCGCTGCTTTAAATGATACCCAAGTGGAAAAGGTCTTAGACTGTGAACACGGCGGTATCAATGAAAGCTTTGCCGAACTCTACGCCCGTACTGGTAACACACGTTGGTTAGCCCTAGCCGAACGCTTGTATCACAAAAAAGTATTGTCGCCGCTCAGTGAAGGCACTGATAACCTAGCTAACATTCACGCCAATACTCAAATTCCTAAATTGATTGGCTTAGCGCGTTTGCACGAACTCACAGGCAAGGCTGAACAAGGCGACACAGCAAGCTTTTTCTGGGACACAGTAACCGAGCACCACAGTTACGTGATTGGTGGTAACGCAGACCGAGAATACTTCTTCACACCTGACAGCATTGCCAACCACATCACAGAGCAAACCTGTGAAGCCTGTAATACCTATAATATGCTCAAGTTAACTCGCCACCTTTATAGCTGGGAAACCAACGCCGCATACTTTGATTATTACGAGCGCGCTCACCTCAATCACATTTTATCTCAAATTGATCCTGAAACTGGCATGGTGACCTACATGACACCGCTTATGTCAGGTTCGGCTCGTGAACATTCGACACCGTTCGACAGCTTCTGGTGCTGCACCGGTTCGGGCATGGAGAGCCACGCCAAACACGGTGATTCCATTTGGTGGGAGCAGGACGACAACTTATTCGTCAACTTGTACATCCCGTCGACACTGTCATGGACCAACCAAAATGCCGCATTGCGACTAGACACCCAATATCCTTATCAAGGGCAAATCGATCTCACCATAGAAAAAGCCGAAAGTGCCTTTACCCTTGCCCTGCGCATTCCTGCATGGGCTGGTGAAAAATGGCAAGTTAGCATCAATGGTGAACCAGCCAATGTTTCCCAAGATCGCGGTTATGCCTATTTGCGCCGTCGTTGGAAAACCGGCGATAAAGTATCGCTCACCTTACCCATGGATTTGCGCTTTGAATCAACACCGGGCAATGATCAAGTAGTTGCGGTTCTGCGCGGCCCCATGGTGTTGGCAGCGGATCTTGGGAGTAGTGATGAAGAATACAAAGGCACGGCACCGGCATTGGTAGGTAATGACCTGTTGGGAAGCTTTACTGCGACTCAATTGAACAAGGCCACATTCCAATCTGAAGGCATAGGTCGACCGGCGGATATGAAGTTCTCTCCGTTTTACGCCAACCACCACAGACGCAGCGCGGTGTATTTTCAACGTTTTACTGATGCCCAATGGGCCCAAGCGGAACAAGCCTATGCGGCCGAACAAGCTCGATTAAAAGACTTAGCTGAGCGCTCTGTAGACGTGATGCACCTAGGTGAAATGCAGCCCGAACGTGACCATAACCTAGAATCTGAAATCAGCTACCCCGTGGTATACCGAGGTAAAGCAGGCCGTGATGCAAGAACCATGGGCTTTTTCTCTTTTGATATGAAAGTGGCACCTGGCCCGTTAAAACTGCAAGCGACCTATTGGGGCGAGGAAAGACAACGTTTATTCTATATATTGGTAGACGGAGAGCGCATTGCCGCGCAAACACTTAACTTCGACAAGCCTGGGGAATTTTTTGATGTGGTTTACGATATTCCACAATCATTAACCAAAGATAAAACGTCGGTCAATGTGAAATTTGAGCCTGAACCGGGTAATACTGCAGGCCCTGTTTTTGGCGTTTTGTTGTTTAAACCCAAGCTATCAAAAGCATAGTATTTTGAGCACTCAGCCGCGTGCGACTGGCGCGGTTGAGTCCACATAAAGAAGGTAGTTCATGAATCAAAACGGAATCGGCGGTTGTAGCGCCGAAGCAGCCCTCGCTTCGCTTTCAACGATGACAACAGACGTGCCCCCCATCCAGAAAGATGAGTTAGTAGCACGTATGGCCAAAGCGCAAACCTATATGCAGCAGCACGAGATTGCTGCCATTTATTTAAATGCGGGTACTAACTTAAGCTATTTTACTGGTATGGATTGGTACGCCAGCGAGCGTCTAGTCGGTGCTATTTTGCCAGCCAACGGCGAGCTTGTGTATATTGCTCCGGCGTTTGAAATTGATTCATTAGAAGAGCGCAAAGTGATGGCCGGTGAGATTAAAGGCTGGCATGAACACGAGTCTCCCTATGAGTTAGTCATGCAGGAATTGGATCGCTTAGGCCTAACCACGGGTGATAAGTTTGGCATCGATGAATCCACTGCATTTTTCATTGCCGACGGTTTTAGTAAAGCCAATTTAGGATATACGCTGTTTAATGCCAGCGAAGTGACTGCGCACTGTCGTATGCATAAGTCCTCCACTGAACTTGCATTGATTCAACGTGCAATGGACATGACGCTCGCGGTACACAAGGCCACGGCGTCTATGCTGCATGAAGGTATCACAACAACAGAAGTCGAGCAGTTTATTCATCGCGCTCACCAAAAAGTCGGCGCGAGCGGTTCTTATTTTTGTATTGTGTTATTTGGCAAAGCCACGTCGTTTCCCCATGGCGTAAAAGATCCACAAGTGCTGAAGCAAGGCGATCTGGTGTTGATCGACACAGGTTGTAAATTACATGGGTACTTATCGGATATAACACGCACTTACGCTTTCGGCGACGTTAGTGACAAACTGCGCACTTACTGGCAAGCCGAGAAAGACGCCCAGCTTGCTGCTTTTGAAGCTGCGCAACTAGGTACGCCCTGTGGCGATGTGGATGCCGCGGCCCGTGCTTCATTGGCGACCTATGGGTTAGGCCCAGATTATAACTTACCGGGTCTGCCTCATCGCACAGGCCATGGTATAGGTATGGACATTCATGAGTGGCCGTATTTGGTGAAAGACAACCCGCAACCACTGGCAACAGGCATGTGCTTTAGTAACGAGCCAATGATTGTGGTGCCCGGTGAATTTGGCATTCGTTTAGAAGATCATTTTTATATGACTGACGACGGCCCCAAGTGGTTTACTGAACCCGCCAATACCATCGACCAACCCTTCGCCTAAATCAACAACAGGCAATAAAAAACCCCGACGCGTCGGGGTTTTTGTTATCTATGAATAAAGCGAATCATTGGTTTATTTCAATGTTACCCGTGCAAACTTACGCTTACCCACTTGGTAAACGGCTTCGCCCGCCTCAGTCAGTGTTAGGCGCGAATCTTCTACTTTCTCGCCGTCAATTTTTACTGCACCTTGTTTGATCATACGCATCGCGTCTGAGGTTGAGCCAACTAAACCCGCTTCTTTTAGCAAGTTACCAATGGCAATTTCACCGTCGGTAAGGGTAATTGTCACTTCTGGCATATCGTCAGGGATCGCATTTTTCTGGAAACGCTGAACGAAATCTTGGTAAGCCCCTTCTGCCGCTGCTGCGTCGTGGAAACGCTCAATAATTTCACGTGCGAGCAAAATCTTCACGTCGCGAGGGTTAGTACCATTGGCTACATCGTCTTTCAACTTAGCGATATCTTCTAGCGGGCGGAAGCTCAACAAGTCGTAGTAACGCCACATTAGATCATCAGAGATAGACATGATCTTGCCGAACATTTCGTTTGGCGTATCGGTAATACCAATGTAGTTACCCAAAGACTTAGACATTTTCTGCACACCGTCTAAACCTTCAAGCAAAGGCACCATGATCACAGACTGCTGCGCAATGCCATTTTCTTTTTGCAGTTCACGGCCCATCAACAAGTTAAAGCGTTGGTCTGTACCGCCTAGCTCAACGTCTGACTTCAACGCTACTGAGTCATAACCTTGTACCAGTGGATACAAGAATTCGTGAATTGCGATAGGCTGGCCACCGTTATAGCGCTTTTTGAAATCATCGCGCTCTAGCATACGGGCTACCGTTTGGCTTGCCGCCAGCTTGATCATGCCCGCCGCACCCAATTGGCTCATCCACTCAGAGTTAAACCGGATTTCCGTTTTTTCTTGGTCTAGAATTTTGAAAACCTGCTCTTGGTAGGTTTTCGCATTCTCAAGCACTTGCTCTTCAGTAAGCGGTTTACGTGTGACGTTTTTACCCGTTGGATCACCGATCATACCGGTGAAGTCACCAATAAGGAAAACTACCTGATGGCCGAGTTGCTGGAATGTCCGTAACTTATTGATAAGTACTGTATGACCTAGGTGTAGATCAGGCGCAGTTGGATCAAAACCCGCTTTAATGGTTAAAGTTTTGCCCGACTTGAGTTTTTCAATCAGTTCTTCTTCAGGCAGAATTTCATCTGTGCCTCGCTTGATTTCCGCGAGAGCGGTTTGCCAATCAGTCATTACGCTTATTTCCACACTGTACTTATTTTATACTTCACCAATTGCTATAATTGGCATAACTTGGCTGGGCATTTTACGCGTCAGCCTAGCGTATTTAAAGCCTGTCGCGTGATTAAAGCGATGAAAAAAGGCTGAAATAGCTAAAAAAGCGCTTTTTTGAGCAACTTTGCTAGAAAGTCTCGGTCGAAGCATATATTCTCAATTCCAGTTGTACCATGAGAAAGCAAATACAGTGATTGTTCGAACATTTAAACAATTGCCCAAAGCACATCGCCTCGGCATTATCGCCGCCAGCGCGCTGCTTTGCGCATTAATGATTTTGCCTTCTGAAGATGTTGAAGCAAGCCGTTCTGCAGAATCAGCCATGATTCTCGACACGGGTGTGCGCTACCCTCTCAATTTGTCTATTACCGAAACCGATGCTTTTGAAGACATGGAAGACGACGGTGAATGGGCAACCTATAAAGTGAGAAAAGGCGACACTCTCGCGAAAATATTCAAACGCGCAGGGCTAACAGCGAAAGACACCTATCGCGTTTCACACGCAGGCGAAACAGCAAAAACCCTTGTTACCTTACTTCCCGGTGATGAACTCGATATTCGCAAAGATGCACAAGGCCTTTTTAGTGCCTTGCGTTATCAATTATCGGCCACCCAAACTCTGTTTATTGAAGGGGGTGACAAAGGCGATTTACAAGCTAGCATCGACACCAAAGACGTAGATATACGCCTGAATTACGCTCAAGGCGAAATTTCTTCCAGCTTCTGGAATGCAGGTGTTGCTGCAGGCCTGACCGATAATCAGATTATGCACTTAGCTGGCATTTTTGGCTGGGATATCGACTTTGCGATGGAAATTCGCCAAGGTGACAGCTTCAATGTCGTGTTTGAAGAAAAGTACATCGACGGTGAGTTTGTCGGCTATGGCGATATAGTCGCTGCCGAGTTCGTTAACCAGAATGATCTTTTCCAAGCTATTCAACATTCAGACGGTAACTATTACACGCCCGAAGGCCGCAGTATGCGCAAGAGCTTTTTGCGCGCGCCCATCAACTTTAAGTATGTAAGCTCTAACTTTACTAAAGCCCGTTTCCATCCCGTACAAAAACGTTGGAAGGCCCACAATGGTACTGACTACGTTGCGGCAATAGGCACCCCAATTATGGCTGCCGGTGACGGTCGAGTCATTAAAGCCGCTTACAACAAATACAATGGGAACTACGTTTTCGTGCAACATGGCGAAAAGTACGTGACTAAATATCTGCACCTGAAAAAGCGCGCTGTGAAGCAAGGCGAAACGGTAAAGCAGGGGCAAACTATTGGTTACTTAGGTAATACGGGCATGGTAACAGGCGCACACTTGCACTATGAATTTTTGGTCGATGGCGTACATCGCAACCCCCGTACTGTTGAATTACCTAAAGCTCGCCCGATTGATTCGTCGGAACGCGCTGAGTTTATGGAAATAGCAGAACAACGTTTGGCCCAGTTAAATACCAGTAAACGTATTATGCTGGCAATGCAGTGATATGACGAAGTATATTGGCCTGATGTCGGGCACCAGCATGGACGGCGTCGATGCGGTGCTTGTCGACATTCAGGGCAATCAGTTACACACCCTCGCTGCCACCTCGCTCCCCTACTCAGACTCACTATTGGCCACACTGCATCAACTGTGTGAACCCAGCCCAGATGAAATCAATATTATGGGCGAAGCAGAGCGAGCCGTGGCTTTTTGTTTTGCCCGTTGTGTAAAGCAACTCTTGCTCGATAACGAGCTTTCCCCAGAAGATATCCGTGCCATTGGCAGCCACGGGCAAACAATTCGCCATTACCCCGAAGGCGTTGTGCGTGGAAGTGCTGGATTTTCTTTGCAAATTGGCGACCCACACACCATCGCTATCGAAACCGGCATCGATGTGGTGCACGACTTTCGGCGCAAAGACGTTGCACTAGGTGGCCAAGGCGCTCCTTTAGTGCCTGCATTTCACGCCCATCAATTTGGTGACCCAGACGAAAATCGCCTGATTATTAATTTAGGCGGTATTGCCAATGTCACTTATTTACCGGCTCATTCCGGCACAATAGTTGGCTTTGATACTGGCCCCGCGAATACCTTAATGGACGCTTGGTGTCGCCGACATTTACAAGTGAATTATGACCAACAAGGAATGTGGGCAGCATCGGGGAAAGTGCATGAAGCGTTATTGCTCGCCTTACTAGAGCATCCTTATTTAGCTTGTCATTACCCCAAAAGCACAGGCAGGGAAGACTTTAATCTTGCATGGGTAGACACAGTCTTAGCCAAATTTCCTAGCCTCAAAGAAGAAGATGTGCAAGCCACGTTACTGGCCTTTACCGCGCAGAGCATTGCCGATGCTGTCAAAACACTACCGCCGATTGACCACTGCTATGTGTGTGGCGGCGGGGCATTCAACCCTGTGCTTATCGCTGCGTTAGCGGAACGACTGAGTAGCCCGGTTTCCTCCACCAGCGAACTGAATATTCACCCACAATGGGTAGAAGGTGCCGCATTCGCATGGCTTGCTCATGCGTATTTGCAACACATACCCGGCAATGTTCCCAGTGTAACAGGCGCTGCGAGAGAGGCGGTATTAGGCTGCTTAACCACGGCTAAGTAGTGAGTACGATAAATGATGATTAAAGGGCCGTCCCCCGATACCACCACGACTAGCCAAATATCTATTTTAAGCAGGGACCACGCTGTCTATACGAAATTGCTCCAGCCCCTACTTCCCCTAGAATGTAAGGTGATTCAAGCTACGGATGATCCGGCGCAGCTCGTTTGTGACAGTGTCACCATACTCCTTGGTGATCCTGACCTTATCGTTGAGGTCATTGAGCGTTGCCACCAACTACAATGGTGTCAGTCTTGCTGGGCAGGTAATGCCCCGTTGCTGAAATCGCCCAAAAAAGATTACCACCTGACAGGTGTGAAAACCGTATTCGGACAACAAATGCGGGAGTATGTATTTGCACATATTCTGTATTTCAGCCGTCACATCGAAACTTATATTCAACAACAATCTGTACCGCACCCAAAGTGGACACAACCCACCTTCGACTACATTGCCGGTAAAACGCTGGGAATTGTGGGTGCAGGCAGTATTAGTGACGACCTACTACCTGTCGCAAATGCATTTGATATGCGTGTAATTGGGCTGTCGCAAAGTGGTAAGCCTAAATCGGGTTTTAACCAGATCTTCACCGTTGAAGATAAATTGCGTTTGGCGCAACAAAGCGATTTTGTGGTGAGCTTATTACCAGATACACAGAGTACCTACCATGTGTTAGACGAGCGTTTTTTTGCTGCGATGAAACCTTCAGCAGTGCTCATTAATGCAGGGCGCGGCAACAGTGTAGACGAAGTTGCATTGATAAAGGCATTAGATGCTAACCAATTGCGCGCCGCTGTGCTAGACGTATTCAAAGCTGAGCCATTGGCCGATGACAGTGAATTATGGCGTCACCCTAAAGTGATTGTAACCCAACATACCGCAGCCATATCCAAACCTGAAGATATTGTCAGGGTATTTACCGACAATTTAATGCGTTGGCAAAACCGAACACCACTGATGTATGAGTTCGACTTTGCCAAGGGTTATTGATGTGTGAAGCCTCGTAAGAACATAAACTTACGCGGTTAAACGAGGGTCCGTAGTGGCGATAATTTCTCTGTCGCCGTGTTTTTCCATAAAGGCTTTAAGTGGCGCAGACTCAGTAAAGTCATACAACCCTCGGAAATGCGCCCAGTCCAATAAACTAAACAGGCTTATCGATGCATAATGCCACTCGTCAAACTCGCCTTGCTCCGCTGCGGAACTAAGAGCTGCCAATGTGCTGTTAACACGGTCATATTGCAATCGGTGATAAAGACAGCCCTGTTCCAGTTCAATACCAGAACGCTGCAACATAAAGAGTTGAACAAAGGTATCGTTGGCCGCATTGATTAACGTGACTAAATTTTCTTGAGACCAACTTAATTTGGGTAACGACAGCTTTTCACACAAGTAGCGATAAATCACCCCCGAATCAAAAATCAGATTTTCACCGTCTTCCAACATAGGTACTTTCATTGTTGGATTTTTTAACGCCAATGCCTCGCGGTCAGGGCCTTCAAAGATATTCCAATGAATAAAGGTATAGTCAGTCTGAGCTAAACTCATTCGAATTCGACGTACAAAGGGTGACGTGATCGAACCATATAATTTCATACCGCTCTCCATGTGCTTTGATGATAAATAAGTGAACGACCATGCTAGATCAGACTAGTGGGTATCCCTAGTACTTTGCGACAGACAATAGACTAATCTCTACCAAACTTCGCAGCGGAGAAATAACAGTGAATACAATATAGGAAGTGAAGACGGCTACCCTCACGATAAGGAGCAGCCCATCATCAAACTGGAAGAGTTAAATACTGAAGCTAGAACCGCAACCACAGGTTGTTGTTGCGTTAGGGTTTTCAACCATAAAACGAGAACCTTCTAAGCCCTCGACATAATCGACAATACCACCTACGAGATATTGCAGACTCATAGGGTCTACCACTAGAGTCACTTCGTTCTTTTCTATGGTCATATCGCCGTCATTCACTTTTTCATCAAAGGTGAAGCCATATTGGAACCCAGAGCAACCACCACCGGTAACGTACACGCGCAATTTTAGTGACGGATTTTCTTCTTCCTCCACTAGCTCACGTACTTTTTTGGCTGCAGCATCAGAAAACTCGATGGGCAATGCTGTCTCAACTGACATAACGTCCTCTCTTTACAACTTTGGTGGTTCAATACGGTGTATACCAATATTGTTACGGCTGGTCGCACTTTCAAGCGCAAGGCCTTATTATCTAATACTTGAGTAATTCAATCAACTATAGCACTGAGCTTAACGGTTAGGGTGAGTAATTTGTGCTGAATCAAAGGCACATTAATTCTCACGTGTTGGGTTTGTAGTCGTGTCGTATTGTGGCTTATTATTCGTGTTTCATTTTCTTTGTTTTCAAGTATTCCTATGTATCAAGATTTTCAAGCAGAGCTCGATTGGGCCACCTTACATATGCCTCGCACTCGCGCAGCTGTCGCTGCGCTTCCCGATTTAAGCGGTATAAAACTCGCGTGTAATATGCACCTCGATTTAAAAATGGCGCCTCTTGTTGCGGGTTTGCTCGATCGTGGCTGTGAAGTATTTCTCACCACGTGTAACCCCACAACTGTGCAAGATGATGTGGTTGCTTATTTAGTCGAAAAAGGTGCAGTGGCTCATGCATGGCGAGACATGAGTGATAGTGATTGGTCTGATTCATTCGATAAAGCCCTTGCTTGGAATCCAACACACTTGTGTGAGATGGGCGCCGATCTCACAACCCGTTTACACACAGGCGATTATCAGCCGGAGATTATCGCAGGCCTTGAAGCTACGGGTTCTGGCATTACTCGTTTAGGCGGTGTCGAGCCTCGTTACCCTATTTTTAACTGGGACGATTTACCAGTAAAAGAGGGCTTGCACAATCGTCACATGGTAGGCCTGAGTGCATGGCAAACCTTCTTCCAAACCACTCACCTTACTTTGCACGAAAAAACCGTGGTAGTGATTGGCTATGGCTTGGTGGGTCAAGGCGTTGCGGCTTCAGCCAAGGCGTTTGGTGCGCAAGTACAAGTGGCTGAGCTAGACCCAGCTCGCGCATTACAGGCCAAGTACGATGGCTGGCCGGTAGTAGATCTCGCCGAGGCGGTTAAAACAGCAGATGTCATTGCCACCGCCACCGGTGCATACGGAGTGGTCAGTGCACAACACTTAGACAATATGAAAACAGGCACTTTCATTCTTAATGTTGGCCATGTTGCCCGAGAAATCGACGTTGCTTATTTGAAAAACAATGCAGCTCACTCAGAGCCAATGCCTTACGTGAACGCCTATGACTTGAACGGCAAGACCCTGTTTTTACTTGCCGATGGGTCCATGTTTAACTTAACCGCTGGATATGGTGACAGCCTCAATGCCTTCGACGTGACTCTCGCGGTAATGGCAGCAGGTATTGGCCATATCGTCGGCGAAGGAGCAAACCACGAAAAAGGCCTGTACTTACTACCAGAAAGTGCGTGGAAAGCCGCACTGTAATCACCAATAACCGATGTAAAATAGGAAACTAACATGCAATGGCAGTCACTCACATTCGACCAACTCACCACAACACAGTTGTTTGAACTACTCAAACTTCGCGTTGACGTATTTGTAGTTGAGCAAGCCTGTGCTTACCCCGAGTTGGACGACAAAGACCGCCATCCGCAAACCCGTCATTTACTCGGTTATCAAAACGGTAAAATCATCGCCTATGCGAGGCTATTGCCAAAAGGCCTGAGTTACCCCTCGGTATCGATTGGTCGAGTGGCAACAGCGGCGGATCATAGAGGGAATGGACTGGGCAAAGCCTTAGTGCAACAAGCGTTAACAGAATGTGCGCGTTTGTGGCCATCTGACAATATTGAAATTGGTGCGCAGGAATATCTTACTGACTTTTACGCCAGTTTTGGTTTTACGCCCACCTCAGCTATGTATGTAGAGGATGGTATCCCGCATATTGATATGAAGAGAAGCCACTCACCCTCTGCTACTCAGCACTAATGGCAACACTGCCATTTTCATAAACTTCTTGCCAACTGAAAGCGCGCTGGTAATCACCGCGCTTTCTTTTGTATTGAAACACGGTAGTGCTTATCACCAAGGATTCAGGTACAAAATATGCCGGTAACGAAAACAGAAACGACACCGGCTGAAAATACTTAAACCCGTATTCAACCTGATCGGGATTAATGTTGCTGTTTGGCCCCAAGGTAATTTGCTCTGGCTTACCGTTTAAACTTCCCGACACTCGTATGGTCAGCGTCCCTCGCACCACGGCTTTCACTTGTCGCTGTTGCAACACCACCAGATTAGCGTGATAGAAACCAGGGCTGGCAGCATCTGTTATTTGTAAGCCTTCTATCAGAAAACCATCCTGGGTTTCTTCTGGGGCCATCACTCTTGTATAAAAAGCTTTTTCTTTTTCCAGCGCTCTCACTTTGTCGTTCGCTTCGGCGAGACGTTGGGCGAGCTTATCTGCCTTCATTGTTGCAATGTCCAGCTTCATCGTTAGCTGATTTTTCGCCGTCGTTAGCGCGTTGTTGTCACTGTTTAACATCGCTAATGTTTGATTGGCTCGGCGAATTTCGTCCTGCTGTGCTTGATGTTGAAAGCCTGCAATGTAGTAGCCAAAATACAGCATAACGACCATGGCGACTATAACTTTGATGAGTGTGGCGTTTTTGCTGGTCACGCCCTTAATATCGGCTAACTTCATATAGATTCATTCTCTCGGGCGGATATAAGCCGCGATTACACTTTGCAAACCAATCACTTGTGATAAGCTTGCGATTATAATCAATCAGAGTATTAAATCCATTGTATGCGTTTTCTGGCTTTGCGTCGTGAATTAGCTCACCCACGTACCTCGGTGCAGTTGTGTTTGTTGGGAATTGTAGCTGGTGTGTGCTCCGCTGGATTGATCATACTTTTTCGCTTATGCATTGAATTAGTTCAATATTTGGCAGAGCATCAACTCAAAGAGTTCGGCGTCAGTAGTGGGTATATTTGGGTACTCATGCCTCTTCTTGCTGTGGTATGTATCTTAGTTATCGCGTTTATCACAGGCTTTCGCCATTACCGGCTGGGTATTCCCTTTGTCATCCACCGAGTCAAACACTTTTATGGCCACATTCCATTTCGTACCACGATTAACCAATTTTTTGGTGGTATGCTCGCCTTAGCTGGCGGTTTTGTCGTTGGTCGAGAAGGCCCTTCTGTGCACTTGGGAGCAGCAGGTAGTAGTTTTATTGGTCAGTGGTTAAAGCTCCCGTTTAACAGTATTCGTATTCTTGCAGGCTGTGGCATTGCTGCTGGTATTTCCGCTTCGTTCAACACCCCGTTTGCCGCAGTAATCTTTGTAATGGAAGTGGTACTAAGAGAATACCGCATTCACCTTTTTGTTCCCGTGATGCTCGCCGCCGCCTGTGGCTCAGTACTCACACGAATTGTTTTCGGTGAGGCGAATGAACTGTCATTTCTATCGTTCTCGTCATTTAGCCAATGGGTATATTTTTACCTCGTGCTGCTGGGAATAGCGTTGGGCGCACTGGCCACATTATTCAATAACCTGTTAATGAGTATCATGACGCTGTTCCGGCGATTTAGCATGGTATGGCGTTTAATTTTAGCCGGTGTGATCACAGCCAGTGCAGGGGCAATTGTTCCCGAAGCCTTGGGGGCTAGTTTTGTCGACGTGCACCACTTGTTTCAAGACAACCCCAGCTTCAGTGTTTTATTAGTGATATTGATCGTAAAGTTTCTTTTAGCGGTGTTCGCGATTGGGCTAGGCGTGCCAGGCGGTATAATTGGCCCAGTAATGGTTATAGGCATGCTGTCTGGCGCATTACTGCTGCTCCCCATTGGTCAGTGGCTATTGCCAGAAGAATACACCTCAAGCTTTGCCTTACTCGGAATAGCCGGCATGCTAACTGCAGTTCTGCATGCGCCTCTGGCAGCCCTTTCTGCGGTAATGGAGTTGTCGTACAGCCCACAAATCATCTTGCCTGCAATGCTTGTGATAGTGCCAGCCTATGTCACATCAACGCAATTTTTGGGCAATCGTTCTATATTTATCCGCCAATTAGATTATCAAAAACTACCTTATGGCGTGTCGTCGATTCGAGAAACATTAGAGAAAACCGGCGTCATGGCGGCCATGGACACAAACTTCAAACATTTCTATGATGCGCCAGAACAAGCCATTCATAAGTTTTTGGAAGGTGAACCCACACGAGTCGTGGTGCAACAGCACAAATTTGAACTCGATATTCGTTATCGATTAGTACAGTACGATGTGAGTTTGGAGCACGATGCCGCCGCATTAAAATACCATGACATGGATGGCTTAAATTCGCAGGTAACACTGGCAGAAGTGTACGAAATATTGCGAGGTTCTCGTACCGGTGGCGTTTACATCTACGAGGATGAACCGCAAAATATCCAAGGCGTGATTACCTGGAATCGCCTGCAGAGTTATTTACAAAAAGCCCAATATTGATTCGAATCAACAGAGGCTTGTAGTTTGGGCAGTTGCAGTACGCCAAGTTTGGTACACTCGTCTGCTCACGAATAAGAGAACTTCTTTATGTCTATTTTATGGCTCAAAGCCCTTCATATTTTCTTTATGCTCGCATGGATGGCAGGCTTGTTTTATTTACCCCGAATCTTTGTTTATCACGCTCAAGCCACCGAACAAGCGGTGAAAGAACAATTCAAAATTATGGAACGTAGGCTATGGTTCTTCGTAACCCCTTTTGCCATACTCACCGCAGTATTCGGCATATGCCTTATTGGATCATATGGGCTAGCGTGGCTCAAGGCATCAGGATGGCTACATGCAAAACTCACTCTGGTACTTGCAATTTACGGCTATCACTTCTATTTATATAAACTGATGAAATCGTTCGCACGTGACGAGAATCATCATTCGTCTAAGTTCTACCGTTTTTTGAATGAAGCCCCGGTGTTGTTAATATTGAGTATCGTTGTTTTAGCGGTGACGAAACCTTTTTAATTTTTTTATCGGCGATTGCAGTGGAAGTTTGTCGCCCTACCCTCTAAAGAGAAACCAAAATGGATGTGAACAACGCCTATCTAAAACGACTACTCGATCGTACTGATGTTGCCTTTCAAGCGTTAATGCGCGAGCCTGAATCAGCGCAACTTTTTGAAGATTACGAACTCGCCAGAAGCGAACTTAGCGACTATTTAGCGCTAGTTAAATCGAAACCCGTCGAACGTATTCTTTAGGGAATGAATTACCCCATTGTAAAATGAAGAAAGCCGCCAAATGGCGGCTCTCTTTATCAATGTTCGATATATTTATCGAGGAATGTCAGCATTTTCTGCCAACGTTCTACATTGTTTTCAGGCTTGTAGAAACCGTGACCTTCACCTTCCTTAAACAACCACTCATAAGGATGATTGCGCTTGTCTAACGCAGCACGTAAACGGTAGGCATGCTCAGGTGGTACACGTACGTCTTTGCCACCTTGCATGATGAATACAGGCACCTTCAGCTTGTCAATTTGATGTACTGGCGATTGAGCTTCTCGCAACGCTTTATCAGCCGGTAGCACTTTTGATAAGAAATTCTGGCCAGCTTTTCTTTCCGAGATATCACCTTCTTCAAACATTAAGTTCAGGTCATACACACCCACAAAACCGATTGTACACTGATACAAATCAGGTTCGCGGATCACTGTCATCAATGCCGCATAGCCACCGTAAGATGCTCCGTACACACACATGTTATCCTTGTCGGCAATCCCCTTATCAACCAAATACATAACGCCATCGGTCATGTCGTTGATCATGGTTGTACCCCAGTTTTGGTAGCCCATTTGTAAGAACTCGCGACCATAGCCACCAGATCCTCTGAAGTTTGGTTGCAATACAGCATACCCGTGCTCTGCCAACACTTTGGCATCAGCATCGATTCGACTGATGGAATCTCTTATACCATGAGGACCACCGTGAGGTAGTAAAATCAAAGGTAAGTTTTTAGCTTCCTTATTCGCAGGCAGCGTGAGCAAACCGTGAATCAACAACCCATCCCTTGTGTGATAAGTAATGATCTGTGTTTTAGGCATCGTCTTCTTGTCTAACCACGGTGTCGAGTCAACCAGTTTGGTTAGCTTGCGCTTTTCTGAGTCAAATAAGAAAAAAGTGCGCGGTAGGTTAGCAGAAGACACAGAGATAATGATTTTACTCATGTCGTAGGTCGACGACGTCACATCCACATTGGTATTGGGAAACGCTTTTTGCAAAGACTGAATAATTTGCGCGAAGAGTTTATTCTCGATATCTGCAAATATGACCCCGTCAATACTGTCGTACTCATAAGACGCACCCAGAACTTCATTTTCTCGTCCATTCTTGATACCCATAACGGGAGTGATATCCGTTTTGGGATGGGAAGCCAAAATCTCGGTTTCGAATGTGCTTAGGTCGAGAATACCCACTGATTGGGTGTCGGTTTCGAGATCAGAGAGCACAACCGCATGTTTATTGTCAGGCAAGATCAGAAGTGGCGAAAAACTACCTTCGTCGGGATTGAATCGCTTCACTTCAACCCACTCTTGATCTTCTCCACCGCGCACCATCATCACGGCTTCATTGTTAGCTTCAGGATCAGTACCCACAGCCATGCGAGCAACGCCATTTTGATCAAGTATAACGCCAACCCCAGTTCCACTATATCTGCGCAGAGGAATACGCCCTGCAGGCGACTTTCTACCACTGCTCACTTTCATGCGATACAGTTCAATAAACGGTTGCTTTGATTGCGCCCTAACCGATTGGATCATAACCTGATCAGGCTCTTCCGGTAGCATATCGATAATAGTCGCTACCCGATATTCTTTGTCATCCGAGCGAGGCCCTGCCAATATTTTTTGATTCCCACCATCAACATCCATACCGATGATTTCACCAGTACCAAAAGGCATATCAAATGAACCAACTTCTCTAGCCATGGTCATCAGTAAACGTTCTTCATTGGCCCAATAAAAACTGCCAACAGATTCGTTTCCTCTACCCTGAGTACGAGAAATTAATTGCTGATTATCAATGTCTAACACCGATAAAAAAATAGTGCCATCTTCATCGCGAGAAGTCGCGGCAAGGTAATTGCCTTCGGGTGAGATTTTTATACTTAAAAATTGAGAGTGTTTTGCATACTTTTCCAGTATGTCATTATCATAACTAGCTGCTGTTGCCGTAGTTACCAAGCCACACGCCAACACCGTTGTAATTAACCGTTTTATCATTGTCCTTTCCTGCCAGGTCTTATTTGCAATATGCAAAGAAAACTGTTCCCAATGCCTTGTGTTTATCCTCACACAATTATTATTTTATTCTTACAGTAACATAGAGCATTGGATTTGAGTGTACATATAAACGATAAAAGCCCTCGCGAACGAGGGCTTTGCTTCCAGAGTACATGTTTACAAAAATATATTACCTATTAAAAAGTATAGGTAATATTGGCAAACGCCCTACGACCTAAGTTGTCGTATTGCGAATAAAGTACCGCATTACCAGTAGCTCGCACTGCTGATGGAGACACCATCGGAGGTTCTTTATCGAACAAGTTGGCGATACCCAACGTGACGTTAAAGTCTTCAAATGTCATGTTTCCAGAAACAGTGTGGTACACAGTAAACGGTGTTTCAGCTACGAAAGTCACGTCCTCACCTCGGTAGGTGGTTTCATTTGAATCATTGTAATATTCGTAGTCGTTTGTTTTGTCGAAGTAGTTCATTGTCCACGTTACGCTCCAATCTTCTTTAGAGAAGGTAGCGGCAAGACGACCAACGTGCTTCGGATAACCAATTTCACCAACGTAGTTGTTTGGATCACTGTCGGCAAATAGTTGATATTTAGTTTCGATTTGGTTTGTGTGTTCCCAAACTAGACGAACGTCACCAAATGAGAACTCATCTTTATAAGTGAAGTTAAAATCGATACCGCGTGCAGTTTGTGTCGCAACGTTAACATAACCTGCATTTACACGCTCGATACCGTAGTTTCCGTTGGTACCATCGTTACGAGTAAACAAGTTACATAGAGGCTCGTTTGCAAAATCTTGCGAACGATAACACGTGCCAAGAATGTTGCTTGCGCTCAATGAAGCAATCTGACCTGAAATAACAATGTCGTAATAGTCCATTGAGAACGCGAATGTATTTTCAGGGCTTGTGAATACGAAACCAAGACCTTCAGCTACAGATGTTTCAGCTTCTAGGCCTGTTTCCGCGCCACCACTGGTTCTTACTTCGATACTGCTTGTACCAGTACCGTCATAATCTAGTGGAACGCCGTCAGCTTGACAGTTTGCGTACACAGCTTCGCTCACGTTACCCGCTTCATATTCAGCGCCATAGTCATAACATGGATCTGCAGTTTGTCCTGAGAAGCCAGTTTGACCTGCCAAATACAACTCGTACAACGCTGGAGAACGGAAAGATGTACCGCGAGAACCACGAATGGTAAACATCTCATTGATCTGCCATGACAAACCAACTTTAAACGTGGTATCGCTGCCGTAAGTTGATACGTCTGTCCAACGACCAGAGGCCGTTAGCGCTAGGTTTTCAACCATTGGCAAGTCTGACAAAATTGGTACACGTACTTCACCGAAAATAGCACGTTGGTTTTGATCACCAACAGTACGACTCGCACTTGTTAGACCCCAAGAGTTACCATTTGAGCTGTTTTCGCCTGGCTGGTCATCAATTTTATCTGTTTGATAAGACGCACCTACCGCTAAGCCAACTGTACCCGCAGGTAAGTCAAACAAATCGCCTGAAATAAAGCCTTCAAGTGTTTGTTGCTTGTACGTGGTTTCACCTTTGTCATAACCGAACAAGAAGTTACGTACTTCATCAGAAGGGCTTCCGTAAAGAAGCATTGGGTCTAACCAGTTCACATCAACACATGTTTTGCCAGAGAACTCGGTAGATTCACCACTACAAGACGTTCCGTCAACTAGGTGTTGTTGTGCCATTAGCATAGAGTCACGGAAAATGACTTTTGACTTGTACTCACCTTTGTTGTGGCTGTTCTGGTAAGAAACGTTCCAATCCCAGAAACCTAATGTGCCTTCTAGACCCGCAACAAAGCGAGTGTAGTCAACAGTAACATCATTACCATAGTGATCCGTTAAAGCCACTGGCATGATATAAGTGTTACCTTCCGCACCGTGATAAGAAGCTGGTAGATAACCCACATCACCGGTCCAGAATTGACGGTAACCATTGGTCTCTGTGCTACGGCTTGAGTACATAAACTCACCGAACGCAGAAATGTCGTCTGTTAGCATGTAATCACCTTGAACGAAAAGCGCAGCGGTTTTCGTTTCAGGGATCATTGTTTCTTTGTCAGTAAACGGGTGTTGAGTGTGATATAGACCATCAGACTCTTTGTCATAACGAGCGAAATAGTAGTTATTTAGCGATCCGCCTCGTAAATCACCGTCTTGTGTCCAGGTGTCATTGATAGCTTGGTAGCCATTCGCTGCCATGAAACCATCATAATCATACATACCACGGGCAGAGCTGTTTCCATCACCAAACAATGGGAAGTTAGTTGCGCCAGCGTTCGATAACCATAAGCCATAACCCGTATCGTTACAGTTGTACTTACCTGTGCGAGGATCGATAGGATCGGCACGCGAACCGTCTTGGTTATAGTACAAGCGTTCTGAACACGCGTAGAAATCGCGGTCACCACGTTGCAACTCTTTCTGTACCGTGTAATCACCTACGACTCGAACTGAACCACGGTCAAATGATTCACCAATAGAGAAGTTGATACGACGACGCTCACCGCCTGACTCAAACGGTTGGTTTACGTCAACAGAAATAGTTTTTTCATCACCTTTTTTAGTAATGAAGTTAATTACACCCGCAACCGCGTCTGAACCGTAGAGTGAAGACGCACCGTCTTTCAAAATCTCAACACGTTCAATTGCTGATACTGGCAATGCGCTCATATCGAACGAAGACACAGCACCACGTGTACCAGCAGGACCAGCACGACGACCATTCAATAGAATTAGCGTACGTCCTGCACCCAAACCACGCATAGAAATAGTTTCTGCACCAACACCACCGTTAGTCACATAACCATTTGATAATGCAGATGTGATTTGGTCTGAACCAGCAGCTACCGTACTTGTACGTAGTAGCTCACCCAAAGTAGTAATACCTTGTGCGGTTGCTTCTTCAGCAGAAATAATATCGATTGGGATCTCACTCGCGAAGCTATCCGAGCGGATACGAGATCCAGTCACCTGAATGCGTTCAGCTTTTTCTTCTTTTGCTTCTTTTGCAGCCTGTTCTGTCGTTGTTGATTCAACTTCACTGACCTCAATATCTTGTGCTTCTTGAGCAAAACCTGGCGCTGACGCCAAGAATGCTGAACCCACACCAGCCATCAAGATTGATCGAATCGAACGAGAAAGTAACGTATGTTTTGTCATAATGTTTCCCTGAGTTACTTACTTAATCTTATCTTTTAAATAGATTAGAATTTTTATTTTTGATCGGACAGGGAACTTATTCATCCCTGAACGAAGCGTAAGAAAAGCACAGTTTACGCTACTTTACAATCCTTACCATTGAGCAAAAAACGGCCAAATAAGAAAATCTTAATACCTAATATATAAGGTTTTTATAAATAAGGAATACGTGAATTAATTACAAAGCCTTTAAATATAAGGGCTTGGAAGTGCCGTAAGTACACTGCAATGTACCAACTTTAGTCTAATGTTCGAAAAATAATTGAAACGATGAAAAGTGTATAAAAATCTATACACTTTCATTCTATTTAAGCGAATAATTTTTCAATATGAATGAACTTTTCCGTACTAACGACTATCTACCCTAATTGTGAAATAAAAGTTTAAAATGCACTTTTTAATCACAACTACTACTGGTCGTTATTGCTTGAAAGTCTCGAATTGATTGGGAAGGAAAGAAGCGAGCTGATCGGCAAGATCAACATATTCTTTTAACATTTTATTTCTTTGCTGGGCGAGAACAGGCAAATTTCGTTCAAATTCAGGCCGTTTTTCGTTCGACATAGTCGATAAAGTTAATTGGGTGTTTGCCATAGTACTGAAATATTTCAAACACCTACTGAGACGAGTAGCCATTGATTCCTCAAGGCTTTGCTCTTTCTCTTCAGCTAGCCCCCAAGCCTTACTCCACGTGGCCTCCAAGCGCTGATGGCCATGTAAAAGCCCGGTCAAAAACGCCTCATATGCTTGTCTTTCTGCTGGATTTTCACTCCATGCATAATCAGTTTGTAACAAAATATGTCCATCGCGCATATTCGCTAAGTGATTGCGTAGTCCATCCATCAAACCTGTCGCTAATTGATCAGTTTGCTGTTCAGAAATAATCCCAGTTCCTTGAGGCGATGAGGATACTAACCAAGGCATCCACATTTCAGGCATTGGAATTTCCGGTGCCGCAGCAATCGCAAATAGCGTACCTTCGGCCATAGGCTGCGACGGTAACAAGCTTACAAACACTGGATGACAAAATAATGAATCAAATTCAGTCATAGCATAATGAACCGCTGATTGAGAATGAGCATAGTGTACTGAACATACTGAACTTTTACACAACTGATTGTATTGCGAAAACGAAACGCCTCCCTTAAGCTGATTTGCTTTCCCATTCAAACGAAAACAATAAAGGGGCAACTCAGATGGCTAAGGACAAAAGTGGCTTTATCATTGCGGCAGCATTTATAGGGCCAGGTACAGTAACAACCGCCAGTGTCGCAGGTGCTAACTATGGCATGCATTTGGGTTGGGCACTGCTGTTTTCCATTATTGCAACCATGGTATTGCAGGACATGGCAGCCAGACTCGGCCTTGCTACCAAAGCAGGGTTAGCTGAATCAATACGCCATCAACTCAAGCAGCCGGCAGTCCGTTGGCTCGCGCTTGTACTGATCGCCTGTGCTATCGGGGTGGGTAATGCCGCTTACGAGTCAGGCAATATAACAGGGGCAGCTATTGGCTTAACGAATTTACTAGACCTTGGTGTTGGCATTTGGGCGTTGATCATTGGTGTCATTGCCGCGGTGTTGTTAACTTCTGGGCACTATAAACTTGTCGAAAGTGCGCTAGTCAGCTTAGTCGGCTTGATGGCAGTAGTATTTGTGGTGACGTTTTTTGTCGCGTCACCAGACTGGCAAACTTGGCTTGCTCAATTGTTCTCACCTCAATTGTCTACCGACACCATAACTACCACCCTTGCGCTCATTGGCACTACTATAGTGCCTTATAATTTGTTCTTACACGCGAGTTTAGTCGCCGACGCCACCAACAGCACCAACCCAAGCGATATTCATCGGCAGCGAAAGCAATCTGCCATTGCCATTGGCTTGGGCGGTATGATCACGCTGGTTATTATGAGTACGGCAATGATGAGCTTCTTTCAACACGCTACCACGTTAGATGCCGCTAATTTAGCCGCGCAACTTACCCCACTGTTAGGTGAAAATGCCAAGTACCTATTTGGCGTAGGACTTTTCGCAGCAGGCCTCACCAGCGCAGTCACCGCACCTATGGCAACAGCGTATGCCCTCTGTGGTGTAATGAATAGACCCGCAAAACTCGATCAGCCCTTATTTAAAGGTATCTGTCTTGTGGTGATTGGACTAGGTGTCGCATTCGCCAGCTTGGGCATTAAACCCTTAATGGCGATTGTATTTGCTCAGGCAGCCAATGGCCTTCTTTTACCTATCATTGCATTGTTTTTGATTGTGGTGATGAACCGTTCAAAAGCACTAGGAGAGTTGAAAAATGGATGGTTCAGTAATGTCGCAGGATGTGCTGTAGTTTTATTGGTAACCGGGCTTTCAGCGTACAAACTTTGGCACCTCTAAGGTGCCAAAGTCACTGCACAACTTAAGCTTCTAACCTGTCGAGGATGGACGTTAACATAGCCTTGCTACAACCATAATTAATACGGAAGTACTCTGGCGCACCAAAATCTACACCGGGTGAAGGCCCTATACCTTTATTCTCGCACCACTGCTGTACATTAGTTACACCTAATTCTGACGCATCAACCCAAGCTAAAAACGTGGCTTCAGGTGCTAACACTTTCAAGCCCGGCATAGCATTAATACGTTCAACTAAGTAGTCACGGTTCTCTTTAAGGTACGCTAACTGCGCATCTAACCAGTCGTCACATTCTGTGAAGGCCGCTTGTGTTGCCACTAGTCCTAACACATTCACCCAAGGTACAATACCGGCTGCCGCTTGGGTAAAAGCTTGGCGTAGTTGACGGTTCGGAATAATCGCAAAAGACGTCCCCAAACCCGCTACATTAAATGTTTTACTCGCCGCCATGAGCGTAATGCTGTTGTCTTCAAGGTCGGCTTCTCGCCCAGCAGGAATGTGTTTCAAGCCTGGCTCTACCACTAAATCACAGTGAATTTCATCAGAGCACAACAACACATTGTTGTCGTTACAAATTTTTGCAATTGCCGCTAACTCTTCTTCGTTTAGCACCGAGCCCACTGGGTTCATCGGGTTGCACAAAATAAAGAGCTTACACTGGGGATCTGCAGCTTGGGTTTCTAATTCATCGAGATCTAGCGTCCATCGACCATCCACTTCAATGGTCGGAATATCCACTCGCTCTAGCCCATTCAATTTAGGAGCGGCGAGTAAGGGCGGATAATTCGGTGTTTGCACAATCACTTTGTCACCTGCCTCACAGTAGGCTTTACACACTGTGTTGAATGCAGGTACTACGCCTGGTGTCCAAACCAGCCATTCAGCGTCGATATCCCAATCGTGTTTGTCTTTCAACCAACGCTTCACCGCGTTCACCGCTGGCGCGTGTTGCGCAGGCAACGAATAACCTAGAACACCGTGCTCTACTCTTGCCTGTAATGCATTTAAAATGGGGTCTGCGCAACGAAACTCGGTATCAGCAACCCAGCAAGGAATGATGTCTTGGCCTTCGTATTTTTGCCATTTGAACGACCAAGCATGACTGCGGTCTGGCGTATTATCAAAATCAAACATCGTTTTTCCTTTTTCATGACAACTTTTATTTGCCCAGTGTACTCACCACAATAGTTGTTGACCAGACCTTCTAGGTCAAATGGTAGATTTACTCGTTATTAGGTATTTTCATTTGTAGCAGATTGTAGCAGATACAAAAAAGGCCGGATAAACCGGCCTTTTAACAATCACTTAGTATTTTTATGCTTTTGAACGAGACGCGCGTTTACGGTCGTTCTCAGTGAGCAATTTCTTACGAATACGGATGCTCTCTGGCGTAACTTCTACTAATTCATCTTCATCGATGAACTCAAGCGCTTGCTCCAAAGACATCTTAACAGGTGGAACCAATGTTTGTGCTTCGTCAGTACCAGAAGCACGTACGTTAGTCAGCTGCTTACCTTTCAATGCGTTTACGGTTAGGTCGTTGTCACGGCTGTGAATACCGATGATCATACCTTCGTACACTTCAACACCGTGACCGATGAACAAGCGACCGCGCTCTTGAAGGTTAAACAAAGCATTGGTCAATGCTTTACCGTTTGCGTTGGCAATCAATACACCGTTTTTACGCTTGCCGATAACACCACCTTTGTGCGCACCATAGTGATCAAAAGTGTGATACAACAAACCAGAACCAGATGTCATTGTCATGAAATCAGTTTGGAAACCGATCAAGCCACGGCTCGGGATCATGAAGTCCATACGAATACGGCCTTTACCATCTGGCGACATGTCAGTCATTTCTGCTTTACGCAAACCTAACTGTTCCATGATTGAACCTTGATGTTCTTCTTCGCAGTCGATGGTCAATGTTTCAAACGGTTCTTGTAACTCGCCATCTACTTCTTTCAAGATTACTTCTGGACGAGAAACCGCTAGCTCGTAGCCTTCACGACGCATGTTCTCGATCAAGATACCTAGGTGAAGTTCACCACGGCCAGAAACGCGGAATTTGTCCGGGTCGCTGGTTTCTTCAACGCGCAATGCTACGTTGTGTACTAGCTCGTCTTGCAAACGCTCTAGAATGTTACGTGAAGTAACGTACTTACCTTCTTTACCTGCAAACGGTGACGTGTTTACTTGGAACGTCATAGTTACAGTAGGCTCGTCTACAGACAACGGCGGCAATGCTTCAACTGTATTCACATCACAAATGGTGTCAGAGATTTTAAGCTCACCCAAACCAGTGATCGCGATGATGTCACCAGCGTTCGCAAATTCTACTTCATGACGCTCTAGACCAAGGTAGCCGTATACTAGACCAACTTTACCTGTGCGCGTTTTACCGTCAGCAGTCACTACAGTCACTTGCTGGTTAGGCTTAACACTACCGCGCTTGATACGACCAACACCAATTACACCCACGTATGAGTTGTAATCAAGCTGAGAGATTTGCATTTGGAATGCGCCGTTCACGTCTGCATCTGGGCAAGAAACCTGTTCGATAATCGTCTCGAACAATGGCGTCATATCAGTACCTGTTACATCTGAGTCGTGAGAAGCCCAACCGTTTAACGCTGAAGCGTAAACCACTTGGAAATCAAGTTGTTCATCAGTTGCACCTAGGTTGTCGAACAAATCAAAGACTTGATCCATTACCCAATCAGGACGAGCACCTGGCTTGTCGATTTTGTTGATAACAACAATTGGCTTCAAGCCCTGTGCGAAAGCTTTTTGCGTTACGAAACGCGTTTGTGGCATCGGACCTTCTTGCGCGTCAACCAATAGCAATACAGAGTCAGCCATTGACATTACACGCTCTACTTCACCACCGAAATCGGCGTGTCCAGGAGTGTCTACGATGTTGATGCGGTAATCTTGGTAGTTGATTGCCGTGTTCTTAGCAAGAATGGTAATACCACGCTCTTTTTCGATGTCATTAGAATCCATGACTCGTTCTTGCTGCTCACCGCGACTTTCCAATGTGCCAGATTGTTGTAATAGCTTATCAACCAAGGTTGTTTTACCGTGGTCAACGTGCGCAATGATTGCGATATTTCTTAATTTACTGATATCAGTAGTATTCATGGGAATAGAACCTGTAATACGGCACACCGGCCAAAAGCTCTTTCGCGGTGATTGCCGTACAAAGAGACGTGTTGAATAAAAACGAGCGCGGATTGTACAGAAAAACGAATCAGTTTGCGCATCTTTTTTTCATGCTAGCGGACAATATTTTTCAGCCCCCCTTCATCTCAGTGTCACAAAGGCAATGTAATGCTATTGGAACAAAAAACGTGTGACAACACACAAAATGCACCATAATAATGCATCACGCACCAAATAAGGGTCTCATTTTTGAACACTCGCTTCTATGCCGCCCGATTTATAAGGCTTAGCCGTGTAAAAATAGCTGGCATGAATATAGCTTGTGACTTTCCCATCTGTACGAATGACCTTGTCATTCTGCATTTTTAAATAAAAAACCTGGAGGACACGATGTCAATTGAAAAGGCATTAGAGCTGATTAAAGAAAGCGAAGCGAAATTTATCGATCTACGCTTCACTGATACTAAAGGTAAAGAGCAACACGTATCTATCCCTGCTTCATGTGTTGATGAAGAATTCTTCGAAGAAGGTAAAATGTTCGATGGTTCATCAATCGCGGGTTGGAAAGGAATCAACGAATCTGACATGATTCTTATGCCTGATTCAACAACAGCTGTCGTTGACCCATTCGCTGAAGAAGCGCAGGTTAACATTCGCTGTGACATTCTTGAGCCTTCAACTATGGAAGGTTACGAGCGTGATCCTCGTTCTGTTGCTCGTCGCGCAGAAGAGTATTTGAAATCAACTGGCATCGGCGACACAGTTTTCTTCGGTCCTGAGCCAGAATTCTTCCTATTTGACGACGTGAAATTCCACACTGATATGGCGGGTTCTTTCTTCAAGATCGACTCTTCAGAAGCCAAGTGGAACTCAGGTGAAGACTTTGAAGGCGGCAACCTTGGTCACCGCCCAGGTGTTAAAGGCGGTTACTTCCCAGTGCCTCCAGTAGATTCAGCTCACGACATCCGTGCTGCAATGTGCTTGGTAATGGAAGAAATGGGCTTGGTAATCGAAGCTCACCACCACGAAGTAGCCACTGCTGGCCAGAACGAAATCGCTTGCGAATTCAACACGCTAGTTAGCAAAGCTGACGAAATTCAAATCTACAAGTACGTTGTACACAACGTAGCAAATGCTTACGGTTTGTCTGCGACATTTATGCCTAAGCCTCTTGTAGGTGACAACGGTTCTGGTATGCACTGTCACCAATCTATCTCTAAAGATGGCGTAAACATCTTTGCAGGTGACAAGTACGCAGGCCTTTCTGATGAAGCGCTTTACTACATTGGTGGTATCATCAAGCACGCGCGCGCAATCAATGCTTTCTCTAACGCATCTACTAACTCGTACAAGCGTTTGGTACCAGGCTTCGAAGCACCAGTTATGCTAGCTTACTCAGCGCGTAACCGTTCAGCTTCTATCCGTATTCCTTACGTAACTAGCGATAAAGCGCGTCGTATCGAAGTACGTTTCCCTGACCCAACAGCTAACCCTTACCTAGCGTTTACCGCTATGTTGATGGCTGGCCTTGACGGTATCAAAAACAAGATCCACCCTGGCGATTCAGCGGATAAAGACTTGTATGACCTACCTGCAGAAGAAGCAGCAGAAATCCCAACTGTTGCAAGCTCTTTGGAAATGGCACTTGAAGCACTTGATGCTGACCGTGACTTCCTTAAAGCAGGTGGCGTTATGACTGACGACATGATCGATGCGTACATCGACCTTAAGTCTGAAGAAGTGACTAAACTTAACATGTCTACTCACCCTGTTGAGTTCGACATGTACTACAGCGTTTAATTCACTTATACGCAAATATACAAAGCCCGCAAATGCGGGCTTTTTTTTGGCTTCAATAAGGCTTATAACTATAAGCAGCCTGAGCCAACACAGAGCCGCTATGCTTTCTACGCTAACACAAAAAACGCGATTCACTTTACCTATCACCGCTATGCTGTTCACTGTTTTCAGTAGTCTCTGCGCTGCCCAACAGATTTATAAAGTCAAAAAAGAGAATGGCGATATTGTGTTCACCGACATGCCTGCTGCAAATGCCGAAGTGGTAGATCTAGACACTATCAACACAGTGGCAATGCCTGTTACAAAGCCTGCACCAATGAAGCGCGTAGTAACCTCCTCGCTCCCCACCAATTTAGTGCTTACCATTGTTTCGCCCGCCCCAGAAGCGACCATTAGAAATAACAATGGCGTGGTAAAAATACAGGCAAAATTGTCTGATAATGCCAAAGGTAGGTATGAATTGTTGTTAAATGATCAAGTTATCGAACAAAACAGCACAGGGGTATTTTCCCTCAAAAATCTCGACCGAGGCGCCTATCAATTTTCTGTCCGATTTATTGATAATACGGGCAAGACTCTTGCATTGACTCAGCAACAGACTTTTTATTTACACAAAGCGTCAGCGTTAATCCCTCCTAAGTAACGGTCGATATTAGCGCACCCCTCGCACCAAGTGGGTTCAGCGCATTTGACTAAATAAAAGTGTCTCCCAGATTAAAAGCAAACTACACTAACATGCACCATAAGAGTGCAGACAGGAGACGTGACCGGCATGACAGCCGAATCATTCGATAATCAGAATTTGCTCGATAGCTTAAACACAGCATTAGTGGTCATCGATCCCGAGCTGCATATTGTTTATGCCAATCACGCAGGACAAGCTTTGTTCGAAACGGGCACGAAACAGTTGTATGGGCATCCCCTTTACGACTTTTTCATTCCGGGCGTTATCGACAAAACGCGTCTAAGAGCAGCCATTCGCCGCGGTGAAGATTTTACCGAGAATGAGGTGCGCTTAATATTCAAAGAAGAACGAGTCGTACTGGCCGACTTAACCGTGACCAATTTAAGAACAGAAGTTGGTCCTCGCTTGCTGTTTGAAGTGAAGAAAATTGACCAGCAAAAGCGAATTTCACGCGAAAACCAACAATATGCCCAACACTTTGCCGCCAGAGAATTAGTTCGTGGTCTCGCCCATGAAATTAAGAACCCTCTTGGCGGTATTCGCGGCGCAGCACAGCTACTTGAAAAAGAATTGGTCACCGATGATCAGAAAGAATTTACCCAGATGATCATTGAGCAATCAGACCGGTTGCGCAATCTGGTCGACCGTCTGCTCGGGCCAAATTCACTGCCGCGTTTTGAAAGCTGTAACTTACATCAAGCGTTAGAGAAAGTGCGTAGCTTAGTTAATGCAGATACTAGCCGTGCCATTACTATTGTACGCGACTACGACCCAAGCATTCCCGATGTATGTATTGATCAGGAAATGATTCAACAAGCCGTGCTTAATATTGTGAGAAACGGTGTACAAGCATTATGTGAGTCACGTACCCCATTCCCGCAAATTCGCTTAGTAACGCGCGTTGAACGGCAAATGACAATTCACGGTAAACGCCACCCGCTGGTTGCAGTATTGAAGATCATCGATAACGGCCCCGGCATTCCCACCGAAGTTCGCGACACACTTTTTTATCCAATGGTCAGCACTAAAGACACCGGCAGCGGCTTAGGCCTATCTATTGCACAAACGCTGATCAATCACCACGACGGAAAAATAGATGTAGATAGCCGTCCTGGTCATACCGAATTCTTACTCTATCTACCGATCGACAGAAAGGAGTCGAAACAATGAATACTGAATCCGTATGGATTGTTGATGACGATAGCTCTATTCGATGGGTGCTACAAAAGGCGCTGCAAGCAGCGAATATTGCCTGTCAGTGCTTTGAAAATCCGCAAGATTTATTACTGCAACTAGAAACGGGTCAAGCGCCCGAAGTGGTGGTTTCAGACATTCGCATGCCTCAAATGGACGGCATGACTTTGCTGACCGAAATTCATCAATCTCATCCTATGATCCCAGTGATCATTATGACCGCCCATTCCGATCTCGATAGCGCGGTAAATGCTTATCAAAGTGGTGCATTTGAATACTTGCCCAAACCATTTGATATTGATGAAGCGGTTTCTTTGGTTCAGCGCGCCATTATTCACGCTCGCGAACAGAGCAGAACTAACTTAGTACCGGCGGCTGAGTCGCAAACAGAAATCATTGGCGAAGCCCCTGCCATGCAGGAAGTATTTCGCGCAATTGGCCGTTTGTCTCGCTCTTCGATCAGCGTATTGATTAACGGGCAGTCGGGTACGGGTAAAGAACTCGTCGCTCACGCACTTCACCGCCACAGTCCCCGCGCAGCCAACCCCTTTATCGCGTTAAACATGGCGGCAATACCCGCTGATTTGGTTGAATCTGAACTGTTTGGGCATGAGAAAGGCGCATTTACCGGCGCTCAAAACGCCCGTCAGGGGCGCTTTGAACAAGCCAATGGCGGCACCCTATTTCTAGACGAAATTGGCGATATGCCTCTTGATGTGCAAACGCGCTTACTGCGCGTACTAGCAGACGGCCAGTTTTATCGCGTGGGTGGGCATCAATCTGTGACTGTCGATGTGCGTATTATCGCCGCTACTCACCAAAACTTAGAAAAGCAAGTGGCTGAAGGCAAATTCCGGGAAGACTTGTTCCACCGTTTGAACGTTATTCGAATTCATATTCCAGCACTGGCCGAACGTCGAGAAGACATTCCACTTTTGGCCCGTCACTTCTTACGACTGGCATCTAAAGAATTAGACGTAGAAACTAAAATTCTGAGCAAAGATGCAGAAAAAATGATGACCCACTTACCTTGGCCCGGCAACGTGCGCCAATTGGAAAATGTCTGTCGCTGGTTAACTGTGATGGCAAGTGGGCAAGAGGTGTTACCCAGTGACCTGCCGCCTGAAATTCACTCTGAAGGCAGTATTGATAAACAGGTAACACAAACCGGTGATTGGCCTGATTTGCTTGCCACATGGACCGACAAGCAACTCAGAGAGGGGCATCACAACATTTTAAACGATGCCATGATGACGTTCGAAAAAGTGATGTTAGAGCGCGCGTTGCAATACACTCATGGTCATAAGCAAGACGCGGCCAAGCGTTTAGGTTGGGGGCGCAACACCCTTACTCGTAAATTAAAAGAGTTGGATATTAACGCTTAGTCTTTCACTGCTATAAAAATAAGGGCGGCTGGGTTTACACAACTCCAGCCGCCACTTCCTCATTACATTCTATTTCTTCAACAGCTTCGCCATTGATAAATTGAAATGGCGCATCCACTTAGCACAAAATTGTCCTTCAGCCTGATGATTAATACTAATCACCGCTTTTTTCTTCGGCATGGGCGTAACTTTATTGTGCGCTCTCGAATGCGTGAGGGCGTCGAAGGTATCTAAAATGGCCAGCAACTTAGCCCCTTCGCAAATATCCTCTTCTTTCAAGCCAAGAGGATAGCCAGTGCCATCAATGCGCTCATGGTGCTGCATAACAATTTTTCGTGCCACATCCCATTGGTCCAAGTGTTCCAACAAACGTGCACTTTTATACACGTGAGAACGCATTAAATTAAACTCTAGGTCGGTGTAAGGGTCTTTTTTGTGTAGAATTTTCACTGGCATAAAGGCCATGCCAAAGTCATGCACATAACACGCTACGGCAAGTTGGTCATCTTCTATTGGGCGTCCAGCGGCGTGGTTAACATACATAGCGAGCTTGGCGATACGGTCACCTCGGCCAGCCCAGTAATTTGAGCGCCGTTCGATAATTTGCATCATTTCTCGGAAAAACAAAATATCCATTTGTTTTTCCGCACTTAAGGCTTTGGGTATCCCCGTATTGGCTAATGTTGCAGGTGGCTTTTTGTGCTCGGCTTCTTCGTGTTCGTCGACATTGTCCAAATCAGGATTTAACAGCAACACCGCGTCGGTCAAAAACTTGTCGTGATCGCCATGGTTTTGCGGCGTAATTCTCGCAATGGCTAAACAAAGCTGTTCATACAACTGAGCGTCATATTCAGCTTGGCCCGCCTGCATAATGGCTTCCACAAAGCCCTTCACTCGGTCCATGGTGAGCAACACCAGGTCACTCATGGTTGAGGTATAAACAATTTCGCCTTTACGCAGAAAGTCGAGCAAATCTTCCACTCGCTGTAGCAAAGGAATTAACGGCGAAAAGTTCACTAGGCCTAAGTCGCCTTTGATAGTGTGAACAGAACGAAATAACGCCCGCTGAAGCTCGTTGTCTTCAGGCTTTAATTCGAGTTCAATTAATGTTTGCTCACTGGCCTCATAGAGCTCATTAATTTCTTCCATCAAATCATTAAGGATATCGTCTTCTGTTTCTTCTGGAATAAATGTCTGCATGGAAGATAACCAACTTCTTTAATTTATCGCTTACCGCAGTTTCACTGCGTTTTCGAACGTCGTCATGATATTAGTATATAGTATAGGGCTGAATTCGATTTGAATACTGAATTTTCTCAGCACTGATCGGAGATCTCTAAAGCCCGTCAAAAGGTATACTGCCCGACCAAATTTAGCCTTAAGGAATATTGTGTTAGCTGCTTTACGTATTGTTGCTGTTCTCGTCGCTTTTTTGCTTCTTAACTTCCTCATTTTAATTGTGTGTATTCTACGACCTTTTCATCGAGACAATATTCACTTCGGCGGAAAAATGTACGCGCAAATGGCAAAATTACTCGGGGTAAAAGTGGTGGTTAGAAAATCAGACGCCGTGGAAGCCAATACGCCCTATGTTTTTATTGCCAATCACCAAAACAGCTATGACATTATGACCATTTGCAAGGCCGCACTTCCCGGCGTTGTTACCATTGGTAAAAAGAGCCTCAAGTGGATCCCGGTATTCGGGCAAATTTACTGGCTCACAGGCAATATCATGATAGACCGCAATAACTCAGGTAAAGCACGGGATACGCTAAAATTAGCGGCGAAAAAAATGCACGAGCAAAAAAAATCGGTATGGATATTCCCAGAGGGAACACGCAGCAATGGCAAAGGATTATTACCATTTAAAGTTGGCGCGTTCCGCTTAGCACAAGCAACCAAAGCCCCACTCGTCATGGTTACAGCGAGTAGTCTACACAATAAAATTAAGTGGAATCGATGGAACAACGGTGTTGTGCTAATTGATATAGACGCGCCAGAAATACTCGATGATTCGCGTTCAGCAAAAGGCTGGATGGCTCATTATCACGAGCGAATGAGCGAAAAATGGCAGGAATTGGACGCACAGGTCGCTGAAATCGAAAAATCGCGTTAAACTGGGCACAAATAGTTTATAGAAGAGTACGTATGTCTCAGTTTGAAGAGCGCGAAGAATGGTACGCGTTTAGCCAAGAAACCATTGATGCTTTACTCGAAGACGGCAGCCAAGCTGACGCCACCTATACCATTGAGCACCATATCGCCAGCGATGATTTCGACGTTTTAGAAAAAGCAGCGGTGGACGCGTTCAAAGCAGGGTTTGAAGTGACCGACGCAGAAGAGTTGATGCTGGATGATGGCGATACGATTTTTTGCTTTGACGCCATTGTGGAGCGCCCGTTAAACCGTGAACAACTAGACAAAGACGTAGACACGCTACTGAAAATCGCAGATAAGCACGATGTGGTTTACGATGGTTGGGGCACCTATTTTATGCCTTTAAGTGGTGACGACGAAATGCTCGACAGCTAACCCTCATCAATCTTCCCAAACGCCTGCCTTCTAGTCAGGCGTTTTTGTTTGCAACTCGCCTGAAAACGCGAAACTGAACAGAGGTTCAGTTAACCGTTAAATACCTTTCAGTTTTCGTTCATGTCAATTTGCCCACACTGAAAATGTCAACGAGGAACGATTGAGAGGGCAACATGAAAACCACACTTATCCAAATTACCACCGCAAGTATCTTCAGCCTTGTAATGGCATTTTCGGTAGCAAGCGCTGCAACCAACACCGAAGTACAACGCGAAGAACGAGCACCAGAAACCGACCAACTACCAGCGTTAAAAAAACAGGCCAGCAACACGCCACCAAATGTAGAAGATATTACCCACGTTGCTCGTCATCAAAGTTTACAATATGACTCGGGGGACTTCTGGATCTACGACACTTATATCGACTACAACGTAGACTTTGATTATGACGGCTATTACTCAGCATTCACCTTGGCTCTCGATGCCGATACCGTTTATAGCAGCGCGCCCGTTTACTTTATTGCCTACATTGGCGATGGCGACTATTTTGACGCCTTCCACGTATCTTCTGTCTTTTACTTAAATGGCGACACAACCGGAGACACATTTTATTTGGACAACACCTTGTTGGCGGGCTACCCCTCAGGCGACTACGAAATATTGGTAGAGCTATACGATGCGTATGATGATACGCTGGTTGCATACGCTGATGGGTACACTGATAACGATTTGATGTATGTACCGTTAGAAAGTGATGACTACGAATACCAGCCCAGCGGCACTGTTGTTGTCGTTGAAGAATATGGCGGTAGCTTACACTGGCTGATGCTAATTGTGTTGGGCGGTATAGTGGCTACAAGAGTAACACGTCGGCACTAAACGCTATATTTAGAAGCAAAAAAGTAAAGGCAATGGCGTAAGGCGATTGCCTTTTTCACTTTTGCGCGCAAGTGATCCGACAACGATTTAAATTTCTCATTTTTTTCAAACTCTTTTCAAATCTGTGCCAAACTATAGGTTGCTAAAAATAGGTTTTTCACGATATGCCACAGGATGTTACTAAAAAAGCCGGTATAAAAAGCAGTAGTCGACGCACGCTGTTGAAAGGTGCTGCCGCATCGGGGCTCATCGCCGGTGTTGCCCCTTTTGCCATAGGCCAAAGTAAACCCGTTCTACGTGTAATGGGAACCCATGTTACTTTGCAAGAAGCCTTGCGTAAAAAGGCCAGTGAAGATCTTGGGCTCACCATTCAGTTTGAACCTAAAGGCAGCGCGGCAGTATTGCAAAAAGCCTCAATGATGCCCCACAGTTTTGATTTGTACGAGCAGTGGTCTAACAGCATTAACGTACTGTGGCGCTCTAATGCCATTCAACCCATAGAGAAAAAGCGCATTCAATATTGGGGAGAGATTAACGACCTAACCAAGACGGGGCAAATTGCTCCGGGGGCACACATTGGCGCCGGAGATGCGCCACATAAAATTATCAATGTTCAAGCCGATGGCACTTTGGGTACCAAACACACCGACTACGTGAGTTTTTTGCCCTATGTTCACAATGTCGATTCATTTGGCTACAACACGCAAACCTCTCCCCTAACCGACCCAAAAGAAGAAAGTTGGGGTTGGTTACTCGACAGTCAATTTTCGGGAAGTGTGGGTATTGTGAACGACCCCACAATTGGTCTGTTCGACTTGGCGCTGGCCGCACAAGCCAAGGGCTATATTACGTTTCAGGATATCGGCGCGATGACACGTGTCGAGCTGGATAAACTGTTCAGTATTTTAATTGAATTAAAACAACTGCAGCACTTTAGCGGTTTTTGGACCTCTGTGCCTGAATCAGTGCTGTTTATGCGTAACAACCGCGTGATTATAGAAAGTATGTTTTCTCCGGCTGTTTCAGCACTCAATGGAGAAAATATCTCGGTAAGATTTGCCGCCCCCAAGGAAGGATACAGAGGTTGGCATGGCGTAATGTGTTTGTCTTCCAAAACACGAGGGCGTGTGAAAGATGCAGCTTATGAATATATGAACTGGTGGTTATCAGGTTGGCCGGGCGCTTTTATCGCGCGGCAAGGCTATTATATTTCTAACCCCAGTCGCTCGGCAAAGTACTTGAGTCAATCCGAATGGGATTATTGGTATCAAGGGTTGCCCGCAACAGAAGCCTTAAGAGGGCCAGATGGAAAAATTTCTGTGCAAAAAGGGCAACAACGCACAGGCGGCAGTTACGAGCAACGATTCGGGAATGTTGCCGTGTGGAATACGGTCATGCCCACTTATGAGTACAGCTTGCAGAAGTGGTATGAATTTATTACGTCATAACGGGCAATAAGGCAGGTCAATGCTTTCATCGATACGCATACAACTAATATTAGTGCTAATGATGCTTATTGCTTTGCTGTTGGTGCAAGGGATATTAGCTCGTACTAACCAAGCGCTCATTACCTCTGGTCTAACCGTAACCAGCCAAGCCGTGATCGACGTAAGCATGGTAAAAGAGCTTGAGCGCGATGTGGTAGATTTACAACGCAACGTACTCATATTTAAAGAAACAGCAAGTCAGTCTGCAGTGAATCGATTTGAGCGCTTAATGGCATCTATCAACTCTAGGCTTGCCGCATTGCAAAAGTCTACCCTCGACAATATCCCCGCCTTTGAAGACAGTGATCTGCTACCGAGAATGAGAGAGCACCTCGACGGATATCACGAGAATTTTTCGATCGTTGTTGATGCGCGAGCCAGACGAGAGCAACTTGGGCAACAAGGCACCTTGTCAGATCTCCTCTCGGTCACTCAGCTGTTATCAAACGCCCCTCAAAACAATGATAAAGAACACATTTTTATCGACAGCATTAGATTGCACGTGTCTGCAGCCGAAGCCGCTGTATTACAATATATGTTAACCCCCGATCTAACGCTCATTACCGCCTTTAAAACCGCGGTAGCCAACGCTCGCACAGCACTGGCGCCCTACACTCAACAAGCGTACTACGAGGAAATTGACAATAAACTCAACAGCGCATTGATTAGCTTCAACGAGCTAACGCAGATCATCCAAGGCAATTTGTTTCTGGTGAACGTGGTAATGGCTGGTTCAGCCAATGAATTTTTGTACCTCAGTGGAGAGCTTGCCAATGTGGTAACCGCCAATGCCAATAGCGTGAGACAAGACGCTCATGATGCCGCTATTGCAGCACAGAATAACGTGGATGTTTTCTCATTTTTTGGTATCTCACTGGCCATCCTCATTGCGATCTTTTCGGTCAACCGAATACTCGTTCCCATACGCTCGATTACTGACGTATTCAGAAAGTTAAGTCAGGGTGAAGAGATTGAAAGAGTACCAGGGCGGGATCGCAAAGACGAAATAGGTCAGCTAGCCAAAGCAGCGAATATCTTCCACGACAAGAATCAGCAAACTCAACAATTACTGGCCAACGCTCAAGAGAGTAATACGCGATTAGCGTCGTTGAACCAACAATTAGATGATGCACGTTTACGCGCCGAAAAAGCCACCGCTTCGAAGAGTATCTTTTTAGCCAATATGAGCCATGAAATTCGCACTCCGATGAATGGCATCATAGGGCTGTTGGACCTTGCTCAACAGCAGCCCATGTCTGAAACATTAGCGAAATACTTGGAAAAGGCGGCCCACTCCGGCCAAATACTCATGAGTGTTATCAACGATATTTTGGACTTCTCAAAAATAGAAGCGGGCAAGCTGGAAATTGAAGAAGTGAACTTCTCCCTGCATTCGATCTTCGATAATCTATTAGCGGTTATTGCTATGCGCGCCGAAGAGAAGAACCTTGCGGTGAAGCTGATATCAGACCCCAATTTGCACAACGAATTCATTGGAGACCCGCTGCGTATTTCTCAAATACTCATGAACTTGTGCACAAACGCGGTTAAATTTACGCATCAGGGTACTGTAACCATCAAATTCAGCTTGCAAAAAAACGACCGCCCTGACCTTTCGAATCTTGTTGTAGATGTGTCTGATACCGGCATTGGTATGAGCCAGGCCCAACTTGACCGTATTTTTATTCCATTTACCCAAGCCGAAGAATCGACCAACCGGCGTTTTGGCGGCACGGGATTAGGCCTTACGATTGTGAAGCAATTGACTGAACTGATGCACGGTACAGTTGAGGCCAGTTCACAACCAAACAAAGGCAGCCTGTTCCGCGTGAGCTTTCCACTCAGGCACGCGCAACATTGCACCACCATACTGGCGGCCATGCCTCGCTTACCAGACGACACCAGTTATTACACTCAACGTCCACTGCTGCCCAGCGTGTACAGAAAAGCAATGAATGTGCAGCAGGTGTCTGGTACACCTACAGACGTGATTAATGCGATTAACTCGTCTACCGTTATCGTTGAAGTATCTAGTTATCAAGACTTCAAAAATATTCTCGGAGACATTACGCAATTACAACATCAGGGCAAACAAGTGGGCGTTATTACCAATACGTTACCAGCCCAATTGAGTGCGAAAATAACCAACCTGTGGCAAGGCGCACTGCTGATCCATCCGTTTACCCCTGCGCAATTAACGCATTTCTGTGAGGTATTGGTAGGCACAAAGAATCACACAATGCTAGGCACACGCCAGCCTCAAGAAGACCACGTGAAGCTGGAAGGACATGTGCTGCTAGTTGAAGACAACAATATTAATCAAGTGGTCACCGGCGAGATGTTATCAACATTGGGGTTAACTTTTGATATTGCTGAAGACGGAGAGCAAGCGGTCACAAAAATCAATAATTCGCCAGCCTACGACTTAATATTGATGGACGTGCAAATGCCTGTGATGGATGGGTTTGAGGCCACACGCACCTTACGCAAACAAGGCTTTGACAAGCTCATCATTATGGGTTTATCTGCGAATGCAATGAAAGAAGATCACGAACTCGCCTTAAAAATGGGTATGGATGATTATTTAACGAAACCGATAAAACGGCACAACTTGAGAGAAAAGTTGATGAAGTACTTATCACCAGTTACATCGCACGAATATAACATTTAGCAGTTGCGTTTTTTACAGACAAAAAAGGCCGGTCACTTCACAATGACCGGCCTTTTACTAGGTTGGTAACAACAACGAATTACAATGCGCTGATTGTCGCGTGTTGTTCTTTTAACTTATCGAGCTGGCCTTCAGCATCTGCCAATTTAGCGCGCTCTTTTTCGATCACGGCTTCTGGCGCGTTGCTAACGAACTTCTCGTTACCTAACTTGCCTTTAGTACGCGCCACGTCTTTTTCGATCTTTTCCATCGCTTTCGCAATACGAGCGAGTTCAGCTTCTTTGTCGATCAAACCCGCCATTGGGATCAAGATTTCCATCTCACCCACTAGCGCGGTTGCACTTGCTGGCGCTTCGTCGCCTTTTGCCAATACATCAATAGCTTCAAGTCGTGCTAGACGGTCGATAAACGAGCGAGCTTGCGCCAATTTGCGATCATCTTCGTCACTGACATTGCGCAGCAATACTGACAATGGTTTGCTTGGTGCGATATCCATTTCACCACGGATATTACGAATACCCACGATAAAGCGTTTCACCCATTCAAGATCTGCCAATACTTGCTCGTCTTTCAATGCGCTGTCTTGGGCAGGGAAAGGCTGAACCATAATACTTGCGCCATCTTCCACGCTCAGTGTGCTCAACGGCACAACACGCTGCCAGATAGTTTCGGTGATGTACGGCATGATAGGGTGTAACAAACGCATTAAGTGCTCAAGTACATTGATCAACGTATGGCGTGTACCACGTTTTTGCGCGTCGGTAGACGCTTCGTTGTTCAAGATAGGCTTGGTCAACTCTAAGTACCAGTCACAGAACTGGTTCCAAGTGAATTCATAAACCACTTGTGACGCGATATCAAAACGGTATTCACTTAACGCTTGTTCAAACTCAGTGAGGGTTTGTTGGAACTTGGCCCAGATCCAGCGATCTGCCAGGCTCAATTCCATCTCGCCACCGTCACGGCCTGTGTCTTCGGTTTCTGTATTCATCAACACAAAACGCGATGCGTTCCAGATCTTGTTGCAGAAATTGCGGTAACCTTCAACACGCGCCATATCAAAGTTGATATCTCGGCTAGTCGATGCCATAGCTGAAAAGGTAAAACGCAATGCATCAGTACCGTAGGCGTTAATCCCGTCGGCAAATTGCTTGCGAGTACGCTTTCCAATCTTCTCAGCAAGTTGTGGCTGCATCATGCCAGACGTGCGCTTTTGTACCAATGACTCAAGATCAATACCGTCGATCAAATCGATAGGGTCGAGCACGTTCCCTTTCGACTTCGACATCTTATCGCCATTTTCATCGCGGATAAGGCCGGTGATATAAATGTCTTTGAACGGGATCTTGCCGGTAAACTTCTTCGTCATCATGATCATTCTGGCAACCCAGAAGAAAATAATGTCAAAGCCAGTGACCAATACAGAACTTGGAACGAAGGTTTCGAGTTCTGGCGTTTCTTCTGGCCAGCCCATAGTGGCGAATGGCCACAACGCCGACGAGAACCACGTATCTAATACATCTTCGTCTTGTTTTAGTGCAACGCTTTCATCAAGTTCATGCTTTTCACGCACTTCACTTTCAGTGCGGCCAACATAAATGTTACCCGCTTCGTCATACCAAGCTGGAATGCGGTGTCCCCACCACAACTGACGAGAAATACACCAGTCTTGAATGTTGTACATCCACTGGTAATAAGTTTTGTTCCAGTTTTCAGGGATAAAGCGAATTTCGCCGCTTTCTACTGCTTCAATAGCTGGCTTAGCCAATGACTCAACGGCAACATACCATTGGTCAGTCAAATACGGTTCGATTACCGCACCAGTGCGATCGCCACGTGGTACTTTGAGTTTGTGGTCATCCACTTTAACCAAGATACCTGCAGCGTCGAGGTCAGCCACAATTTGTTTACGCGCATCAAAGCGATCTAAACCGCGGTAAGCTTCTGGGGCCTCATCATTCACTTTGGCGTCAGCCGTGAAGATATTGATCATAGGTAAGTCATGACGTTTACCCATGTCGTAATCGTTAAAGTCGTGCGCAGGGGTGATCTTCACGCAGCCTGTACCGAATTCAGGATCAACATAGTCATCAGCAATAATTGGGATCAAACGGCCGGTAATGGGCAGTTTGATCTCTTTGCCAATCATGGCTTGATAGCGTTCATCATCAGGATGAACGGCAACGGCGGTATCACCAAGCATGGTTTCAGGGCGCGTAGTCGCAACAACTAATTCACCTGAGCCATCAGCGAGCGGATAGCGCATGTGCCACATGTGGCCGGCTTCTTCTTCGTTCACCACTTCTAGGTCTGAAACTGCAGTGTGGAGTACTGGGTCCCAGTTCACCAAACGTTGACCGCGATAGATCAAACCTTCTTCGTGTAACTTAACAAACACCTCGGTTACGGCTTTTGATAAGTCTTCGTTCATGGTGAAGGCTTCGCGATCCCAATCAGGTGATGTTCCTAATCGACGCATCTGGCGGGTAATAGTACCGCCTGACTCTTCTTTCCATTCCCAAACTTTTTCAACAAAAGCTTCGCGGCCAAGGTCGTGACGGCTCTTACCTTCTGCCGCTAACTTGCGTTCTACCACCATCTGGGTTGCGATACCCGCGTGGTCAGTACCACACTGCCACAAGGTGTTGTCGCCTTTCATACGGTGATAACGGGTTAAGGTGTCCATAATGGTATGCTGGAACGCATGACCCATGTGCAGGCTACCTGTTACGTTTGGCGGCGGTAATAAAATACAGTAGGGGTCGCCTTCGCCAGACGCTTTAAATAGGCCCTTGTCTTCCCATTGTTCATAGCAGGCACGCTCAATGGATTGGGGTTCAAAGGTTTTATCCATGAATTACTCTCGTTGTCAGCCGGCAATAAACTGCATACTGCAGCCGGCTTGCTGATATTGTTTATAACGTTGTCGCGCCGCTTTTTTTGCTTCTTCAGCAACGGGCACGAAATCGATGATGCGCTGGTGTTGGCGCACATTGGCAGGCAGCGCCTCGCTTAAATTCACTAAGCAAGGCTTTTTCGGCAAGCCCGCGTCTTGCCAGTGTATTTCAACTGGCGCCCCACCTGCTGGGCCTTCGCCCGCGAGGTTATGAGGTACAAAACGCTGACTCGGCAACTGCCATAACAACTCGTCGATAGACTCGGCATCTTTTTGCGACGCACACAACACCACACATCGTTGCTTGTTGCCATAGGCTTCAGCAACCAAATCGCAGGCTTTCTCGTGTACCGCTGATGGTTTGTCATCGGCGAGTTGGTAAAAAATCACCTGAGGCATATTAGTCTTCTTGCGCTACGCCAGCACGGTTCAATAAGAACTGAGACAACAGAGGCACTGGTCGCCCCGTTGCGCCTTTGTTCTTACCACTACGCCATGCCGTTCCCGCAATATCCATATGCGCCCAGTTGTACTTGCGCGTAAAGCGAGACAAGAAACAACCCGCCGTAATCGACCCAGCTGGGCGACCACCCAAGTTGCTCATATCGGCAAATGGGCTTTCCAATTGTTCTTGATACTCATCCCACAAAGGCAAGCGCCACGCTTTATCACTACTTTGTTCTGCGGCATTCAATAGTTCGTGGGCAAGTGGGTTATGTGTACTCATAATCGCAGATGCATGGTGACCTAGCGCGATAATACACGCCCCTGTTAACGTGGCGATATCGATCACGAGTTCAGGGTCGAAGCGTTCAACGTAAGTCAACGCATCACACAGTACCAAACGACCTTCCGCATCAGTGTTTAACACTTCCACTGTTTGGCCAGACATAGTAGTGAGAATATCACCTGGACGGTACGCGTTGGCATCTGGCATGTTTTCACAGCCAGCCATTACACCAACCACATTAATCGGCAAATTAAGCGTTGCCACCGTATGCATAACACCGAGTACAGTTGCCGCTCCACCCATGTCGTATTTCATTTCATCCATGCCTTCACCTGGCTTGATAGAAATACCACCTGAATCAAAGGTCAACCCTTTACCCACTAACACGATAGGTGCTTGGTCTTCTGGCCCACCTTTGTGCTCGATAATACTCATCAGCGACTCATTGTCTGAACCACGACCAACCGCAAGATAAGAATTCATCCCCAACTCGGCCATTTGCGCTTCGTTTACTACGTCGACCGACACGGAAGGGTATCCTTCTGCCATTTGCTGTGCTTGTTGCCACAAATAAGCAGGGTTACAAATATTAGGTGGCATGTTAGCCACATCTTTGGTGGCTTTCGCCCCTTTAGCAATGGCGAGACCATGCTCAACCGCATGCTCGCCAACGGTTAGCTCGCGGCGCGTAGGCACATTGAATACAATTTTACGCAATGGGCGACGGGCTTCGCCTTTTTTCGATTTCAACTGAGTAAAGGTATAAAGCGTGTCTTGCGTGGTTTCTACCGCTTGACGCACCTTCCAATAGGTGTCACGCCCTTTCACGTGTAATTCAGTTAAGAAACACACCGCTTCCATAGACCCAGTTTCGTTCAAGGTGCTGATGGTTTTTGCAATAATTTGCTTGTATTGGCGCTCGTCTAACTCGCGCTCTTTACCACAACCTACGAGTAATACACGTTCACTCAGCACATTTGGTACATGGTGTAACAGCAGCATTTGCCCTGCTTTACCTTCCAGGTCACCACGTCGTAACAGGTTACTGATGTAACCTTCGCTGATTTCGTCCAGTTGTTCGGCAACGGCAGTTAAGCGGCGCGGCTCAAAGACGCCGACCACAATACACGCACTGCGTTGTTTTTCAGGACTGCCGCTCTTTACACTAAACTCCACGATATCACCTCATTGTTTGATTCTGTCGATTCTGCCTGCATTATGTAATTTCACGTAACGTTTTGCCCGGCTTTATGTTTTAATACGCTGCCAGATAACGCTTTCAGGCAACACTTGCGCAACGACAAAAAGACGAAATAGTCGTCTAATTTACTGCGCCTCAAGATGCAGACGGTTTATTGAATGCAGGCAAAACTTGTAAAAACAGTAAGTTTACTCAAAATTGTGGTTTCTTTCACTAAAATTCCTACTATTCGTGCAGGCAAAAAATGCTGATATTCCGCTATTTACTTAAGGAAACGCTTAAATCACAAGTAGCGATATTTCTGATTTTAATGGCGATTTTTATCACTTTACGCTTTGTGCGCGTACTGGGTGACGCTTCAGATGGTGATATTCCCGCTAGTTTAGTGGTGGGCTTCCTCGCGTTATACGCCCCCATACTCTCTTCATTGGTGCTTCCGATTAGCGCATTTTTGGGCATTATGCTTGCCCATGGTCGCTTGTATGTCGACAGTGAAATGACGGTAATGCGCGCTTGTGGCATCAGCGAATGGTATGTCACGCGGGTAATGTTGGCCCTGTCACTATTCATTATGGCGTTTACGGCGGTTATTACTCTCTATCTCGCCCCAATGGCAGCAGAGCACGACTATGAGCTGAAGCAAAAAGCCCGCTCCGAGGCTGGGTTTTCGGCAATTATTCCAGGGCGTTTTCAGCAAACAGGCAACGAGCAAGCGGTTATTTTTGTTCACGGCATTGACAGTAATAACCAACTAGAACGGGTGTTTTTGTCACAACAAAGTAATGATGACAAAGAGCCTCAAGTACGCATTGTATACGCTGAAAAAGGGCAAGTAGAAACCAACCCTGATGGTACGCGCCACCTTGTATTGGGCGATGGCGTGCAATACGAAGGGGTACAGCAGCAAAGTAATTACCGCGTGGTCGAATTTGACCAGTACCAAATTCAGATCAGTGAACCCGAGGTAGAAGAACGTCGTCGTAAAGTGTCGGTATTACCCACATCTGAACTACTCGAAGACGACTCCATCGAAGCCCGTGCAGAATTACAATGGCGAATTGCCATCCCACTTTCTATTCCCTTTCTAGTACTGATAGCCGTGCCCTTGAGTGCGGTTGACCCTCGTCAGGGACGGTTCGGGAAAATGGGGCCAGCCATATTGCTATATTTGGGCTATTTCCTGCTGCTGCTTGCTAGTCGACGCGTTTTAGAAGACGGAAAAATCCCCGCAGTTCTCGGCCTTTGGTGGGTTCACGGCATTATGTTATTTATCGGTGTGACATTAATAGTGCGAGACAGAAAAATTGGTACGCTGTTACGCGCGAAACTATTGAGGAGAGCATGATGCTGAAAATTCTCGATTGGTATATTGCACGCACCCTACTTTCAACGGTTACCGTAACCCTCTCGGTTTTGATAGGGCTAAGTGCGCTCATTAAGTTTGTTGAGCAATTGCGCAAACTTGGCGAAGGCGATTACGACCTCACGATTGCGGCGGTTTATGTCATTTTAAGCTTGCCGCGCGAACTCGAACAATTCTTCCCCATGGCGACCCTTATCGGCGGGTTAGTAGGAATGGGCTTATTGGCGAGCAATAGTGAATTAGTGGTGATGCAAGCCGCGGGAATGAGTCGATGGAATATCATTGCCTCAGCCATGAAATCAACCGTTGTGATGATCCTATTTATCATGGCTGTGGGTGAATGGGTAACGCCTGTGAGCGAGTCTAAAGCGAAGGAGATTCGCACCGAAGCTATCTCTGGAGGAGCCTTGTTTTCCTCCGCTCAACTAGATTGGGCAAAAGATGGCGACAACTTTGTGAGCATAGGCCAGGTTATAAGTGGGCACTCACTTCGAGATGTGAGTATTTATCGCTTTGATGACACATTAAACCTTGTCAGTATGACTTTTGCTCACCAAGGGGTATACAAAAATGACAGTTGGACACTGGCCGATGTGACAGAAACCAGCTTTAGCGAGCAAAACATCGAAACTCGACACGTTGATCAGCGGCAATGGGATTCAAGTCTAACTCCGGACAAACTCGCCATTGTCGCGGTGAAACCTGAGGCCTTGTCGATTCAAGGTTTGATGGACTACATCAATTATTTAGACAATAACAAACAAGACTCGGCCCGCTACGAACTCGCGCTATGGCGAAAAATATTTCAGCCGATATCGATTGGTGTGATGCTGCTTATGGCATTGTCATTCATTTTCGGCCCGCTACGCAGTGTAACTATGGGCGCAAGAGTGATTATGGGCGTGTTAACCGGCTTTAGTTTCTTTATCACCAACGAGGTCTTCGGGCCATTAAGCTTGGTTTATCAATTACCGCCCTATGTAGGCGCGTTGCTACCAAGCCTATTGTTTGCAAGTATCGCCGCCTTTTTATTGCGTCGATAATTTGCCGCATCAATAGTCCATTTTTGGTAAGAACGATCACCACTGCTTGTGATCGTTCTCTTCCTTCGACAAATATAACACTTCCGTTTTAGCAACTCTGTCTTGTAACGACTGCTTGTGCTTCCAATCGAATAAAACAAGTAATGTTCCTAACCCACCGAACGAGAAAATTAACCGCAAAATAAGCCGGCCCCACGTCACGGGTTCTTCAACGGTACTAAAAATACGTAAACGCCAAGCACGCATGCCTAAAGTTTGGCCCCCTCTGCGCCAAAACCAAAGAAAGAAACCTAACACCCATGCACCTACCCAGACCTGAATAATCGACTTGTAGAATACTGAGGATTGAATAAGGTCAGCAGGCTCACTAAAGCCACTGAGGTCTAATAAACCATTTTTCAATGCCACCACTAGAAACACTATAAGTACCATAGCGGCGCACATTCCCACGGCCGTCGCCACCAATGTGTCATAAATCATCGCGGCCAAGCGACGAATAAACCCTGCCCGTTGTGAATTTAGTGCAGGTTCTGTTGCTGATGTGTTGTGTGTTGTTTGCTTTTTAGACACGCGATGCTTTTTTGCCATGAAATCTGCAAAGAGAGATAAGATAAATATGGGATTTAGTGTGCCATAAAACCCTTTTTCTCACTAGAAAACGAACAAAAAGCACATTATTTAGGCACTTGAATCAAAGATTACAAAAATCTGTAATAAAACACTTGTCAGCGGCAAACACAGGGTTATAATGCGCACCACTAAAGCGTTAGAGCAAATCAAACGCGGTAGCACATCTATCAGTGCCAGAGTGGCGGAATTGGTAGACGCAGCGGATTCAAAATCCGCCGGGGGTAACTCTGTGCCGGTTCAAGTCCGGCCTCTGGTACCACTTTTAGATGTGGGCTCTACCCCATAAACGGGGGATCAGCATTCACCTTACACGATTGATAACACCATCCCATCCACAATGGGTCATCACTCTTATTCGATAATTTTCAAAGTTTCTAAAACC